>NZ_JAHGAD010000071.1:0-114587 GCF_030248375.1 Vibrio sp. B181a | reverse complement strand
TCTCTCCTTCCGCACCATTCTTGAAAAACCCAGCATTAATTTGCTGGGTTTTTTCTTTTTTCTGATTCTGGACTCGGTAGATCTCTGATTTATCGAATTAAAAAAGCGAGCTCATGGCTCGCTTTTTTTCTATCTATTGCTTTTTATCGACCGCTTTCTATGTGCTCTGAAGTCTTTTACATACCTAGCGCATACTTCAATACTTGCGCTTTGATCGGCCCTGAGTTTTCCGCCAGCTTCAATGCTGCATTACGAGCGAACTTCAATGGCCCTAAATCATTACTGAAGCCTTTGTAGAACACATCCATGCCCGTTTGCATTAACAAGTTATCTGGTCGACGGGCGCGCTCATATTTGGCAAGCAATGTATCGTTAAGTTGTTCTTGCTGCTCGGTAACCGCAAGCAGAACATCAACATCTTTGAAGCCGAGATTCACACCTTGCCCAGCAAGTGGGTTGATTGTATGAGCAGAATCCCCCACTAACACACAATTCTTGTTTGAATAGCTTTGGGCATGGCGACGAGTGAGCGGGAATGAGCCAAATTGTAGAACTTCAATATCACCCAACTCGGCAGGGAAATGACGCAGGATCTCTTCTCTTAACTGAGGTTTAGTCATAGCGCATAATTGTTTAATGCGTTTTGGCGAGTCATACCAAACCAACGAACCCTGCCCGACTTCTTTACCGTCTTCAGTTAATGAGCATAACGGCAAGAATGAACGTGGACCTGACGGAGTAAATTGTTGCCAAGTGATGTCTTGTTGCGGAAGTTCAGTTTTCACGTTGATCAGCATACAGTGTTGACGGTAGTCCCATGCCGTTACACCAATACCCGCCAATTGACGAACTTTTGAGTTCGCGCCATCTGCACCAATCACCCAATTAGCTTCAAACTGCTCGCCGCTTTCTAGCGTTACACGGTTTACCTCGGCAAATTCTATATCTTTCAATCGCTCTGGGCACATCACCGTTAAGTTGTCGTATTGTGCGAAAGTTTGCCAAAGGCCTAGTTGGATTAGGCGGTTTTCAACAATGTATCCTAACTGCTCCAACGAAAGCTCATCAGAGTGAAAACGTGTACGACACTCAGGATGTTCCCACGTTTCCAAACGACGATAAGGGCACACTCGCATGCTTTCAATCGCAGACCATGCACCTAATGAATCAAGTAACTTCACCGACTGATGAGAAATCGCGGAAACGCGAACATCCAACGCCTGAGAAACCTCAAACGCCTTTGGCTCTGCGCCTTCGACCATTACAACGCTTCTGCCTTGCTTGGCAAACCCAACAGCCACTGCTGCCCCGACCATGCCGCCACCGATTACGGCGATGTCATACTTGTTCATTTTTTGCTCTTCATCGTATTGATTAATTGGCGTTTTTTAATTGTACGTTCCATGGCTATTTTTACAAAATTGTTTAACAAAAAACCTTGCTGTATATAGGGCAAAAAACTAGATTTCATCAGGGTTTGCAGAGAATTCGTCAGATCACTAGTCAGGTGCTTTTTAAAGCAGTACAATACGCCGCTTACCGCCGAGATGGCGGCTATAATTTGGGCAATAGCTCTCCGATTTAAGTACAACTGAACGAGCGAAAGTGAGATGAGTAAGAAACTGCTAATTAAAACCTGGGGCTGCCAGATGAACGAATACGATTCATCAAAAATGGCCGACCTGCTTAATGCTGCAAACGGCTACGAGCTGACCGAAGAGCCAGAGGAAGCAGACGTACTTCTACTTAACACCTGTTCGATCCGTGAAAAAGCGCAAGAGAAAGTTTTCCACCAGCTTGGTCGTTGGAAAACACTAAAAGATAAAAAACCTGGCGTAGTTATCGGCGTAGGTGGTTGTGTAGCAACTCAAGAAGGTGACCATATCCGTCAGCGTGCTCCATACGTTGACGTAATCTTTGGTCCACAAACTCTTCACCGTCTTCCTGAGATGATTAAACAATCTCAATCGGATGAAGCACCAGTAATGGACATTTCATTCCCAGAAATCGAAAAGTTTGACCGTCTACCAGAGCCTCGTGCTGAAGGTGCAACGGCATTCGTTTCTATCATGGAAGGCTGTTCTAAGTACTGTACTTACTGTGTAGTACCGTACACTCGTGGTGAAGAAGTAAGCCGTCCAATGGATGACGTACTGTTCGAAATCGCTCAGCTAGCAGATCAAGGCGTACGTGAAGTAAACCTACTGGGTCAAAACGTAAACGCGTACCGTGGTCCTATGCACGACGGTGAAATCTGTTCATTTGCAGAGCTGCTTCGTTTGGTTGCATCTATCGATGGTATTGATCGTATCCGCTTTACAACAAGCCACCCATTAGAGTTTACTGATGACATCATCGCAGTATACGAAGACACACCTGAGCTAGTGAGCTTCCTTCACCTACCAGTACAAAGTGGTAGTGACCGAGTGCTGACTATGATGAAACGTCCTCACACTGGGATTGAGTACAAGTCGATCATCCGTAAACTGCGTAAAGCACGTCCTGATATCCAAATCAGTTCAGACTTTATCGTTGGTTTCCCTGGTGAAACAGACAAAGATTTCCAAGACACAATGAAGCTAATCAAAGACGTAGACTTTGACATGAGCTTCAGCTTCATCTTCTCTCCACGTCCAGGTACGCCAGCGGCAGATTACCCTTGTGACCTATCAGAGCAAGTGAAGAAAGAGCGTCTATACGAGCTACAACAAACAGTAAACACGCAAGCAATGCGCTACTCTCGTCAAATGCTAGACACTGAGCAACGCGTTCTGGTTGAAGGTCCTTCTAAGAAGAACCTAATGGAGCTACGCGCTCGTACAGAAAACAACCGTGTAGTAAACTTTGAAGGTAGCGCAGACCTAATTGGTCAATTCGTTGACGTGAAGATTACGGACGTATTTGCTAACTCACTACGTGGTGAGCTAGTACGTACAGAAAAAGACATGGACCTTCGTAGTGTGATTTCACCAACGCAAATGATGGCGAAAACACGTCGCGAAGATGAGCTAGGTGTAGCTACTTTTACGCCATAAGCTCGTACAAATAGCCATTGAGAGCCTGGTCGTTATCAGGCTCTCGTTAAGTGGCATAAAATGAGAGGCAACATTGAGCAATAAAATCGTAACGCTAGAAATCAATCTAGAACCTTCAGACAACCGCCGACTAGCAAGCCTGTGCGGTCCATTCGATGACAACATCAAGCATTTAGAACGTCGTCTAGGCGTTGAAATTAACCACCGTAGCGACCTTTTCACCATTGTCGGTAAACCTCATACCGCAGCAGCTGCGCTGGATATCCTGAAAACCCTTTACGTAGACACCGCTCCTGTCCGCGGCGAAACCCCTGATATCGAACCAGAGCAGATCCACCTGGCAATCAAAGAATCGGGTGTACTGGAGCAGAATACCGAATCGAACTTCGAACACGGTAAAGAAGTCTTCGTTAAAACGAAAAAAGGTGTGATCAAGCCTCGTACACCAAATCAGGGTCAATACCTGATGAACATGGTGACGCACGATATCACCTTCGGTATCGGTCCTGCTGGTACTGGTAAAACTTACCTAGCGGTTGCAGCAGCCGTTGACGCACTAGAGCGCCAAGAAATCCGTCGTATTCTATTAACTCGTCCTGCGGTTGAAGCAGGTGAGAAACTGGGCTTCCTACCTGGCGATTTGAGCCAGAAAGTCGACCCTTACCTACGCCCTCTCTACGATGCCCTATTTGAAATGCTGGGCTTTGAGCGCGTAGAAAAGCTGATTGAACGTAACGTGATTGAGGTAGCACCTCTTGCTTACATGCGTGGTCGTACTCTAAACGACGCCTTCATCATTCTTGATGAGAGCCAAAACACCACTGTAGAGCAGATGAAGATGTTCCTGACGCGAATTGGCTTCAACTCTCGTGCGGTTATCACCGGTGACGTCACTCAAATTGACTTACCTCGCGGTGCGAAATCGGGTCTTCGTCATGCAATTGAAGTACTGAGCGAAGTTGACGACATCAGCTTTAACTTCTTCCAAGCTGACGACGTAGTGCGCCACCCAGTGGTAGCGCGCATCGTTAACGCTTACGAGAAGTGGGAAGCGCAAGACCAGAAAGAACGTAAAGAGTTCGAAAAACGCCGTCGTGAAGAACGTGATGCCAAACTGCTAGAAGCAGCCAAAGCAGAACTGAACGCACAAGTCGCGGCAACTAAGGAATAACCATGGCAATTGAACTTGATTTGCAACTGGCAGTCGAAAATGAAGAAGGCTTACCTTCTGAGCAAGATTTCCAATTGTGGCTAGATAAGACTATCCCTCTTTTCCAACCACAAGCGGAACTGACAATTCGTATTGTCGACGAGCAAGAAAGTCACGAGCTAAACCACGAATACCGTGGTAAAGATAAGCCGACCAATGTGCTGTCTTTCCCATTCGAAGTACCACCTGGTATGGAAATGGACCTACTAGGCGATTTGATCATCTGTCGCCAAGTTGTTGAAAAAGAGGCAGTAGAGCAGAACAAGCCTCTACTAGCACATTGGGCGCATATGGTTGTACATGGCAGCTTGCATCTGCTAGGTTATGACCATATCGAGGATGATGAAGCTGAAGAGATGGAATCCCTCGAAACAGAAATCATGCAAGGTATGGGTTATGAAGACCCGTATATTGCTGAAAAAGAGTAACTTTGGTTGCTCGACAGGGAAAGGCGAACCACCCAGATAACCATCTCGTGCTCGTCTTTCTATGTGAGCTATCACACATCTGATAGCGTTACTTAATTGAGAAACAATGAACGAAGATAATTCTCCCTCTTCTAATGAAGGCAAGAAAGAAAAGGCAGAAGGTCCGAGTAGAAAGTCCTTCTTTGAACGTCTAGGTCAACTATTTCAAGGCGAACCAAAAGACCGCCAAGAGCTTGTGGATGTAATCCGCGACTCAGAAATCAATGACCTGATTGACCACGACACCCGCGACATGCTTGAAGGTGTTATGGAAATCTCCGAAATGCGCGTGCGTGACATTATGATCCCGCGTTCGCAAATGGTTACTGTTGAGCGCACAGACGATCTAGATACTTTGATCGCACTGATCACTGATGCTCAACACTCTCGCTACCCTGTGATCAGCGAAGATAAAGACCATGTGGAAGGCATTCTACTAGCGAAGGACTTACTCAAATACTTGGGCTCAGGCAGTAACCCATTTGATATCGAAGAAGTAATTCGACCAGCAGTCGTGGTACCGGAAAGTAAACGCGTCGACCGCCTGCTAAAAGAATTCCGTGAAGAACGTTAT
Source organism: Vibrio sp. B181a (assembly GCF_030248375.1). NCBI lineage: Bacteria > Pseudomonadati > Pseudomonadota > Gammaproteobacteria > Vibrionales > Vibrionaceae > Vibrio > Vibrio sp. B181a. The sequence goes on along the minus strand of NZ_JAHGAD010000071.1, from coordinate 109,301 downwards.
CACATGGCGATTGTTGTCGATGAATTCGGTGGTGTTTCTGGTCTTGTGACTATCGAAGATATCCTTGAAGAAATCGTAGGGGATATTGAAGATGAGTTTGATGACGATGAAGAAACCGATATCCGTAAGCTGAGCAAACACACGTTTGCTGTCAGAGCTCTGACAACCATTGAAGAGTTTAATGAGACATTCGGTACCAACTTCAGCGATGAAGAAGTGGATACCGTTGGCGGCATGGTAATGACTGCTTTTGGTCACCTACCATCGCGTGGCGAAGTCGTGGATATTGAAGCATACAGCTTCAAAGTAACGGCTGCCGACAACCGTCGTGTCATTCAACTTCAAGTGACGATTCCAGACGAAGAAAAGCTGGTTGAAGCCACTCAAGAGTAACGCGATACCCTAACATCGGGAATATCAGAAAAATAAAATGATGAATGTACTCTTTCATCGCCTCAAGCGGCCCTTAGTGGCCGCTTTTGTTGGCGCCTCCACTACCCTAGCATTTGCCCCTTACCAGTTATGGCCAATCGCCATACTCAGCCCTGCCATTCTACTTATTCTTCTTGCAAACCAATCGCCTAAGCGCGCGCTTTGGATCGGTTATGCCTGGGGGCTAGGTCAATTTGCGACGGGTGTAAGCTGGGTTTACGTCAGCATTGCTGGCTTTGGCGGCATGCCGCTAATTGCAAACCTCTTCCTTATGGGCCTACTGATCGCTTACCTGTCGGTTTACACCGGCCTGTTTGCATGGCTCAGCAACAAGTTCTTCCCAGAATTTACCCTAAGCAAAGCACTGCTTGCAGCCCCTGCATTATGGCTAGTCACCGACTGGCTGCGCGGCTGGGTAATGACAGGCTTCCCTTGGCTATGGCTTGGCTACAGCCAAATTGATGCGCCATTTGCTAGCTTTGCGCCTATTGGTGGTGTAGAGCTATTAACCCTGTTCATCATGATCAGTGCTGGCGCATTGGCGTACGCATGGATCCACAAGCAATGGTTAATGATCATCATCCCTTCGGTGCTATTAAGTGCGGGCTTTGGTATCCGTCAGTACGATTGGGTCACTCCACGTGTGGAAGACACCACCAAAGTTGCGCTGATCCAAGGTAACGTCGACCAGAACCTAAAATGGCTACCGAGCCAACGCTGGCCAACCATCATGAAATACGCGGACCTCACTCGTGAGAACTGGGATGCTGATATCATCGTATGGCCAGAAGCCGCGATCCCTGCATTTGAAATTGAAGTACCATCGTTCCTAAGAAACATTGATGCTGCCGCGAAGATGAATAACAGCGCCATCATTACCGGTGTCGTTAACCAAGGTGAAGATGGCCAGTTCTACAACAGCATTCTATCGCTCGGTGTGAATCCATACGGCGATTACAGCTTTGATATGGATAAGCGCTACCACAAACACCACCTATTACCATTTGGTGAGTTTGTGCCGTTTGAAGATGTACTGCGTCCACTAGCGCCATTCTTCAACTTACCGATGTCATCGTTCAGCCGTGGCGACTTTGTTCAGCCAAACATCGTGGCGAACGGTAAGCATATGGACCCAGCACTGTGTTATGAAATCATCTTCAGTGAACAAGTGCGCCAGAATGTTACCGACGATACTGATTTCATTCTAACGCTGTCTAATGATGCGTGGTTTGGTCATTCGATTGGTCCATTGCAACATATGGAAATCGCTCGAATGCGTGCTCTTGAGCTTGGTAAGCCACTTATTCGTTCGACCAATAACGGCGTAACAGCGGTAACCGACCATAAAGGTAAAATCATTGAGCAAATCCCTCAATTTGAAACCGCAGTACTTCGTGCAGAGCTTGTACCTACCGACGGACAAACTCCGTATCGTATCGTGGGCACATGGCCGCTCTACGTTTGGGCTGGATTGAGTTTGATGTTGGCTTGGTGGTTACCAAGAAAGAAAAAGTCATAAACGCAAAAAAGAGGCTCTAGAGCCTCTTTTTTATTCCATCACGTTTTAACGTCTCACTATGGTTTCAGTGACTGACGACTAAAGCCAGTATGATTGCACTTAATGCATGGAATGATCACGGTTGGGTGGTTATATGTCGTCTTGTGACCACATTCGTCACAGACTAAAGTACCAAGGCCAATCACCTCGCCCGCTTCATAAAGCCCTTGATGCTCTAAGTCATCAAATAGCTCTACCCACTCCACTTTGGTTCTGTCGGTAATATCGAGCAGACCTTGCCAAATCGAATCAGCAATCGTGAGATAGAAAGGCCCACTCTTACCTTCTTCATAATTGTCCGAGAACTCTTTTAAATCCGCTTTTACATAAGCTGATATCAGTGAGAGTTCGTCTTTGGTCATGTCGTTGGCAGCATCCACCACTTTGCCCGACGTTTCGAATACTTTGTTAACTTCATCCGGACTGTGCTTCAAGGTTTCAATCACATCCTCGAGCATTTCCTCATAACCTGCTTTACGTTTAGGCATAACTGACCTCCATCTTTCCACTACCAAGCGTCACTTCAGACGCATGGGTATAGATTGGCTATTGTTGTGATCCCTAGCTTTAGGTATTCTATGACGATCTATTTAAGTCTGTTCTAACCGAACTCACAAATTCCAAGATAACCGGATACCATCGATGCAAGAACAATACAATCCACAAGACCTTGAACAGAAAGTTCAAAAGCACTGGGATGACAACAAGACCTTTGTTGTAAGTGAAGACCCAAACAAAGAAAAATTCTACTGTCTATCCATGTTCCCATACCCAAGTGGTCGACTGCACATGGGTCACGTGCGTAACTACACCATCGGTGACGTAGTATCTCGTTTCCAACGCCTACAAGGCAAAAACGTAATGCAACCAATCGGTTGGGATGCGTTTGGTCTACCTGCAGAAAACGCAGCGGTTAAAAACAACACCGCGCCTGCACCTTGGACTTACGAAAACATCGAATACATGAAGAACCAACTTAAGCTTCTAGGCTTTGGTTACGATTGGAACCGTGAATTCGCAACATGTACACCTGAGTACTACCGTTGGGAACAAGAGTTCTTCACGAAGCTTTACGAGAAAGGTCTGGTTTACAAGAAGACTTCTTCTGTTAACTGGTGTCCAAACGACCAAACTGTTCTTGCAAACGAACAGGTTGAAGACGGCTGCTGCTGGCGTTGTGACACGCCTGTAGAGCAAAAAGAAATTCCTCAGTGGTTCATCAAGATCACAGAATACGCTCAAGAACTGCTTGACGATCTAGACAAGCTTGAAGGTTGGCCAGAAATGGTGAAAACCATGCAGCGCAACTGGATCGGTCGTTCTGAAGGTGTTGAGCTAAAGTTTGAAGTGAAAGGTCAACAAGACCTAGAAGTTTACACAACTCGTCCAGACACTCTAATGGGTGTGACTTACGTTGGTATCGCAGCAGGTCACCCTCTAGCGACTATCGCAGCTGAGAACAACCCAGAACTAGCAGCGTTCATCGAAGAGTGTAAGAACACCAAAGTTGCAGAAGCTGAGCTTGCGACAATGGAGAAGAAAGGTATGGCGACTGGCCTTACTGCTATTCACCCATTGAACGGCCGTGAAGTTCCTGTTTACGTAGCAAACTTCGTACTGATGGATTACGGTACAGGCGCTGTAATGGCAGTACCTGCGCACGACCAACGTGACTTCGAGTTCGCAACTAAGTACGGTCTAGATATCGTGCCTGTTATCAAGCCAGTTGATGGCAGTGAGCTAGACATCTCTGAAGCGGCATACACAGAGAAAGGTGTACTGTTCGATTCAGGTGAATTCGACGGTCTAGAATTCCAAGCGGCGTTCGATGCAATCGCAGCGAAGCTAGAAGCAGAAGGCAAAGGTACTAAGACAGTTAACTTCCGTCTACGTGACTGGGGTGTATCTCGTCAACGTTACTGGGGTGCGCCAATCCCTATGGTAACCACTGAAGACGGTGAAGTTCACCCAGTACCAGCTGGCCAACTACCAGTAATCCTTCCAGAAGACGTGGTAATGGACGGCGTAACTAGCCCAATCAAAGCAGACAAAGAATGGGCGAAGACAACTTTCAACGGCGAACCTGCTCTACGTGAGACAGATACGTTCGACACGTTCATGGAGTCTTCTTGGTACTACGCACGTTACTGTTCACCACAAGCTGACGACATCCTAGATCCAGAAAAAGCAAACTACTGGCTACCAGTAGACCAGTACATCGGTGGTATCGAGCACGCTTGTATGCACCTACTGTACTCTCGCTTCTTCCACAAACTACTACGTGATGCTGGCTACGTAACGTCTGACGAACCGTTCAAGCAACTACTGTGTCAAGGCATGGTACTAGCAGACGCGTTCTACTTCGAGAACGAGAAAGGCGGTAAAGAGTGGGTTGCACCAACAGATGTTGCTGTTGAGCGTGACGGTAAAGGCCGCATCACTTCTGCGAAAGACACTGAAGGCCGCGATGTTACACACTCAGGCATGATCAAAATGTCTAAGTCGAAAAACAACGGTATCGACCCTCAAGAGATGGTAGATAAGTACGGTGCAGACACAGTACGTCTATTCATGATGTTCGCGTCTCCTGCAGACATGACACTTGAATGGCAAGAGTCTGGCGTAGAAGGTGCTAACCGCTTCCTGAAACGTGTTTGGAAACTAGTAAACGAGCACACATCAAAAGGTGCAGCAGAAGCAGTAGATGCAGCAGCACTTTCTGGTGACCAAAAAGCTCTTCGTCGTGATGTTCACAAAACTATCGCGAAAGTGACTGATGATATCGCTCGCCGTCAAACGTTCAACACAGCAATCGCTGCAATCATGGAACTGATGAACAAGCTAGCGAAAGCGCCTCAAGAATCTGCACAAGATCGTGCAATCCTTGATGAAGCGCTAAAAGCTGTTGTTGCCATGCTTTACCCAATCACTCCGCACATCTCATACGAACTATGGGCTGCGCTAGGTGAAGCTGACATCGATAATGCAGCATGGCCAACGTTCGACGAGAAAGCACTGGTTGAAGACGAGAAAACTATCGTTGTTCAAGTAAACGGTAAGCTACGTGCGAAACTGACTGTTGCTGCAGACGCAACGAAAGAACAAGTAGAAGAGCTTGGTCTAAACGACGAAAACGTTACTAAGTTCACAGATGGCCTAACTATCCGTAAAGTAATTTACGTACCAGGTAAACTGTTGAACATCGTTGCAAACTAGTCTTTCGCTAAAAACGAAACGCAGCTTGCAATAACTCAAAGCAACGCGAACCAATTCGCATGCTAGGAGTCATTAAACAGGGTAGTTCGCTACCCTGTTTATTTACCTCAAACCATTCATGCCGAGTGGTTTAAGGTAAATAACCCCTTCAATTTAGGATGAATACAATCAATGCGCTTTTTCTCTTTGATTAAACTACCAGTGGTTTTGGTATTAGCGGGGCTTCTTTCTGCCTGTGGTTTTCACCTTCGTGGCGAGTACTCCGTTCCGGAAGAGCTCCACACCATGTCTTTCACTAGCTATGATGAATACAGCCCATTGACGCGTTACATCCGCGCTCAACTTGAATTGAACAAGGTCGATTTAGTAAAACCGTCATCAAATACTCCGAACCTACACCTTACTGAAGCGACCATTGACGAGCGTACGCTATCGCTTTATCAAAACAGCCGAGCAGCAGAAAAAGAACTGACTTACGTGGTGAAATACCGCGTGACGATCCCTGGCTTCGGTGCAAAAGATTTCACGACCACCGTTAACCGTAACTACCTAGATAACCCGCTAACTGCACTAGCGAAATCAGTAGAACGTGACGTTATCGAAGATGAAATGCGTCAACAAGCGGCTGGCCAAATGATGCGCCAACTAGGTCGAGTTCGTGCTGAATACGAGCAAGGCCACGTTGCTCCTGAAGCGACAAACTCTAACTCTACGAACACAAACTCTTAATCAGAATGCGAATTTTTGCCGACAAGCTGGCTGATCACCTAGCGAAACACATCAAGCAGGTTTACCTGATTTTTGGTAACGAACCGCTGTTAATTCAAGAAAGCCGTCAAGCGATCCAAAACATGGCTCGCCAACAGGGCTTTGAAGAAAGACACCGTTTTGCCGTCGACGCCAGCTTAGATTGGAATCAAGTCTATAACTGCTTCCAAGCGCTAAGCCTATTCTCTAGTCGTCAACTGATTGAGCTTGAACTACCAGAGGCTGGTGCAAACGCAGCCATCAGTAAAGAACTGGTCAATCTGTGCGAAATGCTCCATGACGACATCATGTTAGTGGTGGTTGGCAGCAAACTGACTAAAGCACAAGAAAACGCTAAATGGTTCAAAGCACTGAGTGCCAAGGGTGACTGGGTAAGTTGTCTAACACCTGATTTGCAGCGACTGCCAATGTTCGTGCAGGCGCGTTGCCGAGCGTTGGGATTAAAAGCGGATCAGCAATCTCTGCAAATGTTGGCACAATGGCACGAAGGTAATTTGTTCGCGCTATCGCAAAGTTTAGAAAAGCTAGCTTTACTCTACCCAGATGGCGAGCTGACGGTAGTGCGTCTTGAAGAAGCGCTGAGCCGCCACAATCACTTTACGACATTCCATTGGATTGACGCTCTACTAGCAGGTAAAGCAAACCGCGCGCAGCGCATTCTGCGACAGCTAGAGGCGGAAGGCATCGAAACCATCATTCTGATCCGAAGCGTACAGAAAGAGTTCAACCAACTACTAAACATGCACCGAGACCTTACTCAAATGGGCATAAGTCAGGTGTTTGAAAAACATCGAGTGTGGCAAAACAAACGCCCATTCTATAATGCAGCGCTGACTCGTCTGTCAGCCTCCCGAATTTGTGCACTTTTGTCTCTTTTGGCGCACGCCGAGATAAAAGCCAAAACCCAATATGATGAGTCTGTGTGGCCAACTATCCATCAATTGAGCCTAGAAACCTGCTCTCCTGATATTAAGCTGGCAATTTAGCTTTTAAAGCGTGATATAGTGCGCGACCAGTTTTAACCCAGCTAAGTTAAAACACCCACAGACAGAAAAGAAAATACCGAGGAAAACCGAGTGCTTCGCGAAGAACTTAAAGACTTTTTAGCCGATAAAGCCGACGACATGAAAGCGGAAGAGATTGTTATTCTAGATGTAGAAGGCAAATCAAGCGTGACAGATTACATGATCATTTGTACTGGCACATCTAAGCGTCACGTTTCATCTATCGCTGATCACGTCGCATCTGAAGTGAAGAAAGCGGGTCTAGAGCCGCTAGGTATGGAAGGCGAAAATGAAGGCGAATGGGTTGTCCTCGACATGGGCGACGCAATGCTTCACGTGATGCAAGAAGAGCACCGCGAGCTATACCAACTAGAAAAACTCTGGGGTTAATCGTTTGAAAATTCAACTAATTGCCGTCGGCACAAAAATGCCAAAATGGGTCGAAGAAGGTTTTCAAGAATACCGTCGTCGTTTCCCACATGATATGCCACTTGAGTTGGTTGAAATCCCTGCGGGTAAACGCGGCAAAAATGCAGACATCGCGCGTATCTTGCAAAAAGAAGGCGAAGCGATGTTGGCAGCCGTACCTAAAGGTGCTCGTATCGTCACTCTCGATATCCCAGGCAAAAAGTGGGATACCCCGCAACTGGCCGAGCAGCTAGAAGCGTGGAAGCTCGATGGTCGTGATGTGTCGATTCTGATCGGTGGCCCTGAAGGTTTAGCGCCAGCTTGTAAAGCCGCAGCAGACCAAAGCTGGTCACTGTCTGCATTGACACTGCCGCACCCACTTGTGCGCATCGTGATGGCAGAGAGCTTATACCGAGCGTGGAGCATTACTGCTAACCACCCTTACCACCGCGAATAATCGCTACTTAGCTGTAGAGACAAGCGTTAATGATTCGTAAACGCCGCAGTCAAATTCGAGATTACCAAGCAGAAGCGCGTCTATTTTCTAGCCGCGCTATTGTTGCATTTTTAGGTATCGTCATTTTGATGGGCTTGCTGGTTGCCAATATGTACAACATTCAGGTAAACCAGTTTCAAGACTATAAAACCCGCTCTAATGATAACCGCATTAAAGTGGTTCCAATCGCTCCTAACCGTGGTCTTATCTATGACCGCAACGGTGTATTGCTCGCGGAAAACCGTCCAGTCTTCAACTTAGAGCTGACTCCAGAGAAAATCAAAGACATCGACAGTACCATAGAAGCGCTGCAAACCATCCTTGAGATCACGCCAGAACAAGTTGAGCGTTTCCACCGTGAACGTAAGCGCACTCGTCGCTTCAAGTCTGTGCCACTGTTAACTCAATTGAATGAAAACCAAGTCGCTGTTTTCTCAGTGAATCAATACCGTTTTCCTGGTGTTGAAATCAGTGCGACATTGAAACGCTACTACCCATTCAGCGAAGTCCTGACTCACGTCATTGGCTACGTGTCACGAATCAATGACCGCGATATGCAGCGCCTAATCCGTGAAGAAAAAGACGCCAACTACCAAGCGACACGCGACATTGGTAAGTTAGGCATCGAAAAGTATTACGAAGACTTGCTGCACGGCACAGCGGGCTACCAAGAGGTTGAAGTCAACAGTCGTGGTCGCGTCATTCGAACCCTGAAATACGTTCCGCCTATTGCGGGGAAAGACATCGTCTTAAACCTTGATATCAACCTACAGCTTTACGTGCACCAACTGCTTGATGGCCGACGTGGTAGTGCTGTTGTGCTTGATCCTCGTGATAACGGCGTACTTGCGATGGTTTCAAGCCCAAGTTACGACCCGAACGCATTCGTACACGGTATCTCCGGTAAAGCGTACCGCGCACTACTGAACGACAAGAACCGTCCATTGGTGAACCGTACAACGCTAGGTATTTACCCACCAGCTTCGACCATCAAACCCTTCATTGCTGTAGCAGCGCTGGAAGAAGGAGTCATTACTCCGAAAACCACACGTAATGACCCTGGATACTGGCGTATTCCAAACTCCGACACTCGCCCATTTCGAGATTGGCTGCGTTGGGGGCATGGCCGCGTAGACATCATTAAGTCGATTGAAGAATCGGTCGATACTTTCTTCTACCAAATTGCCTACGACATGGGCATTGATCGGCTATCAAATTGGATGATGATGTTTGGCTTTGGCGATTACACAGGCATCGACATTTACGAGGAAAGTAAGGCCAACATGCCAACACGTGAGTGGAAGATGGCACGCCATAAGACACCTTGGTACAAGGGCGACACTATTCCAGTTGGTATCGGTCAGGGCTACTGGACGGCTACGCCAATGCAGATTGCCAAAGCAACCTCAGTACTGGTCAACGAAGGTGCAGTGACAGCTCCTCACTTATTGAAAGCCACCATCGATAACGGCGGTGATTTCGAGGAACAAGAAAATTCGGAATACGTCACCTACCCACCGATTCAAAATGTGCCAGACAAGTACTGGAATATGGCGAAAGAAGGCATGCGTTTAGTAAACCATGGAACGAAAGGCACCGCTCGTCGCTCTTTCTACAACATGGATTACCAAACTGGTGGTAAATCCGGTACCGCACAGGTCTTTGGCCTTGGTGAAGATGAAGAATACAATGCGGATGAAGTCGCAGAGCACTTACGTGACCACGCCTTGTTTACCGGCTTTGCACCCTTTGATGACCCTGAAGTGGTGGTATCTGTGGTGCTAGAAAACGCCGGTGGTGGTTCAAGTAATGGCGCGCCAGTCGCGAGAAAGATCTTCGACCGAGTCATTATCGGCCCTGAAAAAATTGAACCTGAAGAAGAGCAAAACAACGCGAAGAAAGAGGTAGCGCAGTGATGAAAATGGATCCCTCTACAGGCAAAAACCGCGCCCTGTTTGAACGCTTCCATATCGACTTGCCGTTATTACTCGGCATCTTTGCATTGATGGGCTTTGGCCTAGTCATTATGTACAGCGCAAGTGGCCAAAGTTTGGCTATGATGGATCGCCAAGCGATGCGTATGGTGCTGTCTTTAGTAGTCATGATCGTTTTGGCGCAAATCTCACCAAGAACGTATGAGAGTCTCGCTCCACTGATGTTCGTTGGCGGGGTCATACTCCTCTTTGGGGTGCTGTTCTTTGGTGAAGCATCCAAAGGCGCCCAACGCTGGCTAAACCTTGGCTTCGTCCGATTCCAACCATCTGAACTTCTCAAGCTTGCCGTGCCTTTGATGGTCGCTCGCTACATCGGCCGCCAGCCTCTCCCACCAACATTCAAAACCCTGATTGTGGCGCTGATTATGGTCTGTTTACCGACTATTCTTATCGCCAAACAGCCTGATTTGGGTACCTCTATCCTGATCGCGGCCTCCGGTATTTTCGTTATCTTCCTTGCTGGTATCAGTTGGAAAATCATTGCTGCCGCGGCAGTGGCACTCGGTGGATTTATCCCAATTCTGTGGTTCTTCTTGATGCGTGAATACCAAAAGGTTCGCGTACGAACGCTGTTTAACCCGGAGTCGGACCCACTTGGCGCTGGCTACCACATCATCCAAAGTAAGATTGCGATTGGTTCTGGTGGTATTTCCGGCAAAGGCTGGTTACAAGGCACTCAATCACAATTGGAATTTCTTCCAGAGCGACACACTGACTTTATCTTTGCAGTAATTGCAGAAGAATGGGGTATGATTGGCTTCCTTTGCCTATTAGCCATCTATCTATTCATTATTGGCCGTGGTCTCTACCTCGCGAGCCAAGCGCAAACCGCGTTTGGTCGAATGATGGCAGGCAGTATTGTACTCAGCTTCTTCGTGTATATTTTTGTAAATATCGGCATGGTAAGTGGCATCCTACCTGTAGTAGGCGTACCTTTACCGTTGATCAGTTATGGTGGTACCTCAATGGTGACACTGATGGCTGGTTTTGGCATTCTGATGTCGATCCACACGCACCGAAAAGCATTCTCTAAGGCGACCTAGACCATGCAAAAACGCGCTTTATATTCCTTAGTTTTTTCTGCTGTGATTTTGGCGGGCTGTTCTTCTACCGACCAAAAAACACAGGAAGGCCGTTATGAGCTTGAATCCGATGTAGCTCCTGATAAACCACTATCGGTCGAGCACATTGAGGATGCGCATCCTAAATACGAACCTTACAGCTTAGGTGGTAACAGCGATTACAACCTACGCGGTTCGGACTACAAAATCGTTCGTGACGCAAAGGGCTTTACGGAAAAAGGTCGTGCCTCATGGTATGGCAAAAAGTTCCAAGGCCATTTAACCTCGAACGGCGAAATCTACGACATGTACTCAATGACAGCGGCGCATAAAACCCTGCCACTGCCGAGCTACGTGAAGGTAACCAATACCGACAATGGCAAGTCAACCGTAGTCCGCGTGAATGACCGTGGCCCTTTCCATGATGGCCGTATCATTGACTTGAGTTACGCAGCGGCACATAAGCTAGATGTCGTGAAAACCGGTACCGCAAACGTAGAGATTGAAGTCATCACGGTAGATAAACCGACCGATAAGAAGTCGCTCGCTGCACACCCGAGATACGTGATTCAGGTTGCGTCATCAAAATATGAAGATCGAGCGCGAACTTTAGGCCAAGAGCTTGGTCAAAAGCTGGATACGGAAACTTTCTTGGAGTCCTCGAAAGATACGTATCGCTTGCTGCTAGGCCCATATACTGACTATTCCCTGACGCAAGCCACTCTGGATAAAGTAAAGTTGCTCGGCTATTCGACCGCATTTATTAAAAAACACAAAACTGACAAATGACCTTGGTGTCATGATTTTCTATGCAGAGCCCCTCTTACATAAGTGGGGATTCTGTTAAGATGTCGGCAGTTAACCAAAAAATTTGAATTACCATGAATAAAAATAAGTTTGTGAAATCTATTCTCGTTTCTACGGTTGCACTATCTGCAACCATCGCTCAATCTGCTTTTGCTTCACCAGTTGTTGTCCCAGATGCACCTCAAATCGCTGCCAAAGGCTACGTTTTGATGGATTACAACTCAGGTAAAGTTCTGGCTGAGAAAGAGATGAACACAAAGTTGTCTCCTGCTAGTCTGACAAAGATGATGACCAGCTACGTAATTGGCCAAGAGCTAGCGCGTGGTAATATTTCAGAAGACGATGATGTGACCATCAGTAAGAATGCTTGGGCGAAAAACTTCCCTGATTCTTCAAAAATGTTCATCGAAGTAGGTACAACGGTTAAGGTTCATGACCTAAACCGCGGCATCATCATTCAATCAGGTAACGATGCTTGTGTGGCAATGGCTGAGCACATTGCTGGCTCTGAAGACGCATTCGTTGATCTAATGAACGCATGGGCAAACACGCTGGGCATGAAGAACACGCATTTCGCGAACGTTCACGGCCTAGACAACCCGAACCTATACTCAACGCCTTACGATATGGCGCTACTTGGTAAAGCACTGATCCGTGACGTGCCAGACGAGTACCGTATCTACTCTGATAAGAAATTCACTTACAACGGCATCACTCAGTACAACCGTAACGGTCTACTGTGGGACAAGAGCATGAACGTTGACGGTATCAAAACTGGTCACACGAGCAATGCAGGTTACAGCCTAGTAAGTTCTGCAACAGAAGGTCAGATGCGTCTGGTTGCTGTTGTAATGGGTACAAAAGATGCAAACGCACGTAAATCAGAGAGCAAGAAGCTACTGAGCTACGGTTTCCGTTTCTTCGAAACAGTGGCACCACACAAAGCGGGTGAAACTTTCGTAGAAGAAAAAGTATGGATGGGTAACAAAGACACTGTAGCACTAGGTCTTGACCAAGATACTTACGTGACGCTGCCTCGCGGTGAAGCAAAGAACCTAAAAGCAAGCTTCGTACTTGAAAAAGAGCTAGAAGCCCCAATTAAGAAAGGTGATGTAGTTGGTAAGCTATACTATCAAATTGATGGTGAAGATATTGCTGAGTACCCACTAATGGCACTGGAAACAGTGGACCAAGGCAGCCTATTTAGCCGCATGTGGGACTACATCGTATTGTTGTTTAAGAGCTTCTTCTAACATTCGCTTCTGACCAACAAACAAGTCTGCAAAGCCGCCAACTAGGGCGGCTTTGTTAATCTTGAGTTCACCCTAATTTGACTGTACTATTTCGCACCGCAACGAATACCAACTGGAGTTACCGATATGCTAACCATCAACTCTGATGCAAAATTGAAAGACCTGCTTGAGTTCCCTTGTTCATTTACATACAAGGTAATGGGTCATGCAAAGCCTGAGCTTCCAGAGCTAGTTCTAGAAGTTATCCAGCGCCATGCTCCAGGTGACTACAGCCCAACAGTAAAACCAAGTGCTAAGGGCAACTACCACTCGGTGTCTATCAACATCACTGCAACCTCTATCGAGCAAGTTGAAACCCTATACAAAGAACTGGGTGAAATCGACATCGTACGCATGGTTCTATAATTTTTTGATAAATTAAATTTTTTTTGAAAGCAGCTTAGGCTGCTTTCTTTTTATTTATCATGTAGATAATGCAAAACAGCGAGTCTTTCAGTTAAAAATCTGTTACTCAGCTGTAGAGCATCAGGTTCATCCGGTTTATAATCCAAAAACTTTATATATTAGCGACAGGAATTCCCATGCAACACCAACTTGTTGTGAAACGACTTGGACGCCAAGATTATGAGCCTGTATGGAAGGCGATGCATGAGTTCACTGACCAACGCACAGACGACACGCCTGATGAAGTTTGGTTGGTAGAACACAACCCAGTATTTACACAAGGTCAAGCGGGTAAAGCCGAGCACCTGATTAACACTGGTGATATTCCTGTTGTTCAAAGCGATCGTGGTGGTCAAGTGACTTATCATGGCCCTGGTCAATTAGTCGCGTACTTCCTGATCAATCTACGTCGCAAAAAATTAGGAGTGCGAGATCTCGTTACACACATCGAGAACCTCGTTATTAACACTCTTAAGGCATACAATATCGATTCTGCTGCGCGACCTGACGCTCCAGGCGTTTATGTCGACGGTAAAAAAATATGTTCTCTCGGACTTCGCATTCGAAAAGGATGCTCATTCCACGGCCTAGCGTTGAACGTCAATATGGACTTAGGTCCGTTTTTACGTATAAACCCATGTGGCTATGAAGGAATGGAGATGGTTCAGGTTAGCCAAGTTGGTGGACCAGAAGACATCGAAGCCGTGGAAAAACAACTAATACAAGAACTCGTTACTTTGCTTGATTACGAGCAAGTAGAATTCAGCACAGAAGCACCTTCTCAAGGTAACAAAGCATGAGCAAACCAATCCAGATGGAAAAAGGCGTTAAATACCGCGACGCCGACAAGATGGCATTGATTCCCGTAAAGAACATGCCTTCAGAGCAGAAAGAAGTGCTACGTAAGCCTGATTGGATGAAGATCAAGCTACCAGCCGACAGCCAACGTATTCAAGACATCAAATCAGCGATGCGTAAGAACAACCTTCACTCTGTATGTGAAGAAGCATCTTGCCCTAACCTAGCTGAGTGTTTTAACCACGGTACGGCCACTTTCATGATCCTTGGCGCGATTTGTACTCGCCGTTGCCCTTTCTGTGACGTTGCCCATGGTCGCCCGCTTCCTGTTGAAGCTGAAGAGCCTAAAAAGCTAGCGAAAACCATCGCAGACATGAAATTGAAGTATGTTGTAATCACTTCAGTTGACCGTGATGACTTGCGTGATGGCGGTGCAGAGCACTTTGCTAACTGTAACCGCGAGATCCGCGAACTAAACCCGCACATCAAGATTGAAACGCTGGTTCCTGACTTCCGTGGTCGTATGGATGTGGCACTTGATCTTATGAAAGACAACCCGCCAGATGTCTTCAACCACAACCTAGAAACGGCACCTCGTCTGTACCGTAAAGCTCGCCCAGGCGCGAACTACAAATGGTCACTACAATTGCTGCAAAAATTCAAAGAGCAGCATCCAAATGTACCGACGAAATCAGGTCTAATGATGGGTCTTGGTGAAACGAAAGAAGAGATCGTCGAAGTACTGAAAGACCTTCGTGCACATGGCGTGACTATGCTGACTCTTGGTCAGTACCTAGCGCCAAGCCGTCACCACTTACCAGTAGAACGTTACGTTCCACCTTCAGAGTTTGACGAGCTAAAAGAGATCGCACTAGAACTTGGCTTCACCCACGCGGCGTGTGGTCCATTTGTTCGCTCTTCTTACCATGCCGATATGCAGGCTCAAGGTATCGAAATTAAATAAGCACTCGCTTGTTTTGAAAAGAAAGGTTGGCTCAGGGCCAACCTTTTTTGTATCTGATGAATCTAAACCACTGCTATTCGGATAACGAGCCGCTCTCCTCAAACCAAAGCACGTCATTCCGAAGAGCCTAGGCGATATCAGGAATCTCATTTCAACGCACTCTTTAAGTAGCAACGATAATTAGAGATTCCCTATCCCACTCGTACCTCGCTTGTAGGGAATGACGCAGTTGGGCTCTGAGTAAATTCAAAGTACCTTCAGAGTCTAATCGTCTCTTTCGTTTTCCACTCAAATACTCCCAAGCCACTACATAACAACCTGATTCTCAAAACCAAAAGATCGTCATTCCGAAGAGCCTAGGCGATATCAGGAATCTTGTTTCAACACTCTCTAAGTAACAACGATAATTAGAGATTCCCTATCCCGCTCGTCCCTCGCTTGTAGGGAATGACGCAGTTGGGCTCCTAAGCAAATCAAAAGTATATTCAGAGCCTAATAACCTCTTTCGTTTTCCACTCAAATACTCCCAAGCCACTACATAACAACCTGATTCTCAAAACCAAAAGATCGTCATTCCGAAGAGCCTAGGCGATATCAGGAATCTCATTTCAACGCACTCTCTAAGCAGCAGTGACAATTAGAGATTCCCTATCCCGCTCGTCCCTCGCTTGTAGGGAATGACGACGTTGGGCTCCTGAGTAAATCAAAAGTATATTCAGAGCCTAATAACCTCTTTCATTTTCCACTCAAATACTCCCGAGCCTCCACATAACAACCTGTCTCTCAAAACCCAAAGCGCGTCATTCCGAAGAGCCTAGGTGATATCAGGAATCTGATTTCAGCGCGCTCTAAACAACAGTGACAACAAGAGATCCCCTATCCCGCTCGTTCCTCGCTTGTAGGGAATGACGACGTTGGGTTCCTGAGCAAATCAAAAGTATATTCAGAGTCTAATAACCTCTTTCGTTTTCCACGCAAATACTCCCAAGCAGCCACATAACAACTTGTTTCTCAGAAACCAAAACACGTCATTCCGAAGAGCCTAGGCGATATCAGGAATCTGCTTTCAACGTACTCTGAGCTGATACTTCCATACGCTAGAAAAACAAAAAGGCCCTCAAATGAGGACCTTTAAATTGGGTGAACTTTCGAAATAGATGCGTCGAGTTCTAGGAGAAAACACGGAGTTTGCTTCTAGCAAATGAGTATGTTCGACAACGAAATCGGCGCACTCTATGAAGAAAGTTACGCGTAAACTGGTAGACGTTTACAAATTTCTAGAACTTTCTGTTTTGTCGCTTCGATAACTTCTTCGTTGCCGATGTTATCTAGAACGTCACACATCCAGTTTGCTAGCTCTTTCGCGTCTTCAGTAGTGAAGCCGCGACGAGTAATTGCTGGCGTACCAACACGGATACCAGACGTTACGAATGGGCTGCGTGGGTCGTTTGGAACAGAGTTCTTGTTTACTGTGATGTTTGCTGCACCTAGTGCTGCATCTGCATCTTTACCAGTGATGTCTTTGTCGATTAGATCAACTAGGAATAGGTGGTTCTCAGTACCGTTAGAAACGATCTTGTAGCCACGCTCTTGGAATTGACCAACCATTGCTTTCGCGTTTTTCACTACGTTAGCTTGGTAAGCTTTGAATTCAGGCTCCATCGCTTCTTTGAACGCTACCGCTTTACCAGCGATAACGTGCATTAGAGGACCACCTTGACCGCCAGGGAATACTGCTGAGTTCAGCTTCTTGTACAGCTCTTCACCTTCGTTAGAAAGGATAAGACCGCCACGAGGACCTGCTAGCGTTTTGTGCGTAGTCGTAGTTACTACGTGAGCGTGTGGAACTGGTGTTGGATACTCGCCAGCTGCGATTAGACCAGCAACGTGTGCCATGTCTACAAATAGGTAAGCGTCAACTTTGTCCGCGATTTCACGCATGCGTTTCCAATCAACGATTTGTGAGTAAGCAGAGAAACCACCGATGATCATCTTAGGCTTGTGCTCAAGCGCTAGCTGTTCCATCTCGTCGTAGTTGATTTGACCTGCTTCGTCGATACCGTAAGGAATCACGTTGTAGTGCTTACCAGAAAAGTTTACTGGAGAACCGTGAGTTAGGTGACCACCGTGCGCTAGGCTCATACCTAGAACTGTGTCGCCTGGGTTTAGAAGCGCCATGTAAACTGCGCTGTTTGCTTGAGAACCTGAGTGAGGCTGTACGTTCGCGTACTCACAACCGAACAGTTGGCATGCACGATCGATTGCCAGTGCTTCAGCTTTATCTACGTACTCACAACCGCCGTAGTAACGCTTGCCTGGGTAGCCTTCAGCGTATTTGTTCGTTAGCTGAGAACCTTGAGCTTCCATTACACGTGGACTTGTGTAGTTTTCAGAAGCGATTAGTTCAATGTGTTCTTCCTGGCGAAGTGTTTCTTCCTGGATAGCTGCGAACAGTTCCGCATCGTAATCTGCGATGTTCATATCACGCTTAAGCATCTGTATCTCCTGACTCAGATTGGTACTGAAAGTTGCAAAAAAACTGGATAACGACCTAACGCAAACGTTTTCGTCGACCTAATGGCGCGCATTCTACATAATTTGATCTAGGTCATAAAGAGAAATTTACAATTTTTCTCATGCAGTTTTTTCATGGTGACAAGCAAGAAATATCATGACGATGTTGCAATCGTTTAACCATGATCCGTTGACTGTCAATTTTGTGCTTTACACCCTGTAAAACGACAATTACATAGGTTTACCGCAAATTTTACCCTCTAGCTACCGAAAAGATCATCTTTTTACTACTATGCACGCCCGATTTATCACTAACGACTGCATAATAGATGGAAAAACACTCAAGAAAAGAAGACTGGATGGCAATTCTTACGGGGACCTTTTTGGTCGCTCAAGGCGTTTTCTTTCTCCAATCCGCGAACCTCTTAACCGGAGGCACTACAGGATTGGCTCTGCTTATTAGCCAATTTACACCTTTTACGTTTGGTGTGCTGTACTTTTTAGCCAACTGTCCTTTTTACTTGCTAGCATGGAAACGCTTCGGCCGTCATTTTGCGATTAATAGTGCAATTTCTGGCGCTTTGGTTTCTATCTTTGCGGATAATCTGTATTTGCTGATCTCACTCGAGTCGATTAATGAGATTTACTGTGCGGTTGCTGGCGGTCTGTTGATGGGCTTGGGTATGTTGATCCTGTTCCGTCACCGTTCAAGTTTGGGTGGCTTCAACGTGCTGTGCTTGTTCATTCAGGACAAATTCGGTATTTCGGTCGGGAAATCTCAGATGGCGATCGACGCGTGTATCTTGTTTGCGTCTTTCTTCTTCGTCACACCTTGGGTGATCGGCTTATCGATTCTTGGCGCCTTCGCACTGAACCTTGTACTTGCAATGAATCACAAACCGCATCGCTACTCAGTAAGTTACGGTTCATAGGATGAAAAAATAAAAGGCTTTGGGGAGCACTCCAAAGCCTTTTGTTTAGGACCGAAATCCTTAGGGGTACTTTTTATTTGCTTTTATTCTTCAATCAGCAAGATGCGAGTTTCGTAAGGACGCAGTACTTGGTGATTGGAAGCAATCGCGCTGGTCGCATTTTGATAGTTGGAAAGCAGATTCTTGGCTTTACTCATATCAAAGCGCTCTGGTAATACACACTCCACTTCTTCGCCGTAGTAGTTGTTAATACACAGCAGCGTTTGCTTGTCGTTCTGACGTGCGTAAGCAAAAATACGTTTGTGCTCAGGCAGTAAGTCCTCGTAACGACCATCGGTGATGACTGGTACCTGCTTACGCAGTTCAATCAAGCGCTTGTAGAAGTAGAACACCGAGTTCAAATCGGCAATCGCGGTTTCCGCGTTGATCTCAGAATAGTTCTGAGCCACCTCTAGCCACGGCGTGCCTTCAGTAAAGCCCGCATGTTTCGCACTATTCCATTGCATTGGAGTACGTGAATTATCACGCGACTTCTGCGCCAAAATCGCCATCATATCGTCGTGAGATACGCCATCGCGATTGACCATGATGTCGTACATGTTCGTACTTTCAACATCGCGATATTGGCTGATTTCGGTGTAACCTGGGTTGGTCATGCCGATCTCTTCACCTTGATAAACATAAGGCGTGCCTTGCATCATGTGTACCGATGCCGCAAGCATTTTGGCAGACTCGACGCGGTATTGTTCGTCGTTACCTAATCGGCTCACAACGCGTGGTTGGTCGTGGTTACACCAAAATAGCGCGCCCCAACCTTTGCCATTTAAGCCGGTTTGCCAATGGTTGAAGATCTGTTTCAGTTGAATGAAATCAAACGGCGCTTTCGTCCACTTATCACCATTCGGGTAATCGACTTTCAAGTGGTGGAAGTTGAACACCATTGACAGCTCTTTGCCATCTTGCGCTGAATACTGCTGACAATGCTCTAGCGTGGTGGAAGACATTTCACCCACCGTCACACTGCCATATTTTTGGAACACGGCTTCACTGATCTCTTGAAGGTATTCGTGCACACGTGGGCCGTCGGTGTAGAAGCGGCGACCATCACCAATATCATCACTTGGAAAATCTTGCTGCTTGGAAATCAGGTTGATAACGTCAAGACGAAAACCATCCACACCTTTCTCTGCCCAGAAGCTGATGACTTCTTTCACTTCTTCACGCACTACCGGGTTTTCCCAGTTTAAGTCCGCTTGCTCTTTAGCAAAAAGGTGCAAATAGTACTGGCCCGTTTTTTTATCCAGTGCCCAAACATTGCCACCAAACTTAGATTGCCAGTTGTTTGGCTCTGCGCCATCAACCGGATCTTTCCAGATATAGTAATCACGGTACGGGCTGTTTTTATCACCCAGTGCTGATTGGAACCACTTGTGTTCTGTCGAAGTATGGTTGACCACGATATCCATGATGATTCGAATACCCAGCTGGTGAGCCTCAGCCAACAGGGTATCGAAATCTTGCATAGTGCCGAAATCTGGGTTGATCGCGTAGTAATCAGAAATGTCATAACCGTTGTCGATCATTGGCGATTGATAAACCGGCGTCAGCCAAATCGCATCCACACCAAGGTGTTTTAGATAATCCAGTTTAGAAATGATCCCTTTAATATCGCCCGTGCCTTTACTTCCACTGTCACAAAAGCTTTTTGGGTAAATTTGGTAGATGGTTGCGGTTTTCCACCAGCTCTCATCATGCTTGGTCATTGCCATTTCTAACGCTCACTTACCATTAAACGGAAACTTAAAAATCTTAAAAAATAGAGGAGATAAACGAGGCAGCCAAATCACTGCCTCAGTTTGAATTACGCGTTAGCGGTTTCTAACTCGCCTTTCATTTGCGCACGCTTATACAACACAAGCGTCAGCGCTACAGGGACCACAATCGCCACCAACATCGCCAGAGCAAATACGCCCCAAAACTGTGGTTGGATAGACAAGATGCCCGGCAAACCGCCCACACCAATACCATTCGCCATCACACCTGCGCTGCCACAGATAGCTGCGGCAATCGCACTGCCGATCATCGCGCTCAGCATTGGGAATTTGTATTTCAAGTTGATGCCGTACATCGCAGGCTCCGTCACACCAAGGTAAGCAGAGATAGCCGCAGGCACCGAGATATCACGCTCGCCGTGTTTTTTACTGATGATAATGATGCCGACTACTGCAGACGCTTGAGCAATATTTGAAAGTGCAATCAGAGGCCAGATTGGCGTGCCACCTAGCTCTTGCATCAGTTGAAGATCAACCGCGTTGGTGGTGTGGTGAATACCAGTAATTACCAATGGCGCATATAGGAAGCCAAAGATGGTTGAGCCAATCATTGCGAAGTCACCCGTCATGGCTGCTTTTGCTGCGAAAGCAACGCCGTCACCCAACATGCGACCGAATGGACCAATAATAGAGTGCGCAAGAATCACAGACACAATGATAGAGACAAACGGTACGACCACTAGGTAAAGATAAGACGGAATGATGCGCTTTAAATTGGTTTCTATGAACGCCAAGGCAACGCCCGCTAACATCGCAGGAATCACTTGCGCTTGGTAGCCCACTTTCTCAATGGCGAATAAGCCAAAATCCCATACTTCAGGCACTTGCTTACCAATTAGGTAGGCGTTCATTAGCTGTGGCGAAACCAGTGTGACACCCAATGTGATACCCAGAATCGGAGTACCACCGAGCTTTTTCACTGTCGACCAACAAACGCCAACTGGCAGGAAGAAGAAGATTGCTTCACCAATTAGCCATAAGAAAGAGTGTACCGTTGCCCAAAACTGGCTGATTTCCGTAAGCGTTTGGCCATCAAACATCTTGATGTCGCCAATCACGTTACGGAAACCAAGAATCAAACCACCAGTGATGATCGCAGGTAGCAGTGGTACAAAGATTTCAGCAAGATGGGAAATACCACGCTCAACGATATTCATGTTTTGACGAGCAGCGTTCTTAGATTCATCTTTGCTCGCTTCACTTTTTCCGCTTAGCTCGATCAGTACCTTGTATACCTCATCGACTTCCGTGCCGATCACCACTTGGAACTGACCTGCGTTGGTAAAACAGCCTTTCACCATAGGCAGTGCATCTAACTGTTTGGTATCGGCTTTGTCTGTGTCATTCAACACGAAACGTAAGCGAGTTAAGCAGTGGCTAACACTGGCAATATTGTCCGATCCCCCGACCAGCTCAATAAGGCGCTCTACATCTTGACGCGCAATCTTACTCATAACTTTGTCCACCCTGTACTGGATACATTCAATTCGTCGTATTATTTTTATTTTGGGAACATTCCCATTTGATAATTTTAATAATGCCAGCTCGCTTTAAAAAACAAAATGGGAACAGTCCCATTAGTTGAGAATGATCACAGTATAATTTTAGAGCAGATTGTCGACAGGTGGATTAATGGCGGATCGGTTGCTGGGTAAAATGCACCACAGACTCATCACCGTTTAACTGATTGATCAGCATCTTAGCGGCTTTCTCACCGGCATGTGCATAGCCCGGATCCACGCTGAAGACATTTGGAAAAAGGAACGAGAGTAGTTCGTTGCCCCCCACACCAGTGACCACCACATCTTCACGTCCGATTTCTTGCAGACGTTTGATCACACCGAGAGCAATGGTGTCACTGGCACAAGCGATGGCTTGCGTGTCGGAATGAAGAACTTGATCCACCAGCTGGTAGGCGCTTTCGTGGCTAAGTTTGCCGGTTTGAAAACAAGGTTCAACACGCTTTTGCTCACACCAAGCGTGGTAAGCATTTAGACGAGCAAGGCCCGTTGTGCGATCTTCTGGGTCAACACCGATGTAGGCAATACGAGAAATAGATTGTTGTTCCAGATGGGAGAGCGCCATATCGATAACGCCTTGGTTGTCGTAGTTGATCGAGGAAACCATTTGCGTGTCCATGGCGATCACGACAATGCGATTGCCCCACTCCGCTAACGCTTGCTCATCGCACCCAGTGAAGCCAAACACGATCACCCCATCGACATTGCGACGTTTAAGAACGTCCAAATGCTCGTTGGTTTTATCGCGATCGAACTGGCTCTCCATGATCACCACGTCGTACCCTGCCGAGTACAAAGCATTAAGCATAGTGCCGACGGCACGGTTTTCTGATGGGGAATCAAGACGAGAAATGATCACGCCGACCACTTTCTGGCTGCCACCACGCATCGATTGTGCTGATTTGGACGGCACATAGCCTGATTCACGAATGATTTGTTCAACCTTCTCACGCGTTTGCGGTTTTACCTTGGGATCATTGGTAAGTACACGGCTAACCGTCGATTTGCCAACGCCAGCCAATTTCGCGATATCAAGAATGGTGAGTTTTTTGCTCATAAGTGTTCAGACTAAAAGAAGGAATCAAACAAAAGGGAAGCAGCGGCTTCCCTTATCTCAATCAGTAATGAAGATTACTTGTTTAGGTACGCAGGCACATCGGCAATGCTATCAAGTACAACCGTAGCAATCGCTTCGCCTTGTTCCGTTACTGGTTTACCAGTACGAACCAAAATCTTAGTGCCAACGCCTGCCGCCTCTGCTGCCATCATGTCTTCGGCTTTGTCGCCGATCATCACAGATTTCTCCATGTCGATCTTCAAGAAGTCACGCGCAGAAATGAACATACCTGGTTTTGGCTTGCGGCAGTCACAATCTTGCTTGTATTCACCGATGCCATGCTCAGGATGATGTGGGCAGTAGTAAATGCCGTCGAACTCAACGCCATTGTCAGCAAAGTTCCAATCCATCCATTGAGTCAGAGACAAGAAACGGTCTTCGCTGAATTTACCACGTGCAATGCCAGATTGATTGGTCACAAGCACCAACAGGTAGCCTTTCTCTTTCAGCGCTTTTGTCGCTTCAAACACACCGTCAATGTACTCAAAATCATGTTCATCATGAACGTAACCGTGGTCAACGTTAATCACGCCGTCACGATCGATAAAAACAGCAGGTTTTGCCAAAACGTATTTCTCTATTTACTCGGTTTCATCAGATTATTACATACCTTATAAGCACTCACACTATCTAATTGGTGTAAGTTCGCGACAAAACAGTTGATTTGCCGTCCGAGAATCGGTAAATCTTAAGTATCCCTCTTAATTGCTTCCTTCTAGCGCACATCCTCTGTTTTACTCTCCCTGCAGAACATCCATACATTTAGACGTCTAGACGTAAAAATATCTATTGACTTACTACTGCTTAACCCATAGCATCAACTGAGAATTGAGATAGAGTTCAAAATTTACTCCTGTTAAAAGCCGTTTTTAACAGCGAAGTTCCCAGTATCTCTGTGCAGGTTGAAACATGATAGAAATAAAAAACGTCAATAAAGTGTTCTACCAAGGCAGTAAGGAAATTCTTGCCCTTAAGGACATTAACCTAGATATCGCGAAGGGCACCATCTTTGGTGTTATCGGTTCATCGGGCGCGGGTAAAAGTACCCTCATCCGTTGTGTAAACATGCTGGAAGCTCCAACTTCAGGTTCCATCATCGTAGATGGCGTTGACCTAACCAAATTAAGCAAAAAGCAATTGGGAGAAACTCGCCGCAACATCGGGATGATCTTCCAACACTTTAACCTGCTGTCGTCTCGCACCGTTTTCGACAATGTCGCACTCCCTCTTGAGCTAGCAGGTAAAGACAAAGCGCAAATCACAACAAAAGTGACTGAGCTTCTTAAGCTCGTCGGTCTTGCAGACAAGCATGAAAGCTACCCAGCAAACCTCAGTGGTGGTCAAAAGCAACGTGTGGCTATCGCTCGTGCGTTGTCATCAGACCCTAGCGTGCTACTTTGTGACGAAGCAACCAGCGCGCTGGATCCTGCAACGACACAGTCCATTTTAGAACTGCTCAAAGAAATCAACCGCAAGCTAGAAATCACCATTCTTCTGATCACTCACGAAATGGAAGTGGTTAAGAGCATCTGTCACGAAGTGGCGATCATCGGTGATGGTGAGCTAGTGGAAAAAGGCACCGTGGGTGAAATCTTCGCGCATCCGAAGACTGCACTGGCACACGAGTTCATTCGCTCTACTTTGGATCTTTCTATCCCAGAAGATTACCAAGCTCGCTTACAAACCACGCGCGTGGAAAACAGCTACCCATTGGTTCGCCTAGAATTTACTGGCGCAACCGTGGATGCCCCTCTGATGACGCAAATCGCTCGTAAGTTCAACATCGATGTGAGCATCCTAAGTTCCGATCTAGATTACGCTGGCGGCGTGAAGTTCGGCATGATGGTCGCGGAGCTGTTTGGTAACGAAGAAGACGATAACGCAGCGATTGAGTTCCTGCGTGAGCACAACGTGAAAGTAGAGGTACTTGGCTATGTCCTTTAATACGATTTCTGAATGGCTGAGCTTAAACAGCAACCTACTTTTGGGCGCAACGTGGGAAACCCTTTACATGGTTGCGGTTGCAGGCATCGTTGGTTTTGCAGTGGGCATTCCTCTCGGCGTCATTCTGCACACCACTAAAAAAGGTGGCTTGCTGGAAAACACCAAACTGAATCGCGTGCTTGGCGCCATCGTTAACATCGGTCGCTCGGTTCCTTTCCTAGTACTGATGGTTGCAATTATTCCAGTAACCAAACTGTTGGTTGGTACCTTCATCGGTACAACAGCAGCGATTGTTCCTTTAACCATCGGGGCTATCCCATTTGTGGCACGTCTCATTGAAGGCGCACTACTAGAAGTACCATCAGGTTTGGTTGAAGCCGCGCAATCTATGGGCGCGACGCCAACACAAATCATCACAAAAGTGCTGCTTCCTGAAGCAATGCCGACTATTGTTAACTCAGTAACCATTACTCTAGTAACGCTAGTGAGCTACTCAGCAATGGCGGGTACGGTAGGCGGCGGTGGTCTTGGTGACGTCGCGATTCGTTATGGCTTCCACCGCTATGACGTAGTGATCATGGCAGTAACCGTCGTGATGCTGATTGTTCTAGTACAAATTATTCAGTCTATCGGTGATGCAATCGTACGCCGCGTAGACCACAGATAAGAATTGAAAATACCAATTATAAGGAGATAAAAATGAAATTTAGCCTTAAGAGTCTTTTGACTGTTGCAACTGCTGCTTCTGCACTGGTTCTTGCTGGTTGTGGTGACAAAGAAGTCGACGTGAACAAAGTAAAAGTTGGCGTAATGGCAGGTGCAGAAGCACAGGTTGCTGAAGTTGCGGCAAAAGTTGCTAAAGCGAAATACAACCTGGATGTTGAGTTGGTTACCTTTACCGA
Organism: Vibrio sp. B181a; assembly: GCF_030248375.1. Lineage (NCBI taxonomy): Bacteria > Pseudomonadati > Pseudomonadota > Gammaproteobacteria > Vibrionales > Vibrionaceae > Vibrio > Vibrio sp. B181a. The sequence continues at coordinate 83,337 of NZ_JAHGAD010000071.1, read as the reverse complement.
TTACGTAACACCAAACGCAGCGCTGGATGATGGCTCAATCGACGTAAACGCGTTCCAACACAAGCCATACCTAGATCAACAAGTAAAAGATCGTGGCTACAAACTAGTGACTGCTGGTAACTCTTTCGTATACCCAATCGCTGGTTACTCTAAACAAGTAAAATCAGTGGATGAAATCGAAGATGGCGCACGTATCGCGGTTCCAAACGATCCTACGAACCTAGGTCGTTCTCTTCTGCTTCTTGAGCAACAAGGTCTGATCGAACTGCGTGACGGCGTTGGTCTACTGGCAACGGTACGTGACATCGTTGGTAACCCGAAAAACATCACTATCGTTGAGCTAGATGCAGCACAACTTCCACGTTCTCTTGATGACGTAGCGATTTCTATCATCAACACAACTTACGCAAGCTCAATCGACCTAACGCCAGAGCGTGACGGTATCTTCGTTGAAGACAAAGAGTCTCCATACGTAAACCTGATCGTTGCTCGTGAAGACAACGTTCAAGCCGCTAACGTACAAAACTTCGTTAAGGCATACCAAACTGAAGAAGTTTACGAAGCAGCGAAAGACATTTTCAAAGGTGGCGTAGTGAAAGGTTGGTAATCGCCACTTTCTACAAAACTTACGATTAAAAAGGGCGCTCATCGGAGCGCCCTTTTTGCATCTGTTTTGATTACAGCTTTACCGCTAGAACAGTTGAACTTCGTCTTGCTCAACGTTCTTTTTCATCTGCTCTTCCACTTGAGGATGCTTGAACACATAAGGCGCTAGAAACGCAGTAAAAGGAATAGTCAGCACAATCCCCACACTGCCCGCTAACGCGTTCACGACTGCGAGGCCCACCAACGGCATATTCATAAACTGGCTCGCTGGCATGTTAAGCCCCCACACCATCATGATGGTCGTCAATGAGCCGCCAGCAAACGCCAAGATCAAGGTGTTAGTCATGGTACCCATGATGTCCCGACCAATATTCATCGACGCTCTAACCAACTGCTTTGGCTTGAGTTTCGGATCAGTTTGTTGCAGCTCCGCGTACGCCGATGCAATCGAAATCGCAACGTCCATAACAGCGCCAAGCGCAGCAACGACAATCGTCACGAACATCAACCAACGAATACCCATCTTCACCGACGTTAGATAAATAACGTCTTCGCCTTTGTCGAGGTAAATGCCCGACAAGTGCGCCATTTCTCCAAACCACTGCGCCATGACACCCGCAGCTATCACACCCAATAACGTACCGCCCATGGCACATAAACTCTTACGGTTATAGCCAGAAACGAGAATAAAGCTGACCACGATGATCACCACCATCAATAAGATGCTGACCAACATCGGATTCCAACCTGCAAAAATACTCGGCACCAACACACCAACGATCAAGGCAGCAGTGAAATAAAGCGCGACCATAGAGTTAATGCCCTCTTTCTTACCAAAGCTCAGCAGCAGCGCACAAAACAGAGCAAGCATAAGGTAAATCGCGTCTGAGCGTTTGTGGTTATACGCCCAATAGACGGTGCCATTGGTGGTTTCGCGGATCATCATGATGAAAGTATCGCCTTCACTGACATACACGTTGTGCTGGCGACTAAGAGGATTGGTGACTTCCACCTCTAAGCCTTTGCTCTCTCCTTCAAGAATTTTTGCCATGAAGACTTGTTTACCTGTCATCACATCTGGCACAAGCGGATCAGGCGCAACATGGTTTGAGATGGAACGCGTGACAGTCGCTTCAACAAACTCTTGTTGCTGGCGAGATTTAGGACGGAAATCTTCACTCCACGAAGAAGAAAACTGAAAAATAAGCGTGGAGATAAGGGTAATCAGTAGGGTGAAACCCCATCGGTTATAGGTTCTTTTGATCATGAAGTACTCTTCTACATCACTCACTAAACGGGCTTTGCCTCTGGTGAGTAAAATTAGGCGCGGTAAAGATTACCGCGCCCACATGCAGGATTAATGAGTTGGGTTACAACCTGCGACTTTCTCATCAAGGGTCGCCGCGTCTTTGTTAGGGTTAACAAAGTAGCTAGACGAATCATTGATGTTCACAGACTTAACAATCGCTGGGTATTTCGGGTTTTCTAAATCAATCGAGACACAGATTTCCATGTTCTTCAATTGTTCCCACAGCGCTTTACCTTCGCCTTCACGCAGGGTCGTGATATCACCACTTGGTAGGTATTGAGTGAACGACCAGTTACCAAGACTGCCACTGAAATCTGCCACGTTGATACCTTTGTGCTCTTCAACATAAGCCGTCAGCATGTCGCGAATTGCGTAAACTTGCTCGTTCACTGAGTCATAGAACACGTCGTCTTTGCTTGCCCAGCCATACTTCTGGATTTGCGAACCAAAGCGGTAGCTGTTCATCGCCACTTTGTAGGTCGCGTTTGGATCGAACTGCTCACCACCAATGCTGGTAATATTCACACGGCTACCTTCATTCGTTACTGCGTTGTTCTCATCCATCTCAAGAGACGGCTTACTCAGATCCACAGTGAACTCAATATCACCATCGAATTGATCGTAAAGATAAGCTGGCGCGCCTTTCTTGAACGATACGGTAATATCACCCGGTTTATATTGGTTGAAGTAAGAGTACGACCACTCGATGAAGCGTTTTAGGTTCGTACCTGTCATCTCTACGCCAAGTAAGGTGTTATCGTACTTGTACAAGTTGGTCGACTTACCTTTGGTGTAAACTTCGTTGTCGATTAAGTTAGATTGATCAGAGAACAACGACGCAGCAGAGACAATCGCACCATTACCCTCACCCATCGCCTCTTCAATTTTCTGCATTTGGATTTGGTTAATCACATCCATCAATGGCGTATCAACGACTTTCGCTAGGTGAATCGTCGAGTACAAACGCTCTGCGGTGTAATTGTAATCCGTTGCTGTCGCTTCGTCTGGGTAACCCGTTGCACTTGGTGTGAAGTTACCTGTCACACGCCCCAATTCACGAGTTGCGTCTTCAACCGAGATATCGTGCACGTATTGGAATTTCGCTTGCAGCGCTTGCTCTTCTTCCACTTTCTTCGTGCCAATGTTGGTCAATGTAGTGTCTTCCATCGTCCACTTGCCATCGACTTTCTTCAATTGAATTTCAGCTTTCGCTAGGTAAGCACCCCACTTGCCCGGCTCAATGATTTTCACGCTTTGCGCGCGATTGTCTTGGTTGTATTCACCAGACTTCGCTTTATCTTCAATCAACGTATTTTCACCGCCAATTTCTGATGTGGATTTGCTGATTGGTGTTATCGTGCCATCAGCATTCACTTGTTCGATATAGTTGGCGTGTTCGTGACCCGCTAGAATAACGTCGAATTTATCCGCCATTGCAGACGCGATTTCGTAAACGCCCACACCACCATCTTCTTGGCGGCCAAGGTGAAGCGCACCCACAATCACATCTGGATTGTATTCAGATACCAGTTGGTCAACCGCTTCTTTGGTTGCATCCAATTCGTTTTCGAACTTCAAGCCTTTGAAGTGATCCGGCGCTGACGCTTCCCAGTTCGGCACGTTCGATGGCGTTAGACCAACGATCGCCACTTTCACGCCTTCCACTTCAAACATTTGGAACGCGCGAATGTAGTTCACATCGTTACTTTCCCACTTGATGTTAGAAGACAGTACCGCACCATTAAAATGATCGAGGTTGCGATCGACAAACGAACGCTCAAAGTTGAATTCATGGTTGCCTGGTACCCAAACGTCAAAGCCAAGAGAGTTCATGCTCTCGACCACTGGGTGAGTTGGATCATCGTTGAATAGTTGCGCGGAGTTACCCTGAACCGTATCACCGATATCAATCAGGATCATATTTGGATGTGCCGCTTTTTGGTCAGCAAGCAAAGTGGCTACACGAGTAATACCAGCGTCATCGTCTTCTGCGTTCAACGCGTAGTCAAAACCAAACAAGCGACCGTGTAGATCCGATGTTGCTGCGATAGCAATGGTTACTTCATCCGCTTGTGTTGCTTCACCTTTCACAACTACGTCAGGCGTGTTGGTTAATGTTTTTCCCTCTGCAACCACCGGGCTGTAATCCGATGGAACCTCTACGTACTTGGTTTCATCATCACAGCCAGCCATCAAGCCGACAACAGCAATACAGACTAAGCTTCGTTTAAATAAAGTCATCTCAATTCCTTCCAGATTATTTTTTTATATATATTTTCGGAAGGGGCCCACTTCCCAAAACCTCAAAAAGGATATGGATGTTATTTGAAATTTTTGAGAAGCAAACGTTTCAATGCTTATAAACCATGCAACTAGGTTACATTTTTCTTTGAATATGAACAAAGATCACAAGCAAGGGGATGAGAGGAATGGCTGACAAAAATACTTTTTAAATCAAAACATTGACACCATCAATAATGGGTAATTTTACTGAACAGGCTCGATTCATTTAAAGCGATAGGAAAAAGCTGGCATAGACGCCAGCTTTAAAAATGGGCTACTTAATGTGATCCCAAGAGATGTTGGAGACAATACGGCAATCGTCACACTTGAAGTAGAAGATATCGTGCAGCGGTTCGTCGAGTAACCATTCACCACCACATTTTGGACACTTACGCCCTTTTTCCGCTTCAAGCGACTCACCGCCAACTCGGTATTGGTAGTAGTAAGTCGGGATCTTAGTGATGTATTCAATACGACCACGTAAGTCCCAACCGCGGCGGAACAGCACACTGTCAGCATCGCAGATTTCATGCAGTGCAGCGTGTTCAGCACGGCAGCCACCCGCCATTTGGATTTCATCACACGCTTGCCATTCAGTTTGCCATTTCACCACCGCTTTGTGGTCACCATTCAGCGTCGCACCATTACGGTAAAGTGGGATTGGCAATAGCGTCTCGCCGCTGCGCAGTGGAGAGCAAGTATGAACGTACGTGGTGTACAGCACTTGCCAACTAGGTGTCTCTTCTTCCGCCGCTTCTTCTGAATTCAAATCACGACCCAACATGCGCATTTTCGGCGCAAGCAACGACGCTTCCGACAAACGATTCATACACACTTTGACGAAGTCAGAATGGTAGCGAGGATGCAAACTGTCTTGCTCTGGGCAAACCACGCGAACATAGAACTCGCCATCACCCATTACGATAGGAAATTCACGACCCAGAACTTGTCCGTTGTAACGCAGTGCGTCCATCAGACCATTAATCGCTTTATCTACGGCGCTTACGGTGGTGTTATCAAAACACTCAAACTGCAACTCAACAACGTACATGCTTACACCGCTGCCTCTAGTTTGCTCAGAAACTCAGTCAGTGTCTCGGCTAGCACATCTCGCTTATCCGAACCTAGGCGTTCAAGAATCACATTACCGGTTAGGTTACAGATAGAAATAACATCCAGCTCGGCATCTGTCGCCGCGATAAATACTGTCGGTTTTAGCTTTAGACGACGCTGAGTGACTAAGTGACCCAGAATGTTCTCTTGCAGACGAGTAAAGTCATCATCACTCCATACTTGCAGCAACGTCAGCTCATTACCTTGCCAAGTCGCGTCCATATCTGCGCTGTACTGAGAACCGTAGAACGCCTTGATGTCTTCATGCAGCGTCAGCTCAATTGCGTTCTCAACGTTAGTGAAATCCGCCATTTCTTCACGTGGGAACGCTTTCCACAGTACTGCCCCATCGCGTTTCTCTTCTACACATGGAGAAACAAGATCAGCAAGCTCTTCACTGCGTGGCAGTTCATTGTGCTTGTCTTGCCAAGCTTGTTGGTAGCGCAGGCTAAAGTCCTGTAGAGCCTGAGGAACGGTTTGGGTCATGAAGGTCTCCTGGTTTGTTTTTATCAGGTTGCGGTGTCTGCCGGATAGCAATTAAGCAGCGGATTCAGTAAAATTCTCGCCATTCTAATCGAAAATGACCACAAAGTATGAGCAAATATTCTGACGCTAAAGAGCTTGCTGGCCTGACGCTTGGTAAAAAGACTGAGTACGCAAACCAATACGACGCAAGCTTGCTGCAACCTGTACCTCGCAGCCTAAACCGTGACGACTTAGAACTGGGCGACAGCCTGCCGTTTTTAGGTCACGACATTTGGACGCTGTACGAGCTATCTTGGCTAAACAGCAAAGGCTTGCCTCAAGTGGCGGTTGGCGAAGTGTACATTCCAGCGACCAGCGCCAACTTGATTGAATCAAAGTCGTTCAAACTGTACCTAAACAGCTACAACCAAACCCGTTTTGCTACTTGGGAAGAAGTGACTGAGCGTCTAACGCAAGATCTATCGGCATGTGCAGGCGAAGCGGTACTTGTGGAAGTAAACCCAGTTAACCACTACACCAACCAACCAATCGTAACGATGGAAGGTGAGTGTATTGATGATCAAGACATTGAAATCACTAGCTACGATTTTGACGCTGCACTGCTTGAAGGTGCTGCTGGTGATGAGCAAGTAGAAGAAATTCTTCACAGTCATCTACTGAAATCGAACTGTCTAATCACCAATCAGCCAGACTGGGGCAGCGTAGAAATTCGCTACCAAGGCGCTAAGCTTGATCGTGAGAAGCTGCTTCGTTACCTAGTGTCATTCCGTGAGCACAACGAATTCCACGAGCAATGTGTTGAGCGTATTTTCACTGACCTGATGAAGTACTGCCAACCAACGAAACTTACGGTATTCGCACGTTATACTCGTCGTGGTGGTTTAGATATCAACCCTTACCGCTCAACGGAGCAAGACAAGCCAGCACACAATAATCGCATGGCACGTCAGTAATCTGAGTAGGTAATGAAAGTATTTGAGTTCCATACTCAAACACTAATTACTTAAATACTCAAAAACGCCCAGCTATCTGTTGGATTGCTGGGCGTTTTTCTCTACTATTGATTATTCAAAAATACGTAAATTACGACACAGTTCAAGGGAACGAAAAGGATGTTTTGGGACAGTTCGCGTCTATTTAGGCTGATTGGCTTTCTTTGCTTATTGTTAGCACAGCCACTTCACGCGACCATTTTATCTTCTGCTTTGCTTAATGAAGCTCAGCAACTGGCTGAGATCGAACCTTCACAAGCCAAACAAGCGGCCAAAAACTACCTTTTGCAACGTGAACTCACTGAGCGCCAAGAGAACGGCAGCCCTTCTGCCATGTCTCGTGAAGAGACCGACCGTAGCATCCGCACACCAAGCAGCACGATTGAAGCGCATAAAATCATCGCGCAAGCCGACTACGCCATGGGCAACATTCGCTCTGCCATCAACAACCTTGATGAAGCAAAACGCCTCGCCAAAGAATACCAACTACCGTACATGAATCTGGATGTGCAACTGATGCGCAATCAAATGATTTGGATGTACGACAAAAACTACGCCGCAGCGGAAGAAAAACTCGACCAAATAGAAAAGCAGATTGAAGAAGCAAATCCGGTTTTACAACGCACTGACAGCGTTCGCTACCGCTTAGTGATGCAGCGTGCACTGCTGGCGGCTAACAGCGGTAATTCGGTAAACGCCGAGCGCTTGTACGCAAAAGCCAAAACCATGCTAGAGGACAATCGCTCAGACCTAACTCTGATTGATTACCACACTGCCGTCGGCGAGTTTTATCTCAACAATAAGAAGTACAACCTTGCCCTGTCAGAGCTGCTATATGGTTACTGGCAATCCATTGAAAATGACAGCGGCGCAAGACTGGCGAAGGTAAACCGTCTGTTAGCACGTCTATTCCAAGAGCGCCGTGTGTACGATAAAGCCATCGAGTACCTCTCTCAGGCGGCCGACTTTTACGACAGCTACCCAAGCTCACCAATTCTGGCTGATGTGTTAGAGCAAATGGGCGATATCTACTTCTACCAAGGTAAATTCAACCTAGCACTGGTGCATTACTTCAATGTGCTTGACCACGACAGCACCAGCAAGAACATCAATCGCATCATCAAGATCCGTTTGAGTCTCGCGGCAACCTACTTACAGCTCTATAACTACGCGCTGGCAGAGCAGTACTTAGATCGTGCTAGGGACTTGTTAGAGTATGCAGATTTACCGCAGTTAGAAGCTAAAGCGGCGCTGCTACAATCTGGCTTGGCGTACCACCAAAACGACAGTAAAGACGTCATCGTCAATGCGAAGAAAGCGCTCGACCTAATAGAGAAAGCACCAGACGAGACGGGCTTTATCAAACAACAGTCCTACCGTTTGTTAGGCTTAGGCTACGAGCAAGCTGGCGAATATCAGCTATCTCTACAAGCGTATAAAAAGTACACCAGTCTAGTTCGACTGGAACAAAAACAACTTAACCAAATCAGTGAAGATGCCTTCCGCCAGCAAAAAGAGTTTGCTGAGCAAAGCATTCATTATGTCGGCCAGGCAGAAAAGCTGATTCAAGTGAGCATGGAGCACCGCAAGTTCCAAAAAATCTCGTTCGCATTGTTCATTATCGTATTGGTGATGTTCCTCTTCATCATGCGCCGTGGCGTCATCATGCAACGCCAAGCGACTGAAATTGAAAAACTGCGCGATGACCTGTTTACCCATTCCCGCTCGCGTTTGCGTAACCTACGCATGCTCAACGTTAAGCTATCGCGCTCTCTGAAGAAATCGAGCGATACGTTCGAGCAGTGGCAGATGGGCGAGCTGATTCACGAGCCACTCAACGACCGTTTGCGTTTCGTGATGATTGATTTGCCATTCCTACGCAGCATGTACGTTCAGCATGGTTACAAAGCAGGCTTAGAGTTAGAGCGTGCATTTGGTGAATTCCTAGCAGAACGCATCCAAAAGCCGACACGTTTGTATCATTTCTCCGATGCTAACTTGTTGTACATCGAGCCAAACGCGGATCGTGATGCCTCTGCAGAAGAAACGTTTAACAAGTTCCAAACTTGGGTGGATGAGTTCGCGGCCAAGCACGATGTGAACCGCATCATTCGTATGGGCATCAGTGACTACCCATTCTTACCACGTGCATACACGGCGATTAACGATGAAGAGTTACTCGACCTGTTACTTCTTGCCACCCACATTGCCCGTGAGGTGAGCTTAAAAGACAGACACAGTCACTGGGTATTCTTGAAGGCAATTGATAACGCACCAGCCGCGAGCTTTGCAACTGGTGACATACGAACTGCGTGTCAACATGCCATCAATCAAGGACTAATAAAGATTCATTCTTCTTATAAGAATGAGGACGACATCAAAAAAATATTAAAAAACGGGTAATTAACCAACGGTTGAGCGCGATCAGTGATGACGCTATAAAGTTTTTTGTTATTATCAAATAATCGTCAGTAGTACATGGACTTAACCGTAGTCACTTCATGGGAATCTTGGAATCCGATATTCAGTCGCAGCTTCATCAGCTGAGTTGTCAACTTGACCAACTCAGGCTGACTCATCGTGATACTTCGCTCAAATTTCAACGTGAGCAGCAAGTTCTAAAGCGAGTTGTGGCATCATTGTCTTCTGCTTGTCAGGGTTCAAACTCTCAAGTAACCAACTACCTGCTCGAAATTCAGCAAGAGCTTGAACATCAAAAAGATGTCAGTACGCTGATCCCTCGTTTAGCAGTGCTAGAAAGAATGCTCAAACAGCAGTCTAAGGCGATGGAAAAACAGACCGGTTATCTCGACGAACAAATCAAACACAGTGGTGAAACGCTTCAACGTATCACTGGCCTGCCTGCGCAGCTAAAACGCGAGTTGCGTAACCTAATGAGCTTTTCGGAAGTTCACCCCGGGACCAAAGTCGACCAAGCAACCAAACTGCTGAGCATCTACGAACGTGCGCTCAAGATCATCACTTCCAACTCACGCCTTAACCTTGGCGAACTAGAAAACGGCCCGGATAAATCTCAGTTAGAGTGCCTTGCCAGCGATCTACAACACACCATCACCGAACTCGACTTCGAGGGTGAATCCGGTGATCAACTGTTGGATATACGCGCCAAGTTACTGTTGGGGGTGAATGCAGAGTCGCTTATCGAACTGACGTTAAATACACTTAAACTGGTCGTGGAAGCCACCAAGTACGAACGTAAATCGTCAGAACAGTTCCTAGAGCAGTTGAACACCTCGCTTTCGAGCAACCTTAAAACCGTTCACCAGAACGTCGACCAACACCAAACCTACTTCGAACATCGCCAAGAGTTAAACTCTGAGATGACCTCCTTGGTGGAACGCAGCCAGGAGTCGGTCGAACAAGCACAAGATTTAGAAGAATTGAAAGGGGAAGTGTCACCACTTCTGGCCAAAATGGCGTCACTGACCGAACGCTTAAGAATGACGGAAGAGCGTGAACAAGCCCTTCAGGAGCGCTTGAGTTACAGCAAGAATCAACTGGAAGCCGTATTCGAAAGCACACAGGACTATCGTCGACGTTTGGAAGACCAAGCTCAGCGAATGCTGCTTGATCCGCTCACCAAGGTATACAACCGTGCAGCATTCAACGACCGATTAGAACTGGAATATCGTCGCTGGATCCGTTCACAACAGAACCTACGCGTGGTGCTGTTTGATGTTGATAACTTCAAAGCAGTCAATGACAGCTATGGCTACACCGCTGGCGACAAAGCACTGAAGATCATCGCTCGTACCATGAATAAGCGTATCGCTGATACAGAAACCGTAGCTCGCTTTGGTGGTGAAGAGTTCATCTTACTGATCCCAGAACAATCAGAAGAGTACACGCTTGAACTGATGAAAAATATTCAGCGTGATATCAGCAAGCTGCCATTTAAATTCCGTGAACAGAACATCATGATCACGTTGACCGCCGTTTCGACTTCATTCAGAGAAGCAGACAACCCAGAATACGTCTTAGATCGCCTTGGTAATATGCTAAAAGATGCCAAGCAGCGCGGTAACAACCAAGTCAACTGGACCTAAAAGCGTTCAAAAAACAACCAAACGAACCGCTTTCACCCTCTCTTTTGTCATATTGCCTCAAAATTTCAACGAGTTATCACGTTTCTCCCCTTCCAGTCTGCTAAGCTGTTTAAACGCTATAAAACAAAGTCTGCCAACCACTTGAGTAGAACGACACGTATAAGCTAAGTAGGTGAGTTGGTTTCTACCCTATAAAAATGCATTAGCAAGGAGGCCTTATGATTACCCATATAAGCCCCGCAGGTAGCATGGATTTGCTATCACAACTGGAAGTTGAACGTCTTAAGAAAACCGCATCAAGTGAGCTTTACCAGCTCTACCGTAACTGTACGCTTGCGGTCCTCAACTCTGGTAGCCATACCGACAACTCAAAAGAGCTGTTAGACAAATACCTTTCATTCGATGTGAATGTGGTGCGTCGTGAGCGTGGTATCAAGCTTGAGCTTGCTAACCCGCCAGAGCACGCGTTCGTTGATGGCGAAATCATTAAAGGTATCCAAGAGCACTTATTCTCTGTTCTACGTGACATCGTATACGTAAACATGCACTTGGCGGACAACCAACGCCTTAACCTCACTAACGCCACTCACATAACCAACCTTGTATTTGGTATTTTACGTAATGCCGGTGCTTTAACGCCGGGCATTGAGCCAAATCTTGTGGTGTGTTGGGGTGGCCACTCCATCAACCCAACCGAGTACCAATACACTCGCGAAGTAGGTAACGAACTTGGCCTGCGTGAGCTGAACATCTGTACGGGCTGTGGTCCGGGTGCAATGGAAGGTCCAATGAAAGGCGCAGCGATTGGTCACGCCAAACAGCGTTACACCGAGCAGCGTTACCTTGGTTTGACAGAGCCTTCAATCATTGCGGCTGAGCCACCAAACCCAATCGTGAATGAACTGGTGATCATGCCAGACATTGAGAAGCGTCTTGAAGCCTTTGTTCGTATGGCGCACGGCATCGTTATCTTCCCTGGTGGTCCGGGTACAGCCGAGGAACTGCTGTACATCTTGGGTATCATGATGCACCCAGAAAATGCTGACCAACCAATGCCAATCGTACTAACTGGCCCGAAAGAGAGTGAAGCTTACTTCCGCTCTATCGATGCTTTCATTGCGGACACGCTGGGTGAAGAAGGTCAGAAGCATTACCAAATCGTGATTGATGATCCCGCAGAAGTGGCTCGCATCATGAAACGCTCAATGGAAGACGTTCGCCAGCATCGTAAAGAAAAAGGCGATGCGTACAGCTTTAACTGGTCACTGAAGATCGAGCCTGAGTTCCAACTACCGTTTGAGCCTACTCACGATGCAATGGCAAGCTTAAACTTGAACATCAACCAGCAACCACAAGTTCTGGCAGCAAGTTTGCGTCAAGCCTTCTCAGGTATCGTAGCAGGTAACGTCAAAGCGGAAGGGATTCGAGAAATCGAACGTAAAGGTCCGTTCACCATAAATGGTGAGCCAATCTTGATGAAGAAACTCGACAAGCTATTGAAAGACTTTGTAGCTCAACACCGCATGAAACTTCCTGGCGGGACGGCTTACGAACCATGTTACCGCATTGCCCATCAGGAAAATGGTGGTCGATAGATAACTCAGCTTTGGTTACACTAGGGGCATTACGCCCCTTTTTTATTGCTAAGTCATTATGTCTATTCATCTTGTTATCATTGATGCCCTAAACCTGATCCGCCGCGTGCACTCAGCGCAACCCGATCCTACTGACATAGCAAGAACCATTACCACCACAGGCAGAACACTGACTCGCATCCTGTCTGAAGCGCAACCGACGCACATCATCGCGGTATTCGATCACCACGAGCAAGATCGCGGCTGGCGCGCAGAAATCCTCCCGGACTACAAACAAAACCGAAAGCCCATGCCAGAGCCTTTGATGAAAGGCTTAGACGCGATTCAACAAGCGTGGTGGGAACAAGGTATTGATTCGCTGCTGTCTGAAGGCGATGAGGCGGATGACTTGGTTGCAACTCTGGCCACCAAAGTCGCCAGTCACGGAGAGAAGGTCACGATAGTTTCGACCGATAAAGGATACTGCCAGTTGCTGTCCCCGACTTTGCAAATTCGTGATTACTTCCAACACCGCTGGCTAGATGAGCCGTTTATCGAAAAAGAGTTTGGCGTAAAGCCCTCTCAGCTTGCTGACTACTGGGGCTTAACGGGCATCAGTTCAAGCCAAGTTCCGGGCGTTCCCGGTGTAGGTCCAAAAGCAGCAAAGGAAATTCTCACTCAGTTTGAGGACATTGAAACGGCATACGCAAGTGAAGAGCTGGTACCGAAGTATCGTAAGAAGTTGGATGAACACATTGAGTCTGCGCGTCTATGCAAGCGAGTAGCAGCGCTGAAATGCGATATCGATCTCGGCTTTAACCTGCAAGATATTCGCTTTACCGGACCAAATAAAGCCGAGTAAGCACATCTCTTTATGCCGTCAGTTTTGGGTTAGACAACACGTTTATAAAATTTGTTGTGTAACCCTTTACATTCACAGCAATGATATTTACCCCATTATTAACCTACAAGGTACTGATTAGTTTATAAGCTAATTCACAGTCTTAGTAAGTAACTTCATTATTTTCAGATCTCCCTATAACGGAGAAAAATAATGAAAAACATAATCTTAGTATCTTTAGTAACACTCCTATCCCTCCCTGCTCTTGCTGAAACTTGCGGTCAACACCTTGATAAAGGCATGCCTTCAACCAACAGCGATCAGTTCCTTTGCCGAGATGGCTATGCGGTTGGGTACAACTATGACACCAAAAACGCAGACTGGGTTGCTTACCACATCACCGCGGAAAGCGTGAACATCACCAACAAACGCAGCAACGCCTTCAAAGAAGACTCCGAAATGCCGGATTACGCACGCTCTACCCTAGCGGACTACAAAGGCTCAGGGTACGACAGAGGACACCTTGCGCCATCAGCGACAATGGATTTCAGCCAAGAGTCAATGAAGCAAAGCTTTTTGATGAGTAACATGTCACCTCAACTTCCGGGGTTTAACCGAGTTGGTTGGCGAGTTTTAGAAGAGCATGTTCGTGATCTCGCCAATGAATACAACGAGCTTTATGTGGTAACTGGGCCGATTTATCAAGGCAACGAGGGAACAATCGGTAATGGCGTGGTGATCCCAAGCGCGTTTTACAAAGTCATTCTTGATCCAAGCTTTGATGAAGCCATTGCGTTCATTGTCCCACACCGTGATGTTTCAAGCTCTGAGTTAGCCAACTTTATTACCACCATTGACGAAGTTGAACGTCAAACTGGATTAGACTTTTTTGCTCAAACGCCAGATAGCATTGAGGACAATATGGAATCATTAAGATGGGAAGAGATGTGGCCTACAAGCAACTAAGTGACGGTCACGGTTCTTAAACCGCAATAAAAAAGCGCCCTACTGTAGGCGCTTTTTTGATTCCGCTCTATCGCATAGTAACGCGTAGATTAGTGTGGGGAGATGTTAGACAAGCACTGAATGTGAATCGTGATCTCTTCACGGTCATGGTATAAGTGCTTCGCTTGCAGCTTGAATTTCACTTTGTTCTCAATCAGGAACGTTTTTAGGTTTTCAAGATCTTGCAGCACTTCGTCGTAGCGACCTTTCATTGGTAGCTTAAGGTTGAAAATCGCCTCTTTCGCCCAACCTTTTAGCAGCCACTGACCCATAAGGTGTGCAACGCGTGCTGGCTTCTCAACCATGTCACACACAATCCAAGTCACGTTTTTACGGTCTGGTTCGAATTTAAAGCCATCCACCATGTGGTGTTTAATTTGACCCGTTTCCATTAGGCTATCCGCCATCATGCCGTTATCCACACAGTGAACAAACATCGAACGTTTTACTAATTGGTAAGTCCAACCGCCCGGACAAGCACCTAGGTCAACACCCCACATGCCAGGAGCCAAACGCTCATCCCACTCCTCACGAGGAATAAAGACATGGAATGCTTCTTCCAATTTCAGCGTAGAACGGCTTGGCGCGTCTGCAGGGAACTTAAGGCGAGGAATGCCCATAAAGAACTGCGAGTTGTTGCCTGGGTAAGAGTAACCCACGTAACAATGACCTGGCGCCACAAAACAAATATGCAGTACTGGCTTCTTCGCGTTGTCTTTGTTCCACATCAGACCTTTACCACGCATCGCTTGACGCATTGGTACTGTGAACTTTCGGCAGAACTTCAGTAGTTCTTTCGCTTCGTTAGTGTCTGGGGTTTCAATACGCAGATCACCACAACGCGGGAATGCTTCAATTTCAGACAGTTCAGCCAAAATAGGGCTGATACGGTCATCGCTTGGTAGCGCTTCAAACTCAGCAGCCACAGCAAACATCTGACGTGCAAAAATCAGTGCGCTAAAGTCGATGCCTTTTGCTAGCTTATCTGCGTCTCCATCTTGGTAACATTCGAAGACAACATAACCTGAGTTTTTCTTCACACGAGGGAAGCCATACACTTCCAGCTGTGTTGCTTTGTCCTGAATTTCACCAGCACACTCTTTCTCAAAGCCAGAACGGCAATAGAGCATTAGTTGTTTCACTTGGAGACCTCTTTGATATTAAACGCAGCAAAAAAGAACAGACACCAGCCGATCATGAACAACAATCCTCCCATTGGAGTAATTGGTCCAAACCACTTAATGCCCGTCAGCGCCAGCGCGTAAAGACTGCCGCTAAAACAAAAGATGCCGATGATAAAGCAAATCGCCGCGATGAAAAAATACTTTTGTGCTTTTTGTCCCAAATTGAGCAGCAGCAAAATCGCACAAAATGCGATAGCCAAAGTATGGATGAACTGGTACAAAACGCCGGTTTCAAATACGCCAAGTAAATAAGGCGATAACTTTGCTTTCAAACCATGTGCAGCAAATGCACCTAACGCCACCGAGGTTAAGCCAGAAAGACCTATAAACGAGAGTAACCACTTACTTTTCACGGTACACCTCTTTAATAAATGCCGCTAACTGCTCTACCGTCGAGGCAATGTTGCCTGCTTCTGTGTAACCAGAGCTCTTACGTGGCTTAAAGCTGTGGTCACCATCTGGCAGAAAGCTCACTGTGACCTGCTCTGATAATGCAAAGCCTTCGAACTCTTCGCGCTTACCGAATGTATCGCGCTCACCTTGTAGAATTAAGGTTGGCTTGTCGATGCTAGCTAAATGCTCACCTTTGTATTTCTCTGGCTTACCGGGTGGGTGAAAAGGAAAACCTAAACAAGCAATACCCGCCACCAGCTCATTGTCAGCAAGTAAGCTCGACATACGTCCACCCATCGACTTGCCACCAATCACGATAGGTCGAGTAGTAAAGTGATCGATCACTTCTTCATAGGCTTCAAGAAGCTTTGGCGCACGATCTGGCGGACGCTTCTTACCGTCTTCCGCTCGCTTAACCATATAAGGGAAATTAAAACGCACCACGCGTATACCCTGCTCAACTAATCCTTTGGCAACAGCAGTCATGAAATCGTGCTCCATGCCTGCCCCTGCGCCGTGAGCAAAAATAAACAGCGGCCCATTTTCAGGTCCCTCAGCTATCCAATGGCTCATCCAATACTTCCTCTTGTTCTTTTCTCGCAGTAGCCAGCATCCAGTCCCTAAACGTCGCGATACGGCCCATGTCCGCTTGCTGTTCGTGACACACCACATAGAAGGCATTCTTCGACACCAATACCTCATCAAATGGCGCGATTAAGCGTCCCGCTTCCATTTCAGGTTTGGCTAGCACGTTGTTACCTAGAGCAACACCTTGTCCGTGCGCAGCAGCTTGAAGCACCATGGTCGAGTGGCTGAAAATAGGACCATGGTTCACATTGATGCCTTCGATATTCTGCTGGCGAGCAAACTGCTTCCAATCTTTACGAGAAGTATCATGTAACAAGGTGTGTAATTTGAGGTCACTTAGAGATTCTAATGGTTTGTTACCCAAAAGTAACGAAGGTGAACAAAGTGGGATCAAAAACTCTTGGTAGAGTTTATCGGCACGCAAACCAGGCCAGTTACCTCGACCATAATAGATAGCCACATCAACATCATCAGTCAGTGAACCTTCATCCATATCAACCGCTTTGATACGCACGTCAATGTCTGGTTCTTGGGCATTAAAATCGGCCAAACGCGGCACCAACCACTGGATAGCAAAACTTGGTGGCAAACTGATGGTCAGCGCCCCTTTTTCGCTACGTTCCAATACCTTATCGGTCGCTTCGGCTATCGAAGTGAAGATATCTTTGATGTCCAGAAAGTAACTTTGCCCCTCTTCTGTCAGCAACAATGAACGATTGCGACGACGGAAAAGTTTCAACGATAGGAACTCTTCAAGAGCTTTAATCTGATGACTTACAGCCGCTTGAGTAACAAACAACTCTTCAGCGGCACGGGTAAAACTAAGATGGCGAGCAGCCGCTTCAAAAACGCGAAGTGAATTCAACGGAGGCAATCTGCGAGACATTATGGGACCTCAAGTAGGATTAGTTTTTTTTATCTGAAACATTATAAAATGTCCGTTGCCGAACAGCCAGATAAATTCTATATTTCACCCCGCAACACGAGCCTGAACGGCTTGATTCCATTTGTGAATCAATTGGCTTCGTTGTTGCGATGTTGTGTTTGCAAACTCGTATTTCGAGTTAGGTAGATTTCTACCATATGTTTTGTCCACACTCCCTGTGACAAAACAGATACTTCCTGTATTTATTTTGACCTGTCTGTCAAATTTCTTGCACCGCCTTATTAGGCGGTGTTTTTTTATCTAAAAAATCCCACCGTCCCTCTTCTCCAGGAATTGGTATCAACATCACCTTTTCAACCGAATTTCGGATTAATTATCGTTATATCAATACTAATTACGAAGTGTGAGATTGAGTTCAATATTATCACTTTATAAAACAAAATTTTGCACG
The DNA here is from genome assembly GCF_030248375.1 of Vibrio sp. B181a. NCBI lineage: Bacteria > Pseudomonadati > Pseudomonadota > Gammaproteobacteria > Vibrionales > Vibrionaceae > Vibrio > Vibrio sp. B181a. The sequence continues at coordinate 65,559 of NZ_JAHGAD010000071.1, read as the reverse complement.
AGTTAAAACAAAAAAAAGCGCAAACTGATTTCTCAGTCTGCGCTTTGTGATTCTCTGCTTTGCTACGCGATTAAGGACGCGCGATTAAGGGCGGTAAACCTTCACGTTGTTGAAGCCTTGTTCTTGCAAGTAAAGCGCTTGCAGACGGCTCATCACGCCACGGTCACAGTACAGTAGGTATGTCTTCGCTTGATCTAGATCGCCAAACTGAGTACCCAGCTTGTAGAACGGGATGTGTTTTACTTCAACGCCATCGATTTCTAGTGGGTTATCGTCTTCCTCTTCAGGGCTACGAATATCCAGTACGATTGCGTGCTCTTCTACAGCTTGTACTTGCTCAACTTCTGGAGCCGCTTGCTCAGACTCTTTCGCGATATCACGGATGTCCATCATGCGAGCGTCTTGAACCACTTGCTCAAGGATGCTGAAGTCGAATTTCTGCTCTTCTGCTTCTAGCTTGCCTTTCACCGCTTTCACAGTTGGCTTCTTAGAGATAACACCACAGTATTCTGGCATTGTCTTCGCGAAGTCTTCAGTGCCGATTTCACGCGCTAGGTTGATGATGTCTTCTTTGTCCCAGTTGATTAGCGGGCGAAGAATCAGCGTGTCTGTCACGTTGTCGATATGGCGTAGGTTGGTTAGCGTCTGGCTTGATACTTGACCTAGCGCTTCACCTGTCACCAATGCTTCGATCTTCATCTTCTGAGCAATCATGCCTGCTGCACGCATGAACATACGCTTCAGGATCACACCCATTTGGCCGTCATCAACTTTCTCTAGGATTTCAGCCACTACTGGTTCGAAATCAACTGAGATGAAACGTACTTTTGCTGAAGAACCGTATTTGTTCCAGAGGTAGTGAGAAACCTGCTTAACGCCGATTTCGTGCGCTGGACCACCTAGGTTAAAGAAACAGTAATGTACTTTAGAGCCACGTTTGATGTGTAGGTAGCTTGAAACACCAGAGTCGAAGCCACCTGAGATTAGGCTTAGTACGTCTTCTTGTGTACCTAGAGGGAAACCGCCTAGGCCTTTGTGACGTGCCAACACTTGGTTTAGCTTGTCGTTGGTTACTTCAACGTTGATCGTTACGTCTGGCTTGCTTAGCTTAACGCGAGCGCTTTCTACCGCTTGGTTAAGGCCGCCGCCTACGTAACGCTCTAGCTCAATAGAAGTAAAATCGTGTTTACCACGACGCTTAGCGCGCACTACGAAGGTCTTGCCTTCAATCAGTGAACCGCTTAGCTCTAAAACTTGCTCGTAAATGTCGTGCAAGTCTTTGAATTCGGTTTGCTTTACTTCAAGAACGTGGTGAATACCTGGCGTGTGCGTCAGGATTTCTAAAACTTCAGCGTGGAACTCGTCACTCTCAGAGGTCACTTCAATGTGATCACGACGGTTGAATACCGCGACAGATTCCGTACGGCTCTTAACGATGTTACGAATGTTGCACTCTAAAATCTTTGTGAAGCGCTTACGCACAGATTCACTTTTTACAAAAATTTCTGGATGGGGCTTTACAATAAATTTCATAGTCTAGTTCGCAGGTTAGTTTCGCAATCAACAATGAGTGATACTCCACCTCGATGCTTCATACGCAGCAAAAGCGCGTCTTGGTCACAAAAGTTAGTCTGAGCTCACTTCAAAGGCGCAAGATTATACACCTAAGCGAAATGGAATGACAAAAAAAGCGAGCTAACGCTCGCTTTTAGTATAAGAACAAATATCCGCTTATTGAATTACGGGCACTTCTTCGCTGTAAAGTGGCTCACCTTGCATGATGCTGATTTCAACACGGCGGTTAAGTGCGCGGTTCGCATCAGAATCGTTTGGTGCTAGCGGTTCGGTATCTGCCATGCCTCTTACGCGCAAACGTTGATGCGAGAAGCCTCGTACCTTCTCCATTTCTTGAGCAACCGACACCGCTCTTTGCGACGACAAGTCCCAATTGGAGCGATACAGCTCAGAATCCAACGGTTGGTTGTCCGTATGTCCTGACACTCGAACAATGCCTGGTACGTCTTTGACCAGTTCGGCAATCTGGCGTACCAGCGGTCTGAACTTCGGCTGCAAGAACGCAGAGCCTTCAGGGAAAGCACCTTTCTCACGCATTCGAATCACGATCTGCTGACCGAGATTTTCGACCTCAATTGCGCCTTGCTCAATTTCACGCTCCAACGCTTTCTTGATGCTTTCCATCAAGGTTTCCATCTCTTGCGATGCTTGTTCAGACTGCTGTTGTTGCATGTCTGATTCCGCCGATTGGTTGTTATGCGTTGACGTTTCTGGCGATTGGCCACCCGTTAACTTACCTTGGTCTCGCTTAGTACCACCCGCTCGGTCAGATTCTCCTTCATGGAACTCCAACGTCTGCTGAGTGATGTCCATGGTTTGCTGCATGATGACATCAATCGGTGTTGGCTCTGGTCGGCCCGGTCTAAACTCTTGCGCAATGATGCTGGTGCCCTTTGGAATGTCCTTCACTTCAAGTTGGTTCTGAACACCAAAAGCAAACTTCATCGAACCCGCAATCTGTTTGAACTTCAGTACATCCATTTCCGAGAACGAAAGCAGCAGTACGAAGAAACACATCAACAGTGACATCAAGTCAGCGAATGTCCCCATCCACAGCGGGAGGCCGGGTGGTGGACAATCACATTTGTTATCTTCATCCATCAGATGACCTCCGGATTACTCATCGATCTCGAGAGCGCGTTTACCCTCGTTGAGGTAGTTCTTCAGGTAACTGTCGATAACACGTGGGTTCTGACCATCTTGGATCGCCAAAACGCCATCCATAATCAAACGACGGTTTAAGGTTTCTTGATCGCGGCGCAGCGAAAGCTTGTCGGCAATTGGGAAAAACACCATGTTAGATAGCACCGCACCGTATAAGGTAGTCAAAAGCGCTACCGCCATCGCAGGACCGATCGCTTTTGGGTCATCCATGTTTGAAAGCATGGCTACCAGACCAACCAGTGTACCGATCATGCCCATCGCAGGAGCTACGTCACCAAACGCACGGAATACACCGGTACCTTGCGTATGGCGTTCATCGGTAAGTGCAATGTCTTTCTGTAGTGCCGCACGTACCACATCTGCATCGTGACCATCGACTAGTAAGTCGATGCCTTTCTGCATAAAGCTGTTGTTGATTTCCATCTCTTCAAGAGCAAGGAAACCACCTTTACGTGCCGCGTCTGCCATTTCAACAATCTTAGCGATCAGGTCTTCTGGCTCATCCGCTTTAAACATGAACGCTTTACCAGCGATCTTAGTCGCGCCGAAGAACTGCCCCATGGTGAACTTCATCAGCACAACAAATGCCGAACCACCAACTACGATTAGGATTGAGGTGACGTCTACGAACATGCCAATGCTGCCACCTAGCACCATCGCCATAATGACGAATGCAAAACCACCAATCAAACCTATTAGGGTTGCTAAATCCACAAAGCACTCCTCTCGCTATACTTAAACATTGCCTAGTCAGGCGAATTATTACTTGTATCGACAACTAGAACAGTTTTTTTAGAAAAATCTTGGTCAATACATCACAAAAAGATCGTTTAGGCTCGAACTAAATGATCGAGATTGTCTCATCAGACCCGTTGAGAGCTAATTTTGTGACAATTATATAAGGTTAAATTTGACCAACTTAGTAGGCTAAGGTAACTTGCGTGCATTCTATTAGAGGCTTGATTAAGGCAGATAAAAGATGGCGGTCAAGAAACCAGAAAACATGACCTTCGAAGCAACCATTGAAGAGCTAGATAGCTTGGTTGATCAACTAGAGAATGGCGATCTTGCCCTAGATGATGCCCTACGTAAATTTGAGCGTGGCATTGCACTGGCTCGTGCTGGTCAAACTAAACTGAGCGACGCCGAACAGCGCGTTAGCATTCTTCTTAGCGAAGATGATGAAGCACCACTGAGTGACTTCAACCCTGAGTCAGAATAATTATCAGTAGTGAGCAATGTGATGCAAGAGACATTGACGTCTTATCAACAAAGAAACAACCAACAACTCAATCAGTGGCTTGAGCAACTGCCTCATCAAGAACAGCCGCTGATTCAAGCGATGAAATACGGCCTACTACTAGGCGGCAAACGTGTTCGTCCTTTCCTTGTTTACATCACTGGTCAAATGCTGGGTTGTAAACCAGAAGATCTTGATACGCCCGCTTCTGCAATAGAGTGTATCCATGCCTATTCTCTGATTCATGATGATCTACCAGCCATGGATGATGATGATTTGCGTCGCGGTCAACCAACTTGTCACATCAAGTTTGATGAAGCGACAGCCATCCTAACTGGTGATGCACTTCAAACGCTTGCCTTCACCATTCTTGTCGAAGGCGAACTGAATCCGAACGCAGAGAACCAGCGTATAAAAATGATACAAGCTCTAGCGCAAGCCTCTGGTGCGGGCGGTATGTGTCTTGGCCAAGCGTTGGATTTAGGTGCAGAAAATCGTCGTGTATCCCTCGCAGATTTGGAAGAAATTCATCGCAATAAAACTGGTGCACTGATTAACTGTGCCGTAAAACTGGGCGCGTTAGCCGCAGGCGAAAAAGGCCTAGAAGTTTTGCCACACTTAGAACGCTACTCAAAAGCGATTGGTTTGGCGTTTCAGGTTCAAGACGATATTCTTGATATCATCAGTGACACAGAAACACTGGGTAAGCCTCAAGGTTCAGACCAAGAGCTGAACAAGAGTACTTATCCATCTCTACTGGGTTTGGAGGGAGCAATGGAGAAAGCTCACACTCTGCTACAAGAAGCTCTTCAAGCATTGGAAGCAATCCCATACAATACTCAGTTACTCGAAGAGTTCGCCCGATATGTCATCGAGCGCAAGAACTAAACTATAAGCGCGCATTTATATGACTCTTGATATTTCAAAGTACCCAACACTGGCGTTAGCAAATACACCGGAGGAGTTGCGTCTTCTTCCGAAAGAAACATTGCCAACATTGTGCGATGAACTACGCACGTATCTGCTAAATTCAGTGAGTCAGTCTAGCGGACACTTAGCGTCTGGCTTAGGCACAGTAGAGCTAACCGTAGCTCTGCATTATGTATACAACACACCCGTAGATCAGTTGATCTGGGACGTAGGCCACCAGGCTTACCCACACAAGATTCTCACTGGTCGTCGTGATCAGATGCCAACTATCCGTCAGAAAGACGGCCTTCACCCATTCCCATGGCGTGAAGAGAGCGAATACGACACCCTATCCGTTGGTCACTCATCTACTTCTATCAGTGCAGGTCTTGGCATGGCCATCAGTGCGCAAAAAGAAGGTGAAGGTCGTAAAGTGGTCAGCGTTATTGGCGACGGTGCAATCACCGCAGGTATGGCTTTCGAAGCGATGAACCACGCTGGTGACGTTCACCCAGATATGCTGGTGATTCTGAACGATAACGAAATGTCGATCTCAGAAAACGTAGGCGCACTGAACAACCACCTTGCTAAAGTCCTTTCTGGCAGCCTATACACCTCTATCCGTGAAGGCGGTAAGAAAGTGTTGTCTGGCGTTCCACCAATTAAAGAGCTGGTTCGTCGTACGGAAGAGCACCTAAAAGGCATGGTTGTTCCTGGCACGTTATTCGAAGAGCTAGGCTTCAACTACATCGGCCCTATTGATGGACACGATGTGAATGAGCTGGTCAAAACGCTGAAAAACATGCGTGAGCTGAAAGGCCCTCAATTCCTGCACATCATGACCAAGAAAGGCAAAGGTTATGAACCAGCAGAGAAAGACCCTATTGGTTACCACGGTGTACCAAAGTTCGACCCATCACATAACAGTTTGCCGAAGAGCAGCGGTGGCAAGCCGACCTTCTCTAAGATCTTTGGTGATTTCCTATGTGACATGGCGGCGCAAGATCCTAAGCTGATGGCAATTACGCCAGCGATGCGTGAAGGCTCTGGTATGGTTCGCTTCTCGAAAGAGTACCCAGAGCAGTACTTTGACGTCGCGATTGCAGAGCAGCACGCCGTGACTCTCGCGACAGGTATGGCAATTGCGGGCGATCATCCGATTGTAGCAATCTACTCTACCTTCCTACAGCGTGGTTACGATCAGTTGATTCACGATGTGGCGATCATGGACTTGCCGGTGATGTTCGCTATCGACCGTGCTGGTCTGGTTGGCGCCGATGGCCAAACCCACCAAGGTGCGTTTGATCTTAGCTTCATGCGTTGTATCCCGAACATGGTGATCATGGCTCCAAGTGACGAAAACGAATGTCGTCAAATGCTGTACACGGGTCATAAGCACACAGGTCCAAGCGCGGTTCGTTACCCACGCGGTAGCGGTATGGGCACAGAAATCGAAAAAGACTTCACTGCACTTGAGATCGGTAAAGGTCGTATCGTTCGTAAAGGTGAAAAAGTGGCAATTCTTAGCTTCGGTACCTTCTTAGGTAACGCGCTAGAAGCAGCTGAAAACCTAAACGCAACGGTAGCAGACATGCGCTTTGTTAAGCCACTTGATGAAGCCTTGATTCGTCAACTAGCCGCAGAGCACGATGTTCTGGTTACGCTTGAAGAAAACGCGATTGCAGGTGGTGCTGGCGCGGGTGTGATTGAGTTTATGATGAAAGATAAAATCATCAAGCCTGTACTCAACCTTGGCTTGCCAGATCGCTTCGTTCCTCAAGGCATACAAGACGAGCTACACGAAGAGCTTGGCTTAGATGCGAAAGGCATCGAGAAGTCGATCAACGATTACTTGGCTAAGTAAGCGTACGTAATATAACGAAGTAAACACAGAAAAGGGATGCCGTGGCATCCCTTTTGTTTATTTGTCGATTGTCAGAACTATGCCATAAGTACTATGCGTTAAGGTACTATGCGATAAGTACTACATCCAGCCTGCGTATTTCGCCACTAAAAACAGTGCGATCCCCGCCATAATGCCTGCCACGATATCATCAATCATGATACCTAAACCGCCGTGAACACGTTTATCCAACCAACCTATTGGCCATGGTTTTACCATGTCAAAGAAGCGGAACAAGATAAAGCCAGTTAGTAGCCACTTCCATTCCGTCACTGGAATATTCAATGCTGGCACAAGGCTCATGGTGATCCAAAAGCCCGCAAACTCATCCCACACGATAGAGCCATGGTCGTGAACGCCCATGTCATCTGATGTCACTTGGCAAATCTTAATGCCAATCACGCAGGAGAAAAGCACGACAACCACATAAAATGGAAAAGGCAGTTGTGCCAACAGGAGGAACAAAGGCACCGCCGCAAGCGTCCCCATTGTCCCAGGCACCACTGGTGATAAGCCGCTACCAAAACCTGTCGCCAAAAGATGCCACGGGTTCTTTAATGAAATCAGAGAGAGAGGGTTGGTCATTTCCTTAAACCTATACTGCAAGTTTGGTATCAATCTTAGGCTAACGCCTAGCTCAGATTATTTAAAGTGGTCAAAGCCGCTGAGATCCCAATCAAGAGGTTGATTGTTATCGTGCAGCTCAAACGTGCCTCTTGGTCGAATCTGGCCAATACACGTGACTTTACATCCCGTGTGCGACAGTGCGCTTTGCAATGAACCGTGGTTCTGCTCTGGCACAGTAAAACACAGCTCGTACTCTTCACCACTTGATAAAGCATACTGCTGAGCGCTGACCTTATCATCTAAAAACTGAACTAATTCTGAAGATATCGGCAGCTGGGAGACATCCAGGCTAACCCCCACATCAGAACGTTTGAGAATGTGCTTGATATCAGAGATCAAACCATCAGAAATATCAATCGCCGACGATGCCAACCCAATGAGTGCTTGTCCGGCTAATACGCGAGGTGTACTGATATAATGTGCTTTTTCAAGCTCTGGCGCTGCAATGCGAGAGCGCAGTGAATCATCCAAAATCACATCCAGACCAGCTTTGGCATCACCAAGGTTACCTGTCACATACACCCAGTCACCGACTTTTGCTCCAGAACGAGTCAAAGCTTTGCCCTCTGGTACAAAGCCTTGCACCGTAAGTGTCAGGCTCAGTGGACCTTTGGTGGTATCACCGCCAATGAGTTGAATACCAAAGTAGTCTGCCAGCTCAAAAAATGCATCACAGAAAGGTGCAAGCCAAGCTTCATCTGGCTCAGGCATAGTCAATGCAAAGCTCACCCAAGCTGGGGTTGCACCCATTGCAGCCAAATCACTGATGTTAGAGGCCAGCGCCTTATGCGCGACCCAAGCAGGATTGGCCTCGGCAAGAAAATGAGTACCAGCCACCAGCGTATCGGTGCTAATGGCAATTTGTACGTTGTCTGGCGCTTTCACTAACGCACAATCGTCACCTGCCGCTAGGTGTACGTCTTTGCGCTGGTTTTGGCGTCCAACAAAGTACTTGTCGATCAGATTAAATTCACCAGACATTGTTCACTTACTGTTTGATGTAAAAGCTTTTGATACAAAAAAGGTCAGCATCTGCTGACCTTTTTAATGAAGAAATCGTTATTTCTTACGTACGTGTGGCGCCGCTTTATCTAGCACACCATTCACAAATTTGTGGCTGTCTTCTGCCGCGAATACTTTTGCAAGTTCAATCGCTTCGTTGATTACCACTTTGTAAGGAACATCTTCGCGACGAGTCATCTCGTACATAGCAAGGCGAAGAAGAGCAAGTTCCATCATGTCTAGGTCCTGCATTGGACGTGACACGTATGGACGGATTTTGCTATCTAGCTCAGAGTGGCTAAGTACAACACCGCTTAGTAGTTCACGGAAGTAAGCTACGTCTGTTTCTGGAGCAGCTAGTGCAGGCTCAGATGCGTGAAGTTCTTCTTCATCGTATTTGTCGCCAGACAAAAACTGTTCTTCGATCGTGGCAACATTGTCTTTAGTAATTTGCCATGAGTAGATCGCTTGTAGCGCGAATTGACGTGCGTTACGACGTGCGGCTGGTTTCACACTGGCCCCCATTAGGAATCAATTTCAGATAGTACGTTAATCATTTCAAGTGCGCTTAGTGCAGCCTCTGCACCTTTATTACCAGCCTTGGTTCCTGCGCGTTCAATCGCTTGATCGATAGTATCAACAGTCAGTACGCCAAACGCCACTGGAAGACTGTATTCCAGAGAAACTTGTGCAAGACCCTTGTTACACTCACTACAAACATAGTCAAAGTGTGGTGTACCGCCACGGATTACTGTACCTAGAGATACGATTGCATCGTACTTACCAGTCTTAGCAACACGTTGAGCTACTAGAGGTAGTTCTACGGCACCTGGACAACGAACAACAGTGATGTTGTCTTCGCTTACTTGTCCGTGACGCTTTAGTGTATCGATCGCACCAGATAGTAGGCTTTCGTTAATAAAACTGTTGAAACGAGAAATAACGATAGCAATTTTTGCATTTGGCGCTGGGAAGCCACCCTCGATCACTTTCATAAGCTTTCCTTTAACTCTATTTATAAGTGAAAATTGTTCATCAAGTGAGAATCGCCGGATTCTATCACAAATTTGTGAGCAATATCTAATGGAAATTGGAGACGAATCACGAGTTCCTAGCCTTAACGATGATAAGTACTCGCAAGACTAGGAACCTGTAAGTCAGTTGTTATTCGCAGACGTACTCAACTACGTTCAGGCCAAAACCGCCTAGCGCGTGGTACTTTTTGTTGGTCGAAGAAAGCAGACGCATATCGTGCACGCCTAGGTCAGCAAGAATTTGCGAACCAACGCCTACACGGCGAGAAGTGCCTTGTTTCTTCGCAAGTGTTGGGGCTTCACCTTTATCTTGCGCTTCAAACATCTTAACGCGGTGAACAAGTAGATCGGTTGATTCTTCATTGCCAAGTACAACCAATACACCACCCTCTTCGCCAATGCGCTTCATTGCCTTCTCTAGTGTCCAACTGCGCTCTGCATTGCGGTCACTACGAAGTACATCGGTAAAGACATCTTGTAGGTGGACACGAACCAATGGCGCATCTTCTGTTAGGTCACCTTTGCACATTGCGTAATGCACTTGGTTATCGATAGTGTCTTTGTAAGTCACCAGCGTAAACTCGCCGAACTCCGTTGGTAGTGCGCATTCTGCCACTCGCTCAATGGTCGTTTCTGTGTTGTTGCGGTATTCGATAAGATCCGCAATGGTACCCAGTTTCAAGCCGTGCTTTTCAGCGAACACTTCTAAATCTGGGCGGCGCGCCATCGTGCCATCGTCGTTTAGGATTTCAACGATAACCGATGCAGGCTCAAGACCTGCCAGACGAGCCAAATCACAACCAGCCTCAGTGTGGCCTGCACGAGTTAGAACACCACCATCTTGTGCTGCTAGAGGGAAGATGTGACCCGGTTGTACTAAGTCCGCCGCTTTTGCGTTTGGCGCGACTGCAGCTTGTACAGTGCGGGCGCGGTCAGCTGCAGAAATACCCGTTGTTACACCTTCAGCGGCTTCAATAGAAACGGTAAAGTTGGTAGTGTATTGTGCGTTGTTGTCTTGCACCATTGGCGGAAGGCCAAGACTCTCACAACGAGTTTTTGTCATGGTTAGACAGATTAAGCCACGGCCATGCGTAGCCATAAAGTTGATAGCTTCCGGCGTAATGTGCTCGGCAGCCATGATCAAATCACCTTCATTCTCGCGGTCTTCATCATCCATTAGGATGACCATTTTGCCTGCGCGAATGTCATCAATAATCTCTTGAGGCGTGCTGATAGGCATATTCTGTTTCCCGTTATTCAAAAATTTATTATTGCAGCAGCAATGCGTTTAACGTTTCGTTGAGTTACGTCTACTGGCTTTGGTCAGCAAAGCAGTTTGAAGCCAACCTTTATTAAGTCAATTAACCTGATAACGTTCTGTGATTGTGGTCGGTTTCGTTTAAGCAAAACCATTTTGCTGCAAGAAATCCATGGTAATTCGTGATTCTTGCGACTCTTCTTTTTGACCTTGTAACAAACGCTCCATGTAGCGAGCTAACACGTCCACTTCTAGGTTCACTTTACGACCAACTTGGAACTGATCGATGGTCGTCTCTTCACTAGTGTGAGGAACAATCGTTAGTTTAAAACCATTCTTACGTAGGTCGTTGACGGTCAGACTAATGCCATCCACTGTGATAGAGCCTTTTTCTGCCACGTACTTACAAATTTCAGCTGGCATCTCAACCCAAAATTCAATCGCACGGCCGACTTGGTTACGCTCAACAATCACACCCACGCCATCGACGTGACCGGACACAATGTGGCCACCAAAACGAGTGGTTGGTAGCATGGCTTTTTCGAGGTTCACTTTGTCACCAACTTGGTAAGCAGCAAAACCGGTTTTGTTCAGCGTTTCCAGTGACAAATCCGCACTGTAGTAGTGACTACCGAAGTCAACGACTGTCAAACACACACCATTGGTCGCGATACTGTCGCCTAACTTAACGTCAGACATATCCAACTTGCCTACTTCTACCGTTACGGTGATGTCTTCGCCTTTTGGCGTAATAGCAGTCAGCTTGCCAACTGCCTCTACAATTCCTGTAAACATAATGCTTCTTTCTAGCTTTGGTTGCGTTTGACGGTTGCGGTAATGCGAATATCCACACCCACCATTCGAACATCGGTAATAGTTAAATCGATAACTTGGGCCATCTCAGTTAACCCAAGAGCACCAATCAAGCCTCGTCCATCGCTGCCCATCAATTTGGGTGCAAGATAAACAATCAGTTCATCTACAAGGTTAGCTTTGATTAACGAACTCGCGAGCGTCGCTCCAGCCTCGACCCACAAGTGATTGATATGGTATTCGCTTGCTACATTTCTTAGTGTTGCCGCTAAGTCAATTTGGCCATTTTCATCCAGTTCAGGGGCCATATCGCCACCTTGGCTGACAATGATACGCTCACCGTCAGTATTGAATAGCTTTAGATCATCACTAAGTTGAGACTGGCGATCGAAAATAACGCGCGGAGGCTGACGGACATCTTCTTGGGGATATTGCGTTTGCACGCTTTTTGGCAAATCCTCCCAGCGAACATTCAATGACGCATTGTCATCAATCACAGTTTTGCTGGTTGAGAGAATCCCACCGCTCAATGCACGATAACGCTGCACATCTTGGCGAGCCTTTGGGGAGGTGATCCATTGACTCTGACCATTATTGAGTGCACTTTGCCCATCGAGGCTGGCTGCCATTTTCAACTGAATGTATGGCATGCCCGTTTGCATGAATTTGATGAAGCCTTTGTTCAGTTCAATAGCTTCGCTTTCTAACAAGCCGACCTGAACTTCTACCCCTGCATCACGCAGCATTTGAAAACCGCGCCCTGCGACTTTCGGGTTGGGATCTTCCATCGCACAGACAACGCGTGCGACTTTGGCTTTGATGAGCCCTTCAGCACAAGGTGGCGTGCGGCCATAGTGAGAACAAGGCTCCAACGTTACGTAAGCTGTCGCACCTTGGGTTTTATCCCCCGCCATACGCATGGCGTGGACTTCGGCATGAGGCTCGCCTGCACGGTGATGATGACCTTCGCCAACTATCTCACCATCACGGACAATAACACAGCCTACATTAGGATTCGGAGCCGTCGTATAAATGCCGCGCTTCGCCAGCATGAGCGCACGCGACATCATTTCGAAATCTTGAGAGGTAAATAGTGAAGAAGTGTTGTGTTGAGCCATGATTCAATCAGTCTTCTAGACGTGCAATTTCTTCGCCAAATTCACGGATGTCTTCAAAGCTGCGGTAAACCGATGCGAAACGGATATAAGCGACTTTATCCAGCTCTTTTAATTGGTCCATAACTAGATTACCAATCATCTCGCTAGGTACTTCACGCTCACCAGTGGCACGTAGTTGTGACTTAATCATGCTAATCGCGAGCTCGATAGAATCGGCACTCACTGGACGTTTTTCTAGGGCGCGCTGTATACCACCGACCATCTTGTCTTCGTCGAAGGGTTCGCGGTTGCCGTTTGACTTAATCACTTTCGGCATCACCAATTCTGCCGTTTCAAACGTAGTAAAACGTTCGCTACATGCAAGACACTGGCGACGACGACGAACCTGATGGCCGTCAGCGACTAAGCGGGAATCAATTACTTTTGTATCGTTCTCAGAACAAAAAGGACAATGCATATCACCTCCAAATAGCGTGCGATTGGGTTCGTCCCAAAAGCAAGACTAGTGTAGCGGAATTGCTATGTTAGAGAAAACAAAAAGGGGCACTACTGCCCCTTTTTCAATCAATATCAGACGTTTTCTGTTAACTGCGTGCTAGGTAGTTTGCTTTACCAACCCATTTGTAGCTGGTTAGCTCTTCCAAGCCCATAGGACCACGTGCATGCAGTTTCTGAGTGGATACCGCTACTTCTGCACCAAGACCAAACTGAGCACCATCCGTAAAGCGTGTTGCCGCATTGACGTAGACTGCGGCAGAACCCACTGAGTTGATGAACAACTCTGAGTTTTCTAGGCTGTTAGTCATGATCGCATCTGAGTGACTCGCGTTGTGAACACGCATGTGATTGATCGCTTCTTTCACATCAGCAACCACTTTTACACCAAGCGTGTAACTTAGCCATTCCGTATCAAAATCGCCTTCACCCGCATCACGAATTTGCTTTGCTTGTGCCATTAGCGCTTTTGCTTTTGGCTCCGCAACGAAGGTCACTTTGTCGTTCATGCGTTCTACAATCATTGCTAGGAATTGTGCTGCCACTTTTTCATGAACAAGCAGAGTATCTAACGAGTTACATGCTGAAGGACGTTGAACTTTTGAGTTCTCAACAACGTTCAATGACTTTTCTAGATCCGCTGATTCATCAACAAAAATGTGGCTAATCCCAAAACCACCAATGATCACTGGAATGGTGCTGTTCTCTTTACACATTTTGTGTAGACCAGCGCCACCACGTGGAATGATCATATCGACGTAATCGTCTAGTTTTAGCAGTTGAGAAACCAACTCGCGGTCTGGCTTTTCAATGTATTGAACAGAAGCCGCTGGCAAGTTCGCTTTCGCTAGTGCAGATTGAATAACCTTTACCAGTTCCATGTTAGAAAAGAACGTCTCTTTGCCACCACGAAGGATGCTTGCGTTACCTGTTTTTAGACACAGTGCAGCAATATCGATGGTTACGTTTGGACGAGCTTCGTAAATCACGCCAACCACACCAAGTGGTACGCGACGACGAGACAGAGACATGCCGTTTTCTAGCACTTTGCTGTCAATCTCGCTGCCCACAGGGTCATTTAGACTGATTACGTTACGCACGTCATTGGCAATGCCTGTTAGACGCTCTTCGTTCAATAGAAGTCGGTCAAGTAGAGCATCGGTAAGACCCGCTTCGCGGCCCAGTTCGATGTCTTTTGCGTTTGCAGCCAAAATAGTTGCTGCGTTAGCTTCTAGCTCATCAGCAATGATCGCTAGCGCTTGGTTCTTTTGTGCGGTTGACGCTGTCGCCAATTCGAAAGCTGCATCTTTGGCAGCTTTACCCATATTCGTTAAATCCACGTTGCTTCCCTCAATTTCTATTCTTGGATGACGACAAGATCATCGCGATGAATCACTTCTGAGCCGTAGTCATGACCCAAAATAGAGATGATATCTTTACTGTGCTTACCGGCGATTTTCGCGAGGTCTTCACTTGAGTAGGCGCTGATACCACGAGCAACCAGTTTGCCGTGAGAGTTTGTTACGCGCGCCACTTCGCCGCGAGCAAAGTCACCGCTCACCTTAATAACGCCTTTTGCAAGCAGGCTGCTACCTTTGCCAACAACCGCATTCACTGCGCCATCGTCAATAATGATGTCACCAGATGCCGCAGGGCCCGCTAAGATCCAGCGTTTACGGTTTTCTAGCGCTTCTTCACAAGGAAGGAAACGCGTGCCTTGTGGCTCTGAGCTCAATGAGTCAAAGATAACATTTGGTGCACTACCTGCTGCGATGATCACCTCAATGCCTGCACGTCGAGCGATGTCTGCCGCCTGAAGCTTGGTTGCCATGCCGCCAGTACCCAGCGTTGTGCCGCTACCACCCGCAATCTTACGCAAAGTATCATCGATGGTTTTTACTTCTTTGATCAGTTCGGCATTTGGATCTTTACGAGGGTCTGCGGTAAACAAACCTTTTTGATCTGTTAGCAGCAGTAATTTGTCTGCACCACACAAAATCCCCACCAAAGCAGACAAGTTATCGTTGTCACCAACTTTGATCTCGTTGGTTGCTACCGCATCGTTTTCGTTCACGATAGGAATAATGTCGTTTGCAACCAGAGCATTGATGGTGTCACGCGCATTTAGGAAACGCTCGCGATCGTCCAAATCCGCGCGAGTTAGCAGCATCTGACCAATTTTGATGCCATAAATGCCAAACAAAGACTCCCATGTTTGAATCAAACGGCTCTGGCCCACAGCAGCAAGCAACTGTTTGCTCGCCATCTCGTTGGGCAGTGCGGGGTATCCAAGATGCTCACGGCCTGCTGCAATCGCACCAGACGAAACCATTACTACTGAATGGCCTTGTTTTTTTAGCTCAGCACATTGACGAGCCAGCTCTACCATATGAGCACGGTTTAACGCCAAAGTGCCGCCTGTCAGCACACTTGTACCCAGTTTCACAACGACGGTCTGTGGTTGCGAAACAACTGCATTCTGTTGATTCGTTGTCATGATGTCTTCTGAAATGAAAAACAAATAAAGAGTGGATGTTTTAGCAATCAAATGGGGATTTAACAAGCAGAAAAGGTGCGAAAACGCACCTTTTTGTCTTATCGAGGAGGAAAACAGCCAAATTAGGCGAAATCAAACGATTCAGTGTGATATTCCACTTCCAGTTTGAAATGCTCAGCTACTGTGTCTGTCAGCTTCTGGTGGAAGGTACTCTGCGTCAGGTACACTTCTTCTGTCACCTTGGCGGGTAGTGGTTCTGAAGTCCAGTCCCCTTCTTTGTTGTATTTACCAATATGGTATTTTGCCGTAAAGCCACCTTCGATGGACTCCAAGTCCATCCACCAGCCCCAAAATTCACGTTTTTCAGGTGACTTTTTATCGTCTACACAGACTGATAAACAGTCAAAATAGTAGTGACCTTCTTGTGATTGTGGTTCGCGCAGGTATGGACCTATTGCCTTCAACTTTGACATCAAGCGAAAGTGAGTCGGTCCCTGTGTCGTCTCTGACATAAGAATCTCCGTTTCCATAGTAAGGATATTTAGCTATCCAAGAATGATTATTATTTTTAATTATCATGAGCTTATTTTTTGCTCACATATATCACTCTTAACTAAATTAGGAGCTTTGTCACCTTAATAATTCCTCCTCCAACCACTTTATGGCTAAATCGAGGGATTGCTCATACCCTTTTGTAATTGTCTTGGAACTGATTTTCTTCGCCTGTCCATACTGGCTAAATAGTGCAACAAGTTGGTTGTCACTATGAGGAGAAACTGGGTCACCTTCTAGGCTCAAGGCGAGAATAGGCACCTTGGTTTTACGGCTGGTCAGGAAGCCTTGCACCTTCAAAGACCACGCCATCATTTGGCCTGCCATGCTATTGATGTCGACAGCATTTTTACCTAAGCGAGAAGCGAGTAAATCTAGGTACATCTTCGGCATTTGCTGCAACTTCTTAGGGGAAGTAAACACATCATGCACTGGCGCACCTAAAGCAACACACGCTTTGATCTTCTCTTGCTCAACGAAAGAAAGACGAATCATGGCATTGCCACCAAAACGGAAGCCAATCAAACCTACCTTATGATGATCAACCCAAGGCAGTGAGAACAGCTCATTCAAAACCGCTTGGTGAAGGCAACTGGAGTTTTCCGTCAAAGGCCAATGCGAGCTATGACCAACCGAAGGCATATCAATGGTCAACATCGCAATGTCTTTTGGCGCAAGGTGATTGCGGAACAAACGCCACATATCCGTTTGTAAACTGTCCAAGCCCGCACTCACCATCACGACCGGTAACTGTTTGTCGGTGCGTGGCAGATGCAAGTTCGCGATGATCTTGCGCTTCTGGTATGGAATCTCAATCTGCTTGATCACATATTGCGTTTTCTCAGAACCTTCGGTGTAGGCTTTGTTCGCGAGTACTTGCGCTTGCGTCGCCAAGTTATCGTTTTTCAAATGCGGATAGCCAGCAATACTGAAACATAATGAAGCGGTAAACAGCTCATCTGCCGCCTCTTCACCTTTCATCTCATTCGAGCGACGTTGGTGCTCCATACCCAGCTTGATCCACTCAAATGCCCAGTTACCACTGTGGTATCCCATAACGGTATCGAGCCACTTATCTTCGGTGCGAGAGTGCTTCGATGATGCAATTTTAGCGAGAACCGCTTCCATTTCAATCGGTGATAACCCTTGCCACGCCCATTGAAGACGTCTCAAATGACGATACCAAGCACGCTCGCCATGTTCTTCTCGCTCATCAAGAATTTTTTGGCTGGTCGGCATGTATTGAGTAAGTGCAGAGGTTTCTTTCGCTTGCTTGTGTTTCACGAACAAAGTTTCGGAAAGGTTTTTACTGATGTCTTCTGACATAGGAAGAACTCTAAGCTGGTTGCAAT
The DNA here is from genome assembly GCF_030248375.1 of Vibrio sp. B181a. Classification (NCBI taxonomy): domain Bacteria; kingdom Pseudomonadati; phylum Pseudomonadota; class Gammaproteobacteria; order Vibrionales; family Vibrionaceae; genus Vibrio; species Vibrio sp. B181a. The sequence continues at coordinate 48,020 of NZ_JAHGAD010000071.1, read as the reverse complement.
AGCGTAATAATAATAAAAAAAATGCCCCTATAAAGGGGCATTTCTCAATATTCTTGTGCAAACTTATTTTTGTTTGCGATTCACAGGCTCAACAAACTGGATAGACATATCCCAAGGTTGCTCGATCCAAGTGTCTTGAGCGATGTCTACTACGTAATCGTCTAGTAGCTCAACACCTGCAGGCTTAGCACATACTGCGATAAGCTTCGCTTTCGGGTACATTTCACGTAGCTTGCGTGCTGTGTCACCGCTATCTACTAGGTCTTCAACGATTAGGAAACCTTCGCCATCACCTTCTGGTGCTTTAACTACTGTCATATCACGCTGGTGATCGTGGTCGTAGCTAGAGATACAAATAGTATCAACGTGACGAATACCCAGTTCACGCGCTAGGATTGCACCAGGAACTAGACCACCACGGCTTACCGCCCAAATACCTTTCCATTGCTCAGCTGGCATTTGCTTCTCAGCCAGTTCACGGCAGTAAGACTGCATCGCATCCCAAGTGATAATGAATTTTTTACTCATTGTAATAACCTAATAATTTCAAAATATGCATCCCCTCTGCTTAGTTGATGGCGCTGAATTGGACTCAACAAACTAAACTTTCCACACCAGAGGAAATGGGGGTTTCAAGCTACGCAAACGATTATTCTACCGAAAGCCATGGCTAATACCAACGCTGATATCAAATTTCTCCGTCTATTACGCAGAAAAATCGAATTCGGTGAACAACACAAAACAGAGAAGTGAATGAATTCACGTAGAAACGAGTCACAAACGATTCGTTCTTAAGAAGTTCGTTCTCAAACGATCCTTGCTCAAGCAATCCGTTCTCAAACAATTCTTTCTCAAACAACTCACAAACAAAAAGCCAGTGTGAGCTTTGGCTCACACTGGCTTTTTAAGATTACGGGAATTAGCCCAGAATGTACTTCGCGATGAAGATTGCAGACATCACCCACACGCTCATCGACACTTCACGGCCTTTACCACTGAACAACTTAATTGCAGCGTAAGCAATGAAACCTAGCGTGATACCTTCTGCAATAGAGAAAGTCAGAGGCATTACCAAGCACGTTACTACCACTGGCGCTGCTTCTGTTAGGTCACGCCAGTCAATACCAACAAGGCCAGAAAGCATAAGGATTGCTACGTAGAATAGCGCACCAGACGTTGCGTAAGCTGGAATCATACCCGCTAGTGGCGAGAACAATAGAGCTAGAAGGAACAATACACCAACAACGACAGCCGTGAGACCTGTACGGCCACCAGCTGCAACACCAGAAACACTCTCGATGTATGAAGTCGTGTTTGATGTACCTAGTAGAGCACCCACTGACGTTGCTGTTGAGTCAGCAAGTAGCGCTTTGTTTAGACGAGGAATGTTGCCGTTTTCATCAGTTAGGCCTGCTTTTTGCGAAACACCAACTAGCGTGCCTGCAGTGTCGAACAAGTCAACGAATAGGAAAGCAAACACTACCGAGATCATGCCAACTTCGAACAAACCAGAGAAGTCTAGCTGCATGAAGGTTGGTGCGATGCTTGGTGGAGTCGACATGATACCGCCCCACTGAACGTCACCGAAGATAAGGCCAAGAATTGTCACACCTAAGATAGCAATCATAACCGCACCTTTCACACCACGGTGAACCAATGCAATCGTCATGAAAAAGCCAATCGCAGCAAGTACCGATTGCAATGACGTAATGTTACCCATTGATACTAGCGTTGCTGGGTTGTCTACTACGATGCCTGCGTTTTTCAGTGCGATGAACGCCAGGAACAGGCCGATACCAGCAGAGATACCTGTGCGTAGAGAAAGAGGAATCGAGTTGATGATCCACTCACGAATCTTGAACACGCTCAAGACAATGAACAGCAAGCCAGAGACAAATACAGCTGCTAAGGCCACTTGCCATGTGTAACCCATGCCCAACACAACAGAATAAGTGAAGAACGCGTTTAAGCCCATGCCAGGCGCCTGAGCGATTGGGTAGTTTGCTACCAAGCCCATGATGAAACAGCCAATAGCTGCAGCAAGACACGTCGCAACGAACACGGCACCACGATCCATACCAGTATCCGCAAGGATAGCTGGGTTTACAAAGATGATGTAAGCCATAGTTAGGAAGGTAGTGACACCTGCGATGATCTCAGTGCGCACGTTGGTGCCATTTTCACTAAGTTTAAAGAGCCTTTCGAGCATGATCGAATCCTGTAAAAGGTAAAAAGTAAACGGTTGCGTAATCGATTGGCTCGAATTATAAAGTTATCAAATAACAAATTCCAGATAGAATTTTCACTCTAATGAGATTTTTTTCGCTGGATATGAAACCTATTCGCTAGTGTTTTAAACAAGGCAAGAATTTAGATCTTAATAAACAACAACTAACAGAATTGTATTTTGTTCGGCTCAACGTGTACAAACTGAGCAATGTATTAAACTTTCAAACGTAAACCTGAGGTTTTGGACGTTAAATACCCACAAAATTAGTCAGAAAATGAAATAAGTTGAAGATGCGTTAGTAGAATGGAAGCTTGGCGGCGAGAAAGTAGTCGAAGTTTGATACTGCAGATAAAAAAACGCCACTCAATTTGAGTGGCGGTGAATCATGTCAGCACTATGCACTGAAAAAAAATTCCAATTTATAGGGGTGAACAAACTTGTTCGAGTCACATGCGTTGGCTTCAATTAGTAACCAAAGCTTGTTGGGTATACAAAGTTACCGGTGTAAACAGATTTGCTGTTCCAGAACATTGCACTTGGTAAACCTTTCATAAATATCACCTTCTAAATCAATTAATACTGTTAATTTGGTTGATTTCTCGGTTCCTTGGAGGCGATAAACGGACTCATCCTTTGAGCATTTCATTCTTCTCTCAGAAGCTGGTTACAAATATACCACTGAGAAATTTAATTACAAGCATTTTAGTGATAAGAATCACAAAAACTTAATAAATTGATCTTCATCAAGAGTTAACTGTAATTAAATTACAGTTTAGTAAATTAAAAATTAAACAAACTTTCAATTCATACTAAGAGCGTTGCATTAGCGTATTAGGTTGTGTTCATAATCTGTGACAGTTCAAGGGCAAATCCTTTTCACCACAACTACTAGAACGGCTTTTGTGGTGGTATGCTGAGGGCAATTCCAAGCCAATACCGATTAGCATTTACTGCTAAGCACTCATTAAATTTACGGTTTAAATTTGGCAAAGCACATCAAAGGAGTCTTCCGTGTCTGAATTCCATTTTGAAATCAGTACCTTATCACCTGCTCCACTTTGGCAGTTTTTCGATAAGATTTGTTCAATCCCTCACCCTTCTAAACATGAAGAAGCACTAGCACAGTACATTGTTACTTGGGCGACAGAGCAGGGTTTTGACGTACGCCGCGATCCAACTGGCAACGTGTTCATTAAGAAACCAGCAACGCCGGGCATGGAAAACAAAAAAGGCGTCGTTCTTCAAGCGCACATCGACATGGTGCCGCAAAAGAATGAAGATACTGATCATGACTTCACAAAAGATCCTATCCAACCATACATCGATGGCGAGTGGGTAACAGCAAAAGGCACAACGCTTGGTGCGGACAACGGCATCGGTATGGCTTCTTGTCTTGCGGTTCTCGCTTCTACTGAAATCAAACACGGCCCTATTGAAGTACTATTAACGATTGATGAAGAAGCTGGCATGACAGGCGCATTCGGTCTTGAAGCGGGCTGGTTGGAAGGCGACATCCTTCTAAACACTGACTCAGAGCAAGAAGGCGAAGTGTACATGGGTTGTGCTGGCGGTATCGACGGCGCAATGACATTCGACATTACACGTGATGCCATCCCAGCAGGTTTTGTGACTCGTCAGCTAACGCTGAAAGGCCTAAAAGGTGGTCACTCTGGTTGTGACATCCACACTGGCCGTGGCAACGCGAACAAACTTGTAGGCCGTTTCCTAGCAGGTCACGCACAAGAATTGGATCTTCGTCTTGTTGAGTTCCGTGGTGGTAGCCTACGTAACGCTATCCCTCGTGAAGCCTTCGTTACCGTTGCTCTACCAGCAGAGAATCAAGATAAGCTGGCAGAGCTATTCAACTACTACACTGAGTTACTAAAAACTGAGCTTGGTAAAGTTGAAACCGACATCGTGACGTTCAATGAAGAAGTAGCAACAGAAGCACAAGTGTTTGCGATTGCAGACCAGCAACGTTTCATCGCTGCGTTGAATGCTTGTCCAAACGGCGTAATGCGCATGAGTGATGAAGTTGAAGGTGTGGTTGAAACGTCACTTAACGTTGGTGTTATCACAACAGAAGAGAACAAAGTAACGGTTCTATGCCTAATTCGCTCATTGATCGACTCAGGTCGTAGCCAAGTTGAAGGTATGCTTCAATCAGTAGCAGAACTAGCTGGTGCACAGATCGCGTTCTCTGGCGCTTACCCAGGTTGGAAACCTGATGCAGATTCAGAGATCATGGCAATCTTCCGTGATATGTATGAAGGCATCTACGGTCACAAGCCGAACATCATGGTTATCCACGCGGGTCTTGAGTGTGGTCTATTTAAAGAACCTTACCCGAACATGGATATGGTTTCTTTCGGTCCAACCATCAAATTCCCTCACTCTCCAGATGAGAAAGTGAAGATTGATACCGTTCAACTGTTCTGGGATCAAATGGTTGCACTTCTAGAAGCAATTCCAGAAAAAGCGTAATCCTAAACAGATTCCATAAATACGAAAAAGGGTGCCGAGGCACCCTTTTTTATTGCGAGCTTGTTATTAAAAGCACTTCGCACATTATGCACGAGTTTGCGCGTATGCCGCTAGCTCATCCATAGAAGTCTTAGCAACTACTTCACCATCGATGTAGTAAGTAACGAAATCACCTTCACGAACACCCATAAGTGTTGCTTTTTCACCGTTGTTGTAAGTGATGTCCATTTGAACTGTGTTCTCGTCGATCTGTTGCATCTGACCTTGCTCGATAACACGGTTGTTCGTTAGAGGACCAACTGGTGCTGTTGTTAGTGATTTATCTAACTGGTGGTTTACGTCGATGTAAGTGTCCATCTTCTTATCAAAGATGTGTGGCTTACCGTTTAGCGGGTTTTTACCAGTCCAGAACTCTAGAGAGTTGAACACGATGTAGTCAGCCGCAATAGCAACACCGTAAACTGGCGCCATTAGCATGTTTAGACCACCACGAGCGTAACGGTTGTCAACAGCTTTCAAGTTGAAGCCCATAACGTAACCCGTTACTGCGTTGCTGCCTACACAGCCAGAAAGAGAAACTGCCACTGCAGTTAGTGCGCCAATTTTAGCGATCGCCTTTTTCATTATAACCTCTAGTTAAATAGTATTAGGTCAAAAATTCGGCGAGGATATTAGCGGATAAAAACCATAGGTAAAAGACAGTTTTTCTCGAAAAAAATATTAGTATTAAATTTAAAACAGCCTTATTTTTGTGATGAATATGACAACTTAAAACACAGCGTACAGCTACTCAATTAACACAAGAAATTGCCAAATACAGTTACACAAGCCATACATTTGGTGAATTTTTAATCTTTTCAACAAAAATTATTGTTCGTGACATTAAGAAGAATGATTAGTGTGATTTTGAACCAGTTGTTACATTGTTGATAACGTATTTGACAGAGATGGTTTATGGCCAGAAGTAAGAAAAGCAAAGTATTTGAGCTGCTCGGGCATCAAGTACAACCAGGACAACGACTAGAAACCGAATTTGAAGCTGCACAGCTTTACACGCACTCACCGCTTTCTATTCCAGTGGAAATCATCCATGGTAAACAAGAAGGCCCAGTGCTAATGGTGAATGCGGCGATCCATGGTGATGAGCTTAATGGCGTAGAGATCGTTCGTCAGATGATCAACCAATTGGATCCAGCAAAGCTGAAAGGTACTGTGATTGCTGTACCTATCGTAAACGTGTTCGGCTTTATCCATAAATCGCGTTACCTACCAGACCGCCGTGACCTAAACCGCTGCTTCCCAGGTAGTGAAAAAGGTGCGTTGGCATCACGTATGGCGCATGGTTTCTTCAATAACATCGCTAAACGTTGTGACTACATTTTGGATCTTCACACGGGTGCAATTCACCGTACTAACCTACCTCAAATTCGTGCGAACTTGAGCAACCCAGAAACACTGCGTATCGCAAAAGCGTTTGCAACACCAGTGATCGTAGACTCTGCTCTACGTGACGGTTCTCTGCGCAGTGAAGCTGAAAAGTGCGATATCCCTGTTTTGACGTATGAAGCAGGTGAAGCACTGCGCTTTGATCCACTGTCGATCAGCGCTGGTGTATTAGGTGTTCAGCGTGTCATGCAAGCGATCGGCATGCTGCGCGCAAGCCGTAAGAAGCTGCCAGAGCCAATCATTGCCAAATCCACCAGCTGGGTACGCGCATCTGGCAACGGCATCCTACGCACTGTCGTGAACTTAGGTGATAAAGTAGAAGAAGGCGAAACGCTCGCTTACATCAGCTCACCGCTTGGCCATGACGAACTAGAGCTGTTGGCACCAAAAGGCGGTATCGTTATTGGCCAGCAAACACTGCCACTCGTTAACGAAGGTGATGCTATTTTCCATATCGCTTACTTCAAGCAAGACGACGAGATGGTTGAGCAGACGGTAGAGAGCTATATTGAAGAGCTAACTGAGTTTGATGTCGACCAAGTGACCACTGGCCAAATACCGCTAGAAACTCAGCAATAATTCTCAACGAATGAACTTAAGCCCAGATAGACAATCTGGGCTTTTTTATATCCATACTTTTAAAAACAAAAGGTTGGACCAGAAGTTTACATAAAGCATTCACACAATAAATCAATTGCAATAATTCTCATTCACAACTAGGGTATCTTCCTTTTGCTTGTGAACCACTATGAATAATACTTATAAACAACTTCTTATTACAGGAGCCATCTTGCCCTGCTTAGCTCACGCTCAACCATCTGGAGAGATTGCTGAGTACTTACAAGAACAAAGCAACCAACATCAAATCGAAGATCACTATGCTCAAAAAGTCCACGATGGTTTAAATCTTGATGCTAAGCCAGATATGATTGCGTGGAAAAACGATGAAGCACCTACTGGATGCCAATATGCAAAAGGGGAGATTACCGAGGCAAGAGATTACGACTACGGTGAAGCTACCGATTTGTCAGATGGATTACGCCACATTGATTTGCAGCCCGTTCACACACCTAAAAAGCTTCGCAAAGATCATCCGTACAATACGGCTTCATCAGGAAATTCAATCAAACTCTCAATATCCTCTGATTGCCTATAAATACCGCAAATAAAAATGCCCCGAGATAAACTCGGGGCATTTTCAAATTCATTGTCGATGGTTCCAATCACCATCAAACACACTGCGATTATTCTTCGTCAGTGTCTGCGTCTGCTTCACGAGCTTTACGAGCTTCTTCTTTGCGAACTTTTGCCGCTAGTTGCTCTGCTTCACGCTCTTGACGTTGTACTGCTTTACGCTCGTTACGAACTACTTGGTTTTGTACAAAACCTGCTAGTTCCTGCTCAGCCCAAGCTTGTGCTTTCTCTTCGCTGTCAAAACCAGTTTCACGTTTTGATACCACTACTTTACGAGAAGTCACCTGACGAGTGATTTCTGCGCTCCAACCGTTACGTTTTTCAGTTACGCGGATAGCAAATTTTGGATTTTTAGCCATTTCTTTCATTTCCTAAGGGATTAATCAGGGATTCGGTCAACTTGATAACTCCATCTAAGCTGAGCTGTTTAACACCATCCCTTGGTAAGCGCGGTATTAGAGCATAAAAGTTACCGAAACGCTGCAAGTTTTTTACTGGAGACGGGAGACGGGAGACGGGAGACGGGAGACGGGAGACGGGAGACGGGAGACGGGAGACGATTTCATTTTGTCTATTTAGGAATTAATACTGTCAACACCTTATGAGTCCAACGCAATTTAATCGTCATCCTCAAGAACAAGGCACGAGTGAGTTGGGGATCTCTCCCTATTCATTGTTCAAAAGAGATTTCCTACTCCTTCCTTCGTCAGTCTAGGAAATGACGCCGCTATTTTTCCCGACTCTCGAAGCGCAGCGTCCTATAGGACGAAGTCCATTCTCGATTCCCTAAAATAAAAAAAAGCGCCGGTCTCTCAACCAGCGCTTTACTATTTTCGTTAACCGTTGACTAAGTCGTGATTAACCGATGTTCTTACGTGCATTTTGGAACATACGCATCCAAGCACCGTTCTCGCCCCAACCTTCTGGAGACCATGAGTTCGCTACTGTGCGGAATACACGCTCTGGGTGCGGCATCATGATAGTTACGCGGCCATCAGCAGTCGTTAGACCTGTGATTGCGTTTGGCGAACCGTTCGGGTTGTTCGGGTATTGCTGCGTTGGGTTACCGTGGTTGTCCACGTAACGAACGGCAACCGTACCTGATGCTTCAATCGCCGCTAGGTGGTCTGCGTCACGTACTTCTACGCGGCCTTCACCGTGAGATACTGCGATTGGCATACGTGAACCTTCCATACCGTCGAAGAATACAGAGTCAGACTTTTGTACTTCAACTAGGCTAAAGCGAGCTTCAAAACGCTCAGATTCGTTACGAACGAAGCGAGGCCATAGGTCTGCACCTGGGATTAGCTCTTTCAGGTTCGATAGCATCTGACAGCCGTTACACACACCTAGAGAGAACGTATCTTCACGCTTAAAGAAGCCTTCAAACTGGTTGCGCGCTTGCTCATTGAACAGGATTGATTTAGCCCAACCTTCACCCGCACCAAGTACGTCACCGTAAGAGAAGCCACCACACGCCACTAGGCCTTGGTATTCTTCTAGAACCGCTTGACCTGTTAGGATGTCGCTCATGTGAATATCTGTTGCTTCAAAGCCTGCACGGTCAAAGGCTGCTGCCATCTCAACGTGAGAGTTAACGCCCTGCTCACGCAGAATTGCCATCTTAGGCTTCGCGCCTTTCGCAATGTAAGGTGCTGCGACGTCTTCGTTTACATCGAAGCTTAGCTTAACGTTCAGACCTGGGTCTGAGTTGTCTTTCTTCGCTTCGTGCTCTTGGTCAGCACATGCTGGGTTATCACGTAGACCTTGCATCTTGTGCGTTGTCTCTGCCCAGATAGTGCGTAGTTCAGTACGGTTACGTTCTAGAACGACTGTCTCACCAGAAGTAATCACTAGCTCATCAGATGCTTCTACAGAGCCAATTACGTGTGAACACGCTTCAAGACCGTTTGCTGCAAGAGTAGAAAGTACAGCGTCTAGGTCATCGTTCTTAACCTGAAGGACCGCACCTAGTTCTTCGTTGAATAGTGCAGCTAGTGCATCTTCGCCCTTCTCTTCTGAATAAAGGTCAGCGATGTCAGCTTTAACGCCACAGTGACCAGCAAATGCCATCTCAGCTAGAGTAACGAATAGACCACCGTCACCCTTATCGTGGTAAGCCACTACTTGGTCATTCGCTACAAGAGTCTGAACGCCCTCGTAGAAACCTTTCAGTTGTGCTGCGTTGTCTACGTCTGCTGGATTGTCACCAAGCTGTTTGTAAACCTGTGCTAGTGCTGTTGCACCTAGACGGTTTTGACCGTTACCTAGGTCGATAAGAACTAGCGAGGTGTCACCTTTGTCAGTGCGAAGCTGAGGTGTAATTGTCTTACGCACATCTTCAACACGAGCAAACGCAGTGATGATTAGAGATAGCGGAGACGTTACTTCTTTCTGCTCACCGTTCTCTTCCCACTTGGTCTTCATCGACATTGAGTCTTTACCCACAGGGATAGTGAGGCCAAGTGCTGGACATAGCTCTTCACCCACCGCTTTCACTGCTTCGTAAAGACCCGCGTCTTCACCCGGGTGGCCCGCTGGAGACATCCAGTTTGCAGACAGTTTAATGTGTTTGATATCACCGATGTTTGTCGCTGCAATGTTTGTGATTGCTTCACCAACCGCTAGACGAGCAGAAGCGCCGAAGTCTAGTAGAGCAACTGGTGTACGCTCACCCATCGACATCGCTTCACCGTGGTAAGTGTCGTAGCTTGCTGCGGTCACTGCGCAGTTAGCAACAGGCACCTGCCATGGACCAACCATTTGGTCACGAGCAACTAGACCCGTTACTGTGCGGTCACCGATAGTGATAAGGAATGTTTTCTCTGCAACCGTTGGTAGACGTAGAACGCGGTCCGCTGCTTCGTTTAGCTCGATACCGTCACGGTTAACCGCTGGGTTGTTCGCTTTTAGCGTTTTCGCATCACGGTGCATCTTAGGTGTTTTACCAAGAAGCACGTCCATTGGCATGTCGATTGGCGTGTTCTCGAAGTGTGAATCTTCTAGTTTAAGCTCACGCTCTTCAGTTGCGATGCCTACTACTGCGTATGGTGCACGTTCACGCTTACATATTGCGTCGAATACTTCCATGTTCTCTGGCGCAACTGCCATAACGTAACGCTCTTGAGATTCGTTACACCAGATCTCAAGTGGGCTCATGCCTGGTTCATCATTTGGTACATCGCGCAGTTGGAAGATACCACCACGCTCGCCATCGTCCACAAGCTCAGGAAGTGCGTTAGAGATACCGCCCGCGCCTACATCGTGGATGAACGCGATTGGGTTAGCATCACCAAGTTGCCAACAACGGTCGATCACTTCCTGACAGCGACGTTCCATTTCTGGGTTTTCACGCTGTACTGAAGCGAAGTCTAGGTCTTCTGCTGATTGACCAGATGCCATTGAAGAAGCAGCACCACCGCCAAGACCGATGTTCATTGCAGGACCACCAAGTACGATTAGGCTCGCACCTACTGGGATCTCTTTCTTCTGAACGTGCTCGTCACGAATGTTACCCATACCACCAGCAATCATGATTGGCTTGTGGTAACCACGAACCTCTTCACCTGCGTGAGAGTTCACTTTTTCTTCGTAAGTACGGAAGTAACCAAGTAGGTTTGGACGACCAAATTCGTTGTTGAACGCCGCGCCACCAAGTGGGCCTTCTAGCATGATGTCTAGAGCGTTAACGATGCGACCCGGTTTACCGAAATCTGTTTCCCATGGCTGTTCAAAACCAGGAATACGTAGGTTAGACGTAGTGAAGCCAACTAGACCTGCTTTTGGCTTACCACCAATACCAGTCGCACCTTCGTCGCGGATTTCACCGCCTGAACCTGTAGAAGCACCCGGCCAAGGAGAGATAGCGGTTGGGTGGTTGTGCGTTTCCACCTTCATTAGGATGTGCGCTTTCTCTTGGCTGTAGCCGTACTGGCGAGTTTCTGGGTTCGGGAAGAAACGACCTACATCAGAACCTACCATTACCGCTGCGTTATCTTTGTATGCAGACAGTACGTTTTCAGGCGTAGTTTCGAATGTGTTCTTGATCATCTTGAACAGAGACTTCTCTTGCTTAACGCCGTCGATAGTCCAGTCTGCGTTGAAGATCTTGTGACGACAGTGCTCTGAGTTCGCTTGTGCAAACATCATTAGTTCGATGTCAGTCGGGTTGCGTTCTAGCTTATTTACGAACGCATCGTAAAGGTATTCAATTTCATCATCTGCAAGTGCAAGACCTAGGGTAACGTTTGCGTTTTCAAGCGCAGCACGACCGCCATTTAATAGGTCAACGTCTGCTACAGGCGCAGGTTCTGCCGCTTGGAATAACGCATTTGCTGCATCAAAATCAGTAAATGTCACCTCCATCATGCGGTCATGGATAAGTGCTTTTACATCAGCAATTTGAGCATCGTTAAGAGGCGTCGATGTCTCTACGTAGTATGCAGTGCCGCGCTCAAGACGTTTTACTTTGTCTAGACCACAGTTGATGGCGATATCAGTAGATTTAGAAGACCAAGGCGAAATAGTGCCCGGACGAGGCGTAACAAGAAGTAGAAGACCTTCTGGCTCATGCTCTTCGATCGTTGGACCGTAAGTCAGCAATTTTTCCAGTTTTTCCAACTCTTGAGCATCAAGGTCAGACTTTAGATCCGCAAAGTGCATGAACTCAGCGTAAATGCCAGTGACAGGCAGATCTTGTTCACGACAAAGTTCCAGTAGTTTATTAACACGAAACTCAGAAAGAGCTGGGGAGCCACGCAAAATTCTCATGTGCTTAGGTCTCTTATTGCAAGTGATTAAGGTGATATTGGAATAAATTCAGTGGGTTATACTGTTTTCTTCGAAGCTATTCCCGAAGGTTTTTCAAACCTATGCCGATGCCACCTCTTCGTTGCGAGCGCATTATATAGCAATTGTTTTTGTGATGTAACACCAAAAGCAACCGTTTGCGTCATTTTTTTCGTCAAATTTGAATTCCGACTAAAATGTCGATAAATCACACAATGTCGCACTCTATCTGTCTGATTCACTTTGCCCCACCAGCTCGCTTTGATATAAAGGCAACTAGAAAATTATCGAGACGTACCGAATTAATGCAAATAAGTCAGTTCAACCGACTCAAGCGCAGCGCCCTACTTTTCGCCTCTGTGCTTTTACTCTCTGCCTGTCAGATTGAGTCGGAACCCAAAAGTGAATTCGAGCAAATCCAAGAGCGTGGTGTCCTACGTGTTGGCACGCTAAACAACCAACTCTCCTACTACATTGGTCCTGATGGCCCTGCTGGCTTGGATTACGAACTGGCGCGCAAATTTGCAGAGCAACTCGGCGTGAAGTTGGAAATCAGACCCGCTTTCCGCCAAGCAGAGTTATTCCCTGCTCTGAAAAAAGGCGATATTGATATTATCGCGACCGGTTTAAACCAAACCTCTCAAGCGGTTCAACGCTTCCGTCCCGGGCCTGCTTACTACTATGTGAGCCAGCAAGTGGTGTACAAAAAAGGCCAGCTTCGCCCTCGCGATGTAGATCAGCTCATTAAGTATCAAGAATCAAAAGATGAGAAAGCCGGAAACGAAGGCAGCAATGCAGGAGCAGAGACGCTGCAAATTGTTGAACAGTCACAATTTGTTCCGACATTAACCGCGCTACAAAAAGAACACCCAGAGCTGCAATTCGAAATTATTGGCGATGCCGATACTCGCGACCTCTTAAAACACGTATCGACAGGTGAGTTGCGTTTTACAGTAACTGACTCGGTGGAACTGTCTTTGGCGCAGCGCCTATACCCAGATTTAGCTTTGGCTTTTGAGCTCACCGAAGACCAGCCTGTCTCTTGGTTTACTCGTCGTTCTGAAGATGAAAGTATGTACGCCATGTTGATCGAGTTCTTTGGCAACATTAAACAGTCTGGTGAACTCGCGACACTCGAAGAGAAATACATCGGTCACATTGAAGCTTTCGACTACGTAGACACACGTGCCTTTATTCGCGCTTTGGATAACACCCTGCCGAAATGGTCACCACTGTTCCAAAAGTACAGTGAAGAGTTCGACTGGCGCTTGATTGCGGCATTGGCTTATCAGGAATCTCACTGGAAACCAAAAGCGAAGTCACCAACAGGCGTTCGCGGTATGATGATGTTGACGCTGCCCACTGCCAAGAGTGTTGGGGTTACGGATCGTCTTGACCCAGAACAGTCGGTTCGTGGTGGTGTGGAATACTTACGTCGCATCGTGGCTCGTGTACCGGACTCAATCAATGAGCATGAGAAGATTTGGTTTGCATTGGCCTCTTATAACGTGGGTTATGGCCATATGATGGATGCAAGACGCTTAACGAAAGCGCAAGGTGGCGATCCAAATGCATGGGCAGATGTGAAAGAACGCCTACCTCTATTACGCCAAAAACGCTTCTACAGCCAAACTCGTTATGGCTATGCTCGTGGTGATGAAGCGCGTAACTACGTTGAAAACATTCGTCGTTACTACCAATCGATCATTGGCCATGTAAGCCAAAAGCCTGCCATCGACGAGGATACAGAAGATCTTCAGGTCATCCCGCCACTCGATCCTAATCTATTAGTTTCTGGTGCTGTGGAGACCTTGGCTGAACAGGTTTCAGGGGCAGTTGAAGTAACACCACCACCTGAAGAAAATGTGCCCCAAGAAGCAGAGCAAACACCAGAGCCAAAAGCAGAATAAAACCTTCGAAAATAGCGAGCCCTCAGCTCGCTATTTTTTTTGTTGAGTCAACAGATAAAGTTATCTAGAATCCAGTCTTTCGGGCTTATCTAGCTTGTAATGCTCATTGGTGCCATACCAATATTAGGCTTGCATAGCAGAGAAGTTCTTTTAGTCACCTCTCCTCGAACTGATGCCACCTTCATCCGTAGGCGTGCCTCATCAGAATGTCATCGATTGATAGTATGTCAGACGCTTTGCTATGCGAGTGTCGGAGAGTGTGTTCGTTGTCTGCAAGAGGTTCTGATTATGAGAAAGCGCAGAGTGCAGTCAAAACGTTTGAATAAGACAGTGGCTGCTAACCGCCGTAAGCGTAAGCTTACGAGTATGAAAAAGAAAGTCAGTGCACGTAACCGTGTTTTCGTTCACCTAGTGAATCACTGAGAATTTGAAGCAAACATCTACTCCTGGGTAGGTGTTTGCTAAAAATACTTCTAGCCGAAAAAACTCATTCTCCTTTCCACTTACTTATCTTTATTTTCCTGCTCATTTTCCAACGTCTTTTGCGCTTGTTTCTTAGCTTTAATCTCTTTGCGGCGACGTTTAAAGAACGCTTGCAACTGAGAGCGGCATTCTTCTTCTAGTAGCCCATTTTCAACTGTTGCGTAATGGTACGCCGCTTGGCTTTCAAACAAGTTTAATACCGTTCCTGCAGCACCTGCTTTTAAGTCAGGAGCACCGTAAACGACGCGTTTCACTCGGCTGTGTAACAATGCCCCAGCACACATTGGGCAAGGCTCTAGCGTGACATACAAAGTGGTATCAAGCAGTCGATAGTTTCCTAGAGCTTCACCCGCTTTACGCAAAGTTTGGATCTCCGCATGCGCCGTCGCATCATGAGCGCAAATAGAACGGTTCCAACCTTCCGCAATGATCTCTCCGTCTTTCACTAAAACAGCACCAACCGGCACTTCCCCTTCTGCTTCTGCTTGCTCTGCAAGCTCCATCGCACGGCGCATAAATAGTTCGTCTTGAGGGGAAAACTGAGAATCTGACAAAAGGAGGCTCCGGTATTTGGGATAGGTCGTAATTGAAAGTAGATTTTAACCTTCAAAGAGGGGAAGTGGAAGCGGATGCGGGATGCGGGATGCGGGATGCGGGATGCGGGATGCGGGATGCGGGATGCGGGATGCTATTTATTTTTGTTTTCCTAGGAGCACATTCTGTCAACGCTGTTTAAGCTGAGTTTCTTTCACTAATCTTTCAGCACACACCTCTCGAGTCCTAGAGCTGCGCGTTCCCGACTCTCGAAACGCAGCGTCCTGTAGGACAAAGTCCGCTCTCGATTTACGAAAATAAAAAAAGCGCCAATCTCTCGACCAGCGCTTTCTAAATTTACTAAATAGCTTTAGCGTTCTTACATTGTGTAAGTGTATGGCGCTTGGATACCTAGAGGAATGCCTAGCATCCAGTAAACCACTAGGAAGATAGACCAGCCGATTAGCATTGCAATCGAGAATGGCATCATAAGCGATGCTAGTGTACCGATACCTGTCGACTTCACGTAACGTTGACAGTAAACCACGACTAGAGGGAAGAATACCATCAGAGGTGAAATGATGTTCGATACAGAGTCACCTACGCGGTAAGCCGCTTGAGATAGCTCAGGAGAGATACCCACAGCCATTAGCATAGGAACTAGGATTGGACCGATAAGAGCCCATTTCGCTGATGCAGAACCGATTAGAAGGTTTACAGAAGCTGTTAGAAGAATCATACCGATGATAGTTGCTTCACCAGGTAGGTTCATTGCTTTCAGGCCTTCCGCACCGTAAAGCGCTAGCATCGTACCGATGTTTGATTGCGCGAATGCAGATAGGAACTGTGCACAGAAGAACGACATTACGATGTATGCGCCCATAGTAGACATAGTATCCGCCATCGCTTTGATGATGTCGTTACTTGTCTTGAACGTGCCTGAAACGCGACCGTAAACGTAACCCGGAATGATAAACAGGATGAAGATCAACGGAACGATAGACTTCATGATTGGCGCAGAGAACGCAGTGATCTCACCCTCAGGTGAACGCAGTGCAGAGCTTTCTGGGATAAGTGCCACAACAAGAAGTGCGATACCTGCCATCATAGCCCAACCAGCGTAACGGAACGCTTTAGACTCAAGCTCAGTGAAAGAACCTAGATCTGGTGCTTTCTCTGCGTCTTCGTCGATTGGTGTGTTCTTTAGGCGTGGTTCGATGATTTTCTCAGTTACGTACCAACCGATAGCAACAATGATTACTGAAGATAGACCAGTAAAGAAGATGTTTGCTAGTGGGTTAACCACGTACTCAGGATCTAGAACCTGTGCAGCTGTTTGTGTGAAACCAGCCAATAGAGGGTCAATACCTGAAGGAATAAAGTTAGCAGAGAAACCACCTGATACACCTGCAAACGCTGCTGCGATACCCGCTAGAGGGTGACGACCAGCTGCGTGGAAGATGATACCACCAAGAGGAATAACCAGAACGTAGCCCGCATCCGCCGCTGTGTGCGATACGATTGCTACAAGAATTAGCATTGGAGTAAGAAGTTTTGCTGGCGTGAAGTTCAGCATCTTCTTAAGGCCAGTCGTGATGAAGCCAGAAGAATCGGCAACACCTACACCCAACATCGCTACAAGAACGATACCAAGTGGCGCAAAGCCAGTGAACGTTGTCACCATGTTAGCAAGGAAACTTGCCAGTGCTTCACCTGTTAGAAGGTTAGTAATAGTAAGAGCTTCGCCAGTTCGAGGGTTTAGAAGGTCGAAAGAAACATTCGACAAAAGTGCAGACGCAGCCCAAGTAATGATTAGTGCCCAGAAGAACAAAATCGCTGGATCAGGAATTTTATTACCTACTCGCTCGATAAAGTTCAGAAAGCGATCCATCCCGCTCGGCTTCGG
Organism: Vibrio sp. B181a; assembly: GCF_030248375.1. Classification (NCBI taxonomy): domain Bacteria; kingdom Pseudomonadati; phylum Pseudomonadota; class Gammaproteobacteria; order Vibrionales; family Vibrionaceae; genus Vibrio; species Vibrio sp. B181a. The sequence goes on along the minus strand of NZ_JAHGAD010000071.1, from coordinate 31,045 downwards.
TGACGGTGCCTTATTTACTGCTTGGTTACTCATGGTAACTCCATATGAATGATGTTGGTGCCATGGCCTATTTGAGTAATTATAACGGCCTATTTTCAACCGAGCATTCTATTAAATAGTCATTAAGAAAGCACAAGGTTCTACGCTTTTTTCCATATTTGGAGACATATTTTGCAAAAAAGCCATATCAATTAAACATAAAAAAAACAGTAGCACACCATTCGCGTTAACAGTTGCAAAACCACCTATTAACCACCCAACCAAGCATAAAAATTGTCAATATTTACGATAAAAGCAATTGTACAAGAAATGCAAAACACCTTAGTTTTCGAACTCACTGTAACGCGAAATCATTGTTTTTAGCTCAATCGATTGCGTTTCCCCCATCCTATCTTTCCAGCTAGAAGTTATCGTGATGGTCTTGAGAGATCCGGAGATCGTTGCTGCAGGCACTTCCCACTCAACGATATAAGATCCAGTAGCAGAAGATCCTGTTGCAATAGCAGCGAAACTGGCAGGTGTGATAGTAGACATTGCCTCAGAAGCACCTCGAGTGCGGAACAACTCAAGTTGATTTTCGGCCAGTCGCAGTGCCTCGATACTTTGAATCGCGTAATCCGATTCACGTTCCATGTAGATTTGTAGCTTAGTTAAACCGAGCGCACCAATACCAAGCAGCAGAAAAGAAATCAGCACCTCGATTAAGCTAAAGCCTTTTTGTTTAGAGATCATTCCAAGACCCCTTTTTCCATTTAATTTTCTTGTGATCATTTGGTACGGATGTTGAATCAAACTCCAAGTTAACTGCAGCACCAAAGACACTTAATCCACCAGGGGTGTCGAAAACATATCCACCTACTGGCTTGAAAGCGCCACGGGAAAAAAAAGTAAGTTTCTTTATTTCGTCTGAAGATAGTCCTCCTATAAATGGAGTTACTGAGACATCTGATGTCCATCTTGCAGTCATGTCACCAACTGTAGAAGTAAACAATTGGTAGACAGTTCCGGGAAAAGAGTCAGCACCATTAACCGACAATAAGCCATCCTCGATAACAAGAAGCTTAGGGCTAGCGTTGAGGCTGATTCCGATACCAGTTTCTAGGTCACAATCACCAACCACCCACACTTTGTCGCTCGCAGAAAGTGCACTGATAATCCTATCAACACAAGATTGAACTGTTGACGAGCTGCTTGCCACACTCCCATCAATGACCACAAAACCATTTTTTACTTGATCTAATTGGGAACGAGGGGAACCAAAAAAAGCCTCAAAAGGGTCAAGGTTTGGATCATGAACAAAATCATGCTCAAACATCTTTTCGTCGCCAATGTAATCTTGATTGTCACCGATGACTTTCACTTTATAGTCGTTTATGCCACCAGAGTCATCGCAGTTAGAGTCACCAGAAACGCATAACCCTGAACGTTCAGTATTCGTCATATGAGATGAACTACACGTTTTTCCAGAAGGGTGTGTAGTAACAAAAGCGCCCTCCATTGCTACTGATGTCATAAATCGAACAGATACACAAGTGTCTGGCTCGACAAATTCCGGCGTAAAAAGATAGGACCCCATTAACTTCAAATCAGAGCGAGCCTGTATAGCACCAGTGGGCCTGCCAATTACTTCAATACTCTTAAAGGTCTCAACTCGGTTGTTTACGCTCGAAGATAGCTCGTAGAATTTCGGGTCGACCAAAGATTGAGTTGCAGTAACGGTACTTTGCAAACAACTAGAGTAGTCTTGCGTATTTGGTGTGACCGACATATCCGCTTTATTTATCGCGTAGCCACACTCCAATCCCCCCTCAGCACGCCAGTGCTCTTGCCGCGCTTCAATTTGGTTATTGGCACGCTTGATCTGATAAAAAAGAGACTTGTAGCTACCAAGCGACATCATTAACGCAGCGACAAGTAATACACTGACAACCAGTAACGCTGCTGCACCTTGTTGTTTATCCATTATTGCCAGTTCCTTTGTTTAACGGTAAAGGACTGCTCCGTACGAATATTCGTCGCATCTTTCAATTCAGTCCCCAAGGTAACGGTTATTAGGGCACTCTTGGCGTCGGTGTTTTCGAGAACCTCACTCACAAGATCAAACCGATTAACGTGGATCGCCTTTTTATCGAAGAGTGTGTTACACGTCCCTGTACCGGAGAGGTTGGCCACATCATTGATATCCCATATAGTGGCTTGCTTCTTTTCACACACAAAGAGCGATTCAGGTGTGCCATCCCGTTGCTCATACACCACGTTTTTATACAAAGACGTAGCTCCAGAAACCCCAACGTTATAAACGTATGCAATAAGCCCAGAGTCAGCGCCACTAATGGTATAAAGTGTGTTACTTGCACCGGATATTTTGACCGAATTTCCATCGCTACCATCAAATCCTGCGCGCTGAATATCGCTCTTCATCATCTGCAGAACACTGGCTGTGTTTTGCAATAACATCAGCTCTTTAGAGCGCTCCATCGCCACCTTTTGGCCACTGATATAAAGCGAACCGACAATAGCGAGAGAGATGAGTCCTAAAGAAGAGGCAATCATGAACTCAACGAGGCTGGCACCTTTTTGGTTAAACATATTCATCCCTTAAGAACAGGTTGAGTACCCAAAGAACTCGGTATTGTTGTTATCACTACATACACGAACGCGAGCAGAAAGAGTGTGAGAGATGAGTTTGAGTGCTTTTGTAGATTCTCCTACCGGATAAAATTTGATATTACCGGAGGAAGGGCGACCATGAACGTCATCGAAACTGATTTGAGTCGATGAATAACTTGGCGTAACAACAATTCCGTTGTAAGCCTCTCCCGAAAATGACAACAAAACCGTACCAGCTCCTTCGGTTCCGTTATTAGTAAGTTCTATTCGCCAATTACCATCACTTGATGAAGCCCCAGACATAATAATGTGGGCCCAGAGTCTTTCTCTGCGTAAAACCGCTTCCGACTTACCTTGAAGAACAAAACCGTGTAGCTCATCAGCTAAACGCTGCATTTTGTTGGTTTCAAAAACATTTTGGAAAGATGGTGCTGCCGCCGCCAGTAAAACACTCATTACAGCGATGGTGATCAGAAGCTCCAACAACGTAAACCCGCGAGGCATTTCCCAAATTCCTATGCAAACGGCAAAAGGGCCGTAATTCATCTTGCGCTGATGCTATCACCTAAGAAAAATAGGCGGAAAAGTGAAAAGGGAACTACTCGTCATGATTCGAATTTCTGGTTGTAACGGATACAACAAACGATTTAGAGGGATGACATTGATCGAATTACTGATAGCCGTTGTGATCGTCGGTATCATTGCCGCTATCGCCTATCCGTCTTATAGCAACCACAGTATCACTGCCCATCGCACTGTTGCGATCAGTGATATTGCTCGTCTTCAATTAGAACTCGAAACGTCTTATGACGGGGGCTATGACTGGAGTGGATTAGTATCTGGTGGGCATTGTACGATCTGCGATTCAGACTCAGACCGCTTTTCATTTAATATCGTCAGTTCAGCGACTTTAGCGTATAAAATTGAAGCGACAGCCAAGTCTGATTTAGGACAAGACAACGACAGTTGCTTCACTGGCCAAGACAAAAAAATAACACTCACTTCAACCAATATTGAATCGCCAAGCGATTGTTGGAACTAAAGCGCATTTGCTTGAATCCATCAAGCTATCAATCGCTAAATGCAAAAAAAGCCTGCATCGTTGCAGGCTTTTTATTGGATTCAGTTAACCGCGCAATTAGCTGGTTAGGTCATCAAAGAACTTCTTCACACCGTTGAAGAAACCTTCAGATTTTGGTTTGTGCTTAGTCGCAGCATCGCCACCACAAGACTCATCAAACTCTTTAAGTAGTTCCTTTTGACGAGAGCTTAGATTAACAGGTGTCTCAACCACTAGCTTAACGATTAGGTCACCCACACCGCCGCCACGAACACCTTTCACACCTTTACCACGCATGCGGAACATACGGCCAGTTTGCGTTTCTGTCGGTACTTTAAGGTTCACACGACCATCTAGCGTCGGAACCTCAACTTCACCACCAAGTGCAGCCATCGCAAAGCTTACAGGCACTTCACAGTACAGATTGTTACCTTCACGTTCAAAGATGTGATGCTCTCTCACGTGAACTTGTACGTACAGGTCACCTGCTGGTGCGCCCATTTCTCCTGCTTCACCTTCGCCAGACAGACGAATGCGATCGCCAGTATCAACACCAGCTGGGATCTTAACGTTAAGTGTCTTAGTTTTCTGCTTACGGCCTTGACCATGACATTCGTTACATGGGTCTTTGATGATCTTGCCTTTACCGTGACAGGTAGGACAGGTCTGCTGTACAGCAAAGAAGCCTTGACGCATCTGAACTTGACCGTGACCATGACAGGTACCACACGTTTCAGCTGACGAGCCTTTCTTCGCGCCGCTACCATCACAGGTATCACAGTGAACAAGCGTAGGTACTTCGATCTCTTTTGATACGCCACGAACCGCCTCTTCTAGCGACAGTTCCATGTTGTAACGTAGGTCTGCGCCACGTTGCGCACGTTGCTGACCACCGCCACGACGACCGCCGCCAAAGATATCACCGAACACATCGCCAAAGATGTCGCCGAAGTCAGCACCACCGCCACCAAAACCGCCGCCGCCGAAGCCGCCACCGCCTTGTTCAAAAGCAGCATGGCCGTATTGATCGTACGCCGCTTTCTTTTGAGGGTCAGTGAGAACTTCGTACGCTTCTTTTACTTCTTTAAACTTGTCCGCTGCAGACTCATCACCCTGGTTACGGTCTGGGTGGAATTTCATCGCTAGACGCTTGTACGCCTTTTTGATATCGCGCTCAGAGGCATCACGGCCTACGCCTAATACTTCGTAAAAATCACGTTTTGACATGTTCTTCGTCACCAATTAATTACTGCAAACGGCATGATTTACCGCTTGGTGTTTGTATCGTTCTAGGTAAGTGCACTCATTGCAAAATACTTAACTAGAAAGACAGCTTGGACAAACAGACGGGCGTAAGAGTTACCCCAAACGCCCGCACACAAAAGTCTTATCGACTCTAGGCGACCATAAGTCGCCTAGTTAGAAATATTATTTCTTGTCGTCTTTAACTTCTTCGAACTCAGCATCAACTACGTCGTCTTCTTTAGACTGTTGAGCGTCAGCGTCAGCACCTTGTGCTTGTTGCGCTTGAGCTTGTTGTTGAGCGATTTCCATTAGCTTTTGAGCTGCCGTCATTAGCGCTTGAACTTTAGCGTCGATCGCTTCTTTGTCATCGCCTTTACGTGCAGTTTCTAGCTCAGAGATAGCTGCTTCAATCTTCTCTTTCTCTTCTGCAGGTAGTGCTTCACCAGCTTCTTCTACTTGCTTACGAGTACCGTGAATCATTTGGTCAGCTTGGTTACGTGCAGTCGCTAGCTCTTCGAACTTTTTGTCCGCTTCTTTGTTAGCTTCTGCTTCTTGAACCATTTTCTCGATGTCTTCGTCGCTTAGACCGCCAGAAGCTTGGATAGTGATCTTCTGCTCTTTACCAGTCTGCTTGTCTTTCGCTGAAACGTGTAGGATACCATCCGCATCTAGGTCGAAAGTAACTTCGATTTGTGGCATACCACGTGGTGCAGCTTGGATACCTTCTAGGTTGAATTGACCTAGAGATTTGTTGAAAGACGCTTGCTTACGCTCACCTTGAAGAACGTGGATAGTTACCGCGCTCTGGTTGTCTTCTGCTGTAGAGAAAACTTGGTTCGCTTTAGTTGGGATAGTTGTGTTTTTCTCAACTAGCTTAGTCATTACGCCACCCATTGTCTCGATACCTAGAGACAGTGGAGTAACGTCTAGTAGAAGTACGTCTTTAACGTCACCCGCAAGTACACCACCTTGAACTGCAGCACCCATTGCTACTGCTTCATCAGGGTTTACATCGCGGCGAGCTTCTTTACCGAAGAACTCAGCAACTTTCGCTTGAACCATAGGCATACGAGTCTGACCACCAACTAGGATTACGTCAGTGATGTCGTTTACAGATAGATCAGCGTCAGCTAGAGCAACTTTTAGTGGCTCAAGAGAACGTTGTACTAGGTCTTCAACTAGAGATTCTAGTTTCGCACGAGTCACTTTCACGTTCATGTGCTTAGGACCAGTCGCGTCTGCAGTCACGTAAGGTAGGTTTACGTCAGTTTGAGAAGTAGAAGAAAGCTCGATCTTCGCTTTTTCTGCTGCTTCTTTAACACGTTGCATCGCTAGTGGGTCGTTCTTAAGGTTGATACCTTGCTCTTTGTTGAACTCGTCTACTAGGTAGTTGATTAGACGCGTATCAAAGTCTTCACCACCAAGGTGAGTATCACCGTTAGTTGCTAGAACTTCGAACGTTTTCTCGCCTTCAACTTCATCGATTTCGATGATAGAGATATCGAATGTACCACCACCAAGGTCGTATACCGCGATAGTGCGGTCGCCGCCTGACTTGTCTAGACCGTATGCTAGAGCAGCCGCTGTTGGTTCGTTGATGATACGTTTAACTTCTAGACCTGCGATACGGCCAGCGTCTTTTGTAGCTTGACGTTGAGCATCGTTAAAGTAAGCAGGAACTGTGATAACTGCGCCAGTTACTTCCTCACCTAGGAAGTCTTCAGCAGTTTTCTTCATTTTCTTCAGGATTTCAGCTGAAACTTGAGGAGCCGCCATTTTTTGGCCTTGCGCTTCTACCCAAGCATCACCGTTGTCAGCCTTAACAATTTTGTAAGGCATGATTTCGATATCACGCTGAACTTCTTCATCTTCAAAGCGACGACCAATTAGACGCTTAATTGCAAATAGCGTGTTAGTTGGGTTTGTTACTGCTTGACGTTTAGCAGGTTGGCCTACTAGCGTTTCGCCGTCTGTGTATGCAACAACAGATGCGGTTGTACGCTCGCCTTCTGCGTTTTCAATTACGCGTGGCTTGTCACCGTCTAGAACAGCAACACAAGAGTTAGTAGTACCTAAGTCAATACCAATGATTTTACCCATCAGGCTATCTCCGAATAAATTCTATTTTCGTTTTGCTATATCCCCTATGTGGGGACGTAGAATCGGGTTTCAACCCTTACTCACAAACTAAAATAATGTTGTTTGCTTCTCTTATGCCCAATAGATAAGGGCTGCAAATAGCTTTTCAAGGGAGAGAGCAAAAAAAATTGAAAAAAGTTGCGCAAAAGGTGGGGCGGGATTCTCGAATCTCGGAGCGCAGCGTTCCATAGGACGAAGTCCGCTCCCGAAACGAAGCGTCTCTAAAAAGAAAAAGCGAGGCCCTAAGACCTCGCTTTGAATTCGATTGAGTGAGCAATTATCAATTATGCACTTGCTTGTGCAGGCTCAGCATCCACGATTTCTTCTCTACCAATCTCGCCTTCAGACTTAGCAACAATCGTGTTTACTGCAGTGTCGCCGACTACGTTAGATGATGTACAGAACATGTCGTTAATACGGTCAACCGCAGCAACAATTGCTAGACCTTCTGGTGGTAGACCCAATTGGTGAAGGATAACACCAACCATTACTACACCACCGCCAGGAACACCGCCAGCACCGATAGACAGTAGCAGAACCGTGAAGCCTAGAGTCACTAGGTCAGATACCGCGATAGGCTGACCAAATGCGTTTGCACAGAATACCGCTGCGATTGCGATATAGATTGAAGCACCTGCCATGTTCATCGTAGCGCCCAGTGGTACACCAAAACCAGCTACCGACTTAGACACACCAATCTTGTCAGTAAGAGTGCGCATCGTTACTGGAATCGTCGCATTTGAACTTGCTGTAGATAGAGAGAACAGCACTTGCTCACGCGTCTTACGAGAGAACTCACGTGCAGAGATACCTGTAAACATTTGAACCGCTAGTGGGTATACAACGAAGATCCAAAGCACCAGCATTGAAACCACAAGAGCAACATAACCTGCTACCGATGCAAGCGTGCCTGCATCCAGTGTTGCGCCAAGTTGAATCATCAGAGCGAATACACCGTATGGCGCAAGGCTCATCACAAGGCCAATCAGCTTCATCATGATTTCGTTCGCCATCTTAAAAGTACGAACCGCAGGGCCGCCTTTTGAATCAAGCGCTTGGATAGCAAGACCTGTCAGAATTGCCATAAAGATGATCTGTAGCATGTCGCCATTTGCAAACGCCTGTACCGGGTTGCTCGGAACGATGTTCACAACCATAGAGAAGATATCCGGCGTTTCTGTTGACTTAAGTGCCACTGAGTCAGAAATCGTACCCGCTAGGTTTGCGCCAGCACCAGGCTGAACAATCATAGCAACAGTAAGAGCAGCAATAATCGCGACGACGGTATTCAAAATGTAAAGAGTAAAGGTTTTACCACCTAAGCGACCAAAAGAACGAATGTCTTTAAGCTCAACAATGCCACATACAATTGATACATAAACCAAAGGAACAACCAGAAGTTTAATCAGCGAAACGAACATGCCGCCTGCCCCTTCTGCCGTACCTAGGATATAGGTATCAAAAATCGCAATACCGCTAAATAAGTACTGAATAGCTGTACCCAGCACAAGGCCGGCGAACAAACCAATAAAAATCTTACTAGAAAGCGATTTATCCATCATAAATCTCCGAAATGTTGTGTTTGCTATTTATATTTTTATAGTTACATCTGCTGATTTTTACGGCAGACCTCGCGAATAATACACACCAGAGTTACAAAATAAAGACTTTCTTTACAGAAATGTTAATAGATAACATTAAAAGTAAATCACTAGAACCACATTCATATTCAGAATTAAATCTCGAAGGCAAGTCAGAACAGCCACTTATAGACACAGCATTCCATAAGTAAGCAATATAAAGAAAGGATGTATCCTATAAGAAAAATATTTCCCAATAAGAAAAACTTTGAAGAGGATCAAATTTCAAATTCATCGCATATTCAGAGGAGTGAATATGCTGAGGGCATGTTTGAAACAAAAACGCCCACTATTCAATAGCGGGCGTTTTAATATATTTATATCAATGGGTTAACTGATTACTTAGCAACCATAACCATTGCAGGACGTACAACACGGCCGTTTAGCTCGTAGCCTTTTTGCATCACAAACATCACTGTGTTCGAGTCGTGATCTGGGCTCTCTTGAATAGACATCGCTTGGTGGAATTCAGGGTTGAATGCTTCACCTTCTGGGTTGATCTCTTTCAAACCAAATTTCGATACTGCGTCTACAAATGTCTTGTGTGTTAACTCAACACCTTCAAGAATTGGCTTAACCACTTCGTGCTCTGCATCTGCAGCTTGGATTGCACGCTCTAGGTTATCGATAACTGGAAGTAGTTCTTCAGCGAATTTGTTCAGAGCGTACTTACGAGCTTTATCGATTTCTTGCTCAGTACGACGACGCATGTTTTCTACTTCAGCTTTAGCGCGAAGAACCGCATCTTGCTGGTCTTTCACTTTTGTTTCGCTAGACAGTAGTGCTGCTTCTAGTTGAGCAATCTTAGCGTCTTTCTCATCACCAATGTCTTCAAGTTCTGCTTCAGCTTCTTGTGCTGCCGCTTCTACTTTCTCCGCTTCTTCGATGATTTGATCAAGCTCTTCTTCTGTAACTTTGTTTTCTTCGTTGCTCATGATATCTCCAGAATTCAACTTAATGTCCTTAAAGCCACTCACGTTTTGTGGGCTTTAACCACATAAAAATTCGCATATTTAGGTAACTTGCCATTATTATGGGGATGAAGATTCCTGATTCAAGCCTCTTTAATGCGGAAATGCTATGAAAAACCCATGTAACGTGATCGCGATTATCGGAAAACCACGAGATCAGCAGGCAATACAAACTCATAGAGAGTTGTACGAATGGCTGACATCCGAAGGTTACCAAGTGTTTATCGATGATCGCCTTGCTGCAATTTTAGACGAAATCCCGCAAAGCCAATTTGCTAGCCTCGTTGAACTGGGTAAAAACGCCGATCTCGCTATCGTTGTTGGCGGTGATGGTAACATGTTGGGCGCTGCGCGTATTTTGTCGCGCTTTGACGTGGCCGTCATCGGTGTAAACCGTGGTAACTTAGGCTTCTTAACGGACTTAAATCCGGACGACTTCAAAGAAGCATTGAAGGCTGTACTGAAAGGCGAGTACATTGAAGAAGAGCGCTTTTTGTTAGAAGCAGAGATTCACCGCCACGGACAAATCAAAAGCCACAACGCGGCCTTGAACGAAGCAGTGCTTCACCCAGGGCAAGTAGCACACATGATTGAATTTGAAGTCTACATAGATGACAGCTTTGCGTTTTCCCTACGTGCTGACGGCTTGATCGTATCGACCCCAACAGGTTCGACTGCCTACTCGCTTTCTGGTGGTGGTCCAATTCTGTCACCAAGCTTAAACGCGATATCTTTGGTGCCAATGTTTCCACATACCCTTTCAAGCCGACCACTAGTGGTGGATGGTAAGCGCCGTATTAAGCTGATCGTGTCACCAGAAAACCGCGGAACACAAGAAGTGAGCTGTGACGGACAAGTCTCCCTACCAGTGTCTCCGGGTGATGAAATACATATCTATCAAAGCCCAAACGTGCTTAAGCTAATTCATCCAAAAGACTACAGCTACTACCACGTACTAAGAAACAAACTTGGTTGGTCAAGCAAACTGTTTTAATAAACAAAGGTTGATGTGAAAGCATCAACCTTTTTTGAAAAAGCAGAAATAAGCGCTCAACTATCAGTTCTATCCCATCACTTTTCGAGTCACTAACCAAATTATCCATGCAATTCCTGATGCTCCGCCTTATCACACCGGGTGACTTTGTCGATAATTCTCCTTCCTGATGTAGGCACCTCTGAATGTCGCTCGCCTAAACGCAACAACTAATACCGTAGCCGTTTTTGAACCGCTCACAATTAATCCAAATCGACCGTAACTTATTCAATTTAAATAAATCGTTTTATTTTACGCGACCTATTTTTCCTTTCTCCATCACAAAAAAGCGCTTCTTTCATAAAAAATACCGCACCCATCTTTACTGTATAAAGAAACAGTATATACTGTTTTCTTATACAGTATTGTTCAGTTATACAGGTAAATAAAAATGCTGGCTCATCTAAGTGTTAATAATTTTGCGATTGTTAAGTCTTTACAGCTCGAGCTTTCAAAGGGCATGACCACCATCACTGGTGAAACAGGTGCAGGTAAATCCATTGCAATTGATGCTTTAGGTCTTTGTTTAGGCGGGCGTGCCGATGCAGGCATGGTGCGACAAGGCGAAGAAAAAACAGAAGTCAGCGCTGCCTTTTTACTGGACAACAATCTACACGCAACGCGTTGGCTAGAAGATAACGACCTGCTGGATGGCAGCGAATGTATCTTGCGTCGCATCATCACCAAAGAAGGCCGCTCTAGAGCCTTCATCAACGGCAGCCCAGTCCCACTTTCACAACTCAAATCTCTTGGGCAGTTGTTGATCAACATCCATGGACAGCACGCACATCATCAATTGATGAAAAGCGAGCATCAAATGGCCATGCTTGACCAATATGCAGGACATTTAAACCTATTAAAAAGCACACGCAGTGCTTACCAGCATTGGCGTCAGGCAGACAATAACCTTAAGCAGCTAAAAGAGAACAGCCAGCAAAACCAGGCACAAAAACAGTTGCTTGAATACCAAATCAAAGAACTGAATGAGTTATCGCTAGGTGAAGAAGAATTCGCAGAGCTCGAGCAAGAGCACAAACGACTGTCCAACAGCGGTGAACTTGCCGCTACCTGTCAGCAAGCCATCGAACTTATTTACGAAGGTGAAGAAGTCAATGCGCTTGGTATTTTGCAATCGGCCAATCACTCCCTAATCCAATTAGCGGAATTAGATGAGAAATTAGCTGAACTACCAAACATGCTGTCAGAAGCAATGATCCAGCTAGAAGAAACCAAAAACGAACTTCGCAGCTACCTTGATGGCATTGACGTCGATCCGGGTCGCATGGCTTATGTCGAAGAACGCTTTTCTAAAGTGATGTCGATGGCTCGCAAACACCATGTGATGCCTGATGAGCTATACCAGCACCACCAAGATCTGCTGGCACAAATCGAAGCACTAGATTGCTCGGATGAACGCTTAGATGAGTTAGCACAAGAAGTGGAGCAGAAATACCAAAGCTTCTTAACCCAAGCAGAAAAACTGCACAAATCACGCAGCCGCTATGCTAAAGAATTGAACAAGCTGATCACCCAAAGCATGCACGAATTAAGCATGGAAAAGGCTGTGTTCAGTATCGAAGTGAACAACGAAAACGCGCATCCATCTCCACTAGGCATGGACAGCGTATGCTTTTTGGTTTCAACCAACCCAGGCCAACCATTACAACCAATCGCTAAAGTGGCATCGGGGGGTGAGCTATCGCGTATCTCATTAGCTATTCAAGTGATCACAGCGCAGAAAGTCGACACTCCAAGCTTAATCTTCGATGAAGTGGACGTAGGTATCAGCGGCCCAACCGCCGCCGTAGTTGGCAAGATGCTGCGCAAACTAGGTGAATCGACACAAGTCATGTGTGTCACCCACTTGCCGCAAGTTGCTGGCTGCGGTCACCAGCAGATGTTTGTCGCAAAACACACCAAAAGCGGCCAAACTGAAACACAAATGCGCTCACTAGATGAAGAGCAACGTGTGGCAGAACTCGCTCGCTTACTTGGTGGCAGCCAAATCACTGACTCTACATTGGCAAACGCAAAAGAACTGCTTATCGCGGCTTAACAGATCGGCAAGGGATGAGAAATGGATATCAGAGCAATCAACAAAACCAACTGCTTAGATCTTGTCCCTATTTTTGTTGAGTTGGAGCAATACTATTTCAAAGAGCAAGCTGCCACCGAGAAAGAGCTAACTCATTATCTCAAGTACAAAGTCTTTTCAGAGTACTCTGTCGTCAAAGTTATTGCTGCATACAATGACGACACCATAATGGGGTTTGCGACCTATACCGTGATGTATCCTGCACCAAAACTCTCTGGTCAAATGTATTTGAAAGACCTGTTTGTGTCCTCTTCTGCGCGAGGAAAAGGCGTAGGACTAAAGTTGATGAAATATCTCGCGTCTCTTGCCGTCAATCATAGTTGCCATCGATTAGATTGGACATCAGAAAGTACAAATCCTATCGCAGGTCGGTTTTACCAATCGATTGGCGCTGAGCGAGTCACCGAGAAAGAGTACTATCGCTTTTCCGGCGATACTCTACTTGAGTTTTCACAAGTCAAATAATCGCTGAACTTTCTCCTTTATTGGCCTGACAAAAATGCCATTATTGTGCGTGACAAACTGTTCAGCTCTCGGTTTAAGCGAATTTGTGAGTCATGTTCCGTCATTTAGCGTGCAATATCGACGAATAAATGCAACTCAACTCAAAATTCGTTGTCAGATTTCCTACCATACGACGCATAGCTTTTTACATCTGCGTCGAGCTTGTTTATTATCAGCGCAGTATTTTAAAGGTTACTAAGAAATTATTATGCAATTAAAGAAGTGGTTAGTTGCCGTACCATTAGCAATGACATTGCTGACAGGATGTTCGGTATTGGAAAAACTGGTTTATCGTATTGATATCAACCAAGGCAACTATGTAGAACAAAGTGCGGTTGATAAATTAAAGTTTGGGATGACTAAAGCACAGGTTCGCTACGTTCTTGGTTCACCTATGTTGGTTGAAAATGGCTACCCAAATACGTGGTACTACATTTACCACCACACTCCAGGTCACGGTGAATCAGTGCAAAAAGATCTTATCGTTAACTTTAACGACCAAGGCACACTGGCAGACATCACTGGCGACTACCCGAAAAGCGATGCGTTTTACGAGAAGATTCAGTAAACAACCTTTATTTTCGCAGTATTCCTAAAGCCTCCGCACGGAGGCTTTTTTATTACTTGTCACTCGCTCTAACTCCCTAATTCACAGCTTTATTTTCCCTCTTACTCTCCCTTCATCGCTTTGTTTGAATGGACTCGCAAATCCTCTTACTGAGCATTCTTTATGCAACCACTCACACTTAATCTTAGTGGAGTAATGGTTCATGCAAGGAACACGAAAATGAAAGCAATGTCGTATGGTCTACTCGCCATCTCTTCACTCCTTTTGCTTGGCTGTGATGATGACGATTCGAAAGAACAAATCGCTATCACGTCCCATATTAACAGTTTAGAGTTTGATCATGCGGATGACTCAGACCTTGAGCCCATCAGGCAAGCTGTAGCTGGTAAATCATTTATTGGTCTTGGAGAAGCAACTCACGGTGGAGCACAGGGCTACAAATTAAAATCTCGTATTACCAAATACTTGCATCAATCTGGTGAAGTAGACGTTCTTGCAATGGAGAGCGGACTGTATGACGGACTTCGCTTGTGGCAACGCTTGATGGATGGAGAAATCACCGATGTACGAGACGCCATGCTCTACTCTTTCATGTTCCTCTACTCAGAAACTCCAGAAATCTATCCGTTATACGAGTACGTTGAGCAACAAGCGTTTACTGACAAGCCTTTGTATTATGTCGCATTTGATGGCAGGCACAGCAGTGACCCCGCTTGCAGTACCATGCTGCCAGAAATGCAAACATTCGCAGAGAAGCACCAACTGATCAACCTAGATTGGGCAAGCTTTATCACCAACGGCGAGGCAATGATGTGTCCTTGGTATTTTGCCGAGCCAGACCACAGCGCGAAGCAAGCATTTATCAATCAACTTGCGTCTCTTAACTCTGTGATGTCTCAAATGAAAGCCGAACAACTACTACCTTCATTGGAGCAAAGGCAAGATTTTCGCGAATACGCCACCTTCTGGTTGCAGATAGTCAAAAGCATGCAAGCGCATGTGCAAAGCCGTTGGTTTGATACCTACAACCCAGATGAAGTCATGCAAGCCGACAACTTACGATGGCTACAAAAAGAGTGGTTACCAGGTAAGAGCATTCTCGCTTGGGGCCACAACGTTCACATAAGCAACTATGTCGGAGCATGGCATGACAGCACTGGTGCGTTCTGGCATCTGCGCCAACAAGTAGACCCGAATGAAGTGTACAGCTTGATTCATACCTTCGAAGATGGATACATCACTCCAATGGAATCCGCTCCAGAGCTACGGGCAATTCCTCATTTTTCAACTCATGAAATGGGAAGTGTGGAGAAACTCTTGGCACAAAATGGCGTCGAAAATGCCTTTATTAAAATGGAAGATATTGCCGAGTTAAAACACCCAAACAGCATCATTTACCAGCCTTTAAGCTACGCCAACGACCTAGCGGAAGGAGTTATCTACACCAGAACAGAAACCCCGAGTTCGATAGACTCACCAAGATAAACGCCAAAAACAACAAAACCTCCCAGTTGGGAGGTTTTATTTTATATCTTCAAGCATTATTCCGCTGATTTTCTCAAGGCGTTTGGCTTACCACCCGTCACAGGATCTGCGTTGCCAGCCACTTTTGCTTGCTCAGCTCGTTTACGACGAATCTCTTTTGGATCCGCCAATAATGGACGGTAAATTTCGATTCGGTCTTTGTCTCGAACCGTTGCATCTAGTCGAACGTTGCGGCTATAAACCCCCACTTTGTTCTTCTTCAAATCAATCTCAGGGTACAATTCAAGCACACCAGACTGACGAATAATCTCTTCAACAGTGGCATGGTTATTCACCACCAAGTTAAACACTCGCTGCTCTTGAGGTAAGGCATACACCACCTCAACGTGAATCATGTCCGACTCAATACTCATAGCACTCGTACACCTGTTTCGCTCGATTGGTAAAAGCATTCACCATGTTACTGGTGAGCTCGTTGAAAATCTTGCCGAAAGCCATTTCGATCATTCTGCTTGAGAATTCAAACTCAAGCTTGAGCTCCACTTTACACGCTTGCTCGTCAAGTGCGGTAAAGATCCAGCCACCACGCAATGTCTTAAATGGTCCATCAACCAAGTTCATAATGATAGCCTGGCCTGGAATAAGCTCGTTAGACGTGGTGAATGTCTTGCTGATACCTGCTTTTGCTACATCGACAGAAGCCACCATACCCTCGCCCGAAGACTCAATGATTCGTGAACCTGAACAACCAGGTAGAAACTCAGGATACTTCGAAACATCATTGACCAGATCGAACATCTGCTCTGCACTAAAAGACACCAAAGCAGAACGGCTGATTTGCTTCATACACACTCCTATCGATACGCGTACAAGTTTAAGACTTGTGCCAATTTTACTTTTATTCGACGATAGCGCAAATAAAAGGATTTCCTAACGTATATCCAACCCGTATAATGAGGCCATTATGGTAAAGAAAAAATCAAAGCAAAAAGCGGGTAGCAACACTATCGCGCTTAATAAAAAAGCTCGCCACGAATACTTCATTGACGATGAAATTGAAGCCGGCATGGAGCTACAAGGCTGGGAAGTGAAAGCACTTCGCCAAGGCAAAGCCAATATCGCTGAAAGCTACGTTTTCATGCGTGACGGTGAAGCTTTTGTCAGCGGGATGACGATCACTCCTCTTAACCAAGCTTCTACTCACGTTGTCGCAAACCCTACGCGTGTGCGCAAACTACTAATGAGTCGTCGTGAACTCGACAACCTTCTTGGTCGCATCAACCGTGAAGGTATGACGCTAGCCGCGTTGTCACTATATTGGTCTCGCTCTTGGGTGAAGATCAAAATCGGTGTTGCGAAAGGTAAAAAGCTTCACGACAAACGTACCGATCTGAAAGAAAAAGATTGGGCTCGTGAAAAAGCGCGCGTAATGAAGAGTTCACTGCGTTAAACTTGACCACTTAGACGCATAGTACTGGACAGCCTAGGCTTTTCTGTTACTATGCCGATATTACCTCTGGGGCTGATTTAGGATTCGACGGGAATTCAGAAGTCTGAGGTGCATGCCGAGGTGCGGTAGGCCTCGTTAACAAACCGCAAAAAAATAGTCGCAAACGACGAAAACTACGCACTAGCAGCTTAATAACCTGCTCAGAGCTCTCTCGCCCTAGCTTCCGCACGTAAGACGGGGACCAACGAGGGATCAAACCCAAACGCGCTAGCCCGGATTCTCCCGCCTGAGAGATGAACGGCGAATTATAATTCAGGATAGTCATTTACTAGCGTGTCGGTTCGCAGGTGGGTGGTGAATTTAAAGATCGACTAAGCATGTAGTACCAATGATGAAAGGTTTTCGGACGCGGGTTCAACTCCCGCCAGCTCCACCAAACATCAAAACGAAAGCGCTCGGAAGAGCGCTTTTTTTTTTCGCCTGAAGCCTTGTGGAACGGGCGCTTATCACACTTTTAGAAATTCCAATCGTTCGGAAGCACTCGGTAGAAATCGGTGCAATCCGCCAAGTTTTGTTCCCCCTTGAGTTCCCCAAAAAGCCGCCCTATATTATCGGGGAGCAGTTAGCGTCCCCGACTATTTTGGGGTGCAGTAAAAGGGAGCTAAATGATGGCTAGCAGAAACTTTGACACGACTTATAAAAAAGCATCTCTTTCAGAAGGCAAGAAGGAACGACTCATCAGCGACGGTGGTAATCTCTATATGCGCTTGCGAGCAGGAAAAAAGGGTGTAAAAAAATCATGGCAATTCAACTATCATCACCCGATCACCAACAAACGCATCAAACTAACTGTCGGAGAATACCCAGCTATTTCACTCGCAGATGCTCGTAAAAAAGCGACCAGCTATCACGAGTTACTTGAAAAAAACGTAGATCCAAAAGAGTATGAGCAAACAGGTGGTATTAACGCATTAGATACCAGCAAGGTTCTTTTTAAAGATGCGGCTCAACTATGGATTGACGATATTGTAGAGCCAGCACACGAGAAAAAAGTCCAAGCAAAAATTGATGGAGCTAATGAGCGAGCCAAAAAGCGCGGCGAGAAAAAAGCATCCGAGGCTGAGATAAACTCTCTCTTAGACAAAATGCGTTACAAGAAAGACATACTTGGACGCATTGAAAATCATATTTTACCTGCAATTGGCGATATTCCACTGACTCAGTTAAAGACTATCCTTGTTAAAGAAAAGCTAAAGCGTAGCGAAGCGACTGGCATGGATATGAGCAAAATATGCCAAAACATTGTGAAAATTATGGATCATGCTGTTGACTTAGATGTCATCGAAACTCACTCTCTTGCACGCTTAAGTCGAACTTACGTTAAGAAAGCAGAAAGGCAGCAACCGACAATAGAACCCGAGCAAATCGACAAGTTCATGATTGCAATGAGCGAGCGCAATATGACAAATACGACACGAGCAGCAATGGAAATGCAACTCCATTCGTTAGGTCGTGCTGCTGAAACAGCAATGTTGAGATGGGATGAGATTGACGAGAAAAAGAATTGCATCATCATTCCACACTATCGAATGAAGAGAGCGCGAGATCACTACATTCCTCTCACCAAGTATATGCAAGGCATTCTCGATTATATGCGCCCTATCAGCGGGGAGCTTGAGTATGTATTTCCTGCGGATTCACGCTCAAAAACACCGCACATCGGCACACAAAGCGTAAATATGGCAATTAAGCGTGCAGGCTTCAGCGGAGAGCTTGTGTCTCACGGCTTTAGATCGCTCGGAAGTACTTTTTTAAATGCAGCAGATGATTACACAGATGAAGACGTATCATTCAATTCTGAAGTGATCGAGGCATGCTTAGCGCATCTCGTGGGTACGACAATTATGGATAAGTACAACAACGCTAAGTACCTTAAAAAGCGCAGGGATATGCTTACGTTCTGGGGCGACTACATCGTTGAGAAAACTGCTCACTATCACTCAATCGCAGCTCGCTTTAAATAACCTTTAGAGACCCTCTTTATCCAAGAGGGTTATTCTTTAAATAGAATAAAGCACTCTTTTAATTATACATAAATAAAAACAAAATAAACACTTTACAACATCTTACCTTGATCGTATCTTGTTTTAACCAAAAGCATTGTAAGTGTAGTAACCACTTCATAAAAGTTGCAAACAAATAATAAGCAAACAACTTAAAATAATATAACAACAAAGAATCTCTAGGAACTAGAAGTGCAGACGGCGTATCAGCACTCAGTACAACTGATTCACTTACTAATTATTTAAAGAATGCTTTTGTTTGTTTAAAGGCTTAATAAAGAATGAACGAACTACAATTTATGTCGCTAAAAGAAGTAATTGAACTTGTTACACTAAAGAAAACTGCGATTTACGATAAGATAAAAAAAGGTGAATTTCCCCCGCAAATTCGTATGGGTGGTAACACTGTTGTATTCATCAAATCCGAGCTAGAGTTTTACTTAGCAAGTAAGATTTTTGATAAAGATGAGAAAGAGACAGTACAGAAGATCTTGGAGAAGCGAGAAGAGACGTTTAAGCCGATTCTTGAGATGTACATGTAAGACATTTAAAAGCCAGCTCGTCGAGCTGGCTTTTTTGTAAAGTAATTATAAATCATACTTCTCAGGATGAGCGAGCATGTACGCTTTAACTTCTTCTTCGCTCATTCTGTAGCTATCTAGCTCACCGCTCTCTTTCGCAGCCTTGAAAGCTTCAGGAGAGCGTCCTTTGCCAGACCAGACATGCTCTTCGCCTTCCAAAACAATGCGGTACTGAGGACGTGTCGGTGCGTTCTTTCTCTCTTTGTTATTGCTAGTCTTTGAGCTTCTAGTGCGAGTTGCAACAGCAACCTTGAAGCGAGCAGCAATAGCCAATGCGAACTCTTCTTTAGAGATAGACTTTTCTTCTAAATCGCACTCAATGCTATCAATCAAGTCTTCAATCTTTTGCTTACGTTCAGCTTCCTGCTTCTCTTTCTGCACTTGCACAGCGTCTGTCGCTGCTTTAGTGAATACTTGAACAGCATCGCCCCCCAAAGAAGCCAGCTTTTCAGCTAGGTCTGGTGACTGTAGAAGTGCTTGCAATTGCTCGTTTGTTAGCTCTGTACTCATTGTTTTGGTGTCTACTTTTAATATTCATTATGTATAATTTAAAGCAAATCAAACAATAAATAAAGCACTCACTTGAAAGTAATCACTGTTAATCAACCAACTAATTTAAAAAACAACACACAACAGATTTACTCTATTTTAAGAGTTTAAATAACACTTCATCGTTTCATTTAGAAAAAAGAAACAAGTTATCACTGTCTTATTTACTCGGTAAGAATAGCTTCACATAGCATTAGTTACTCTCTTTAAATAATCAATAGACACGCATTTACATTGCATATTTAAGTAAAAAATATCGATGCACGTAAAATCACAAAGCAAAAAAATCGATGCACGAAGCAAAATACAGTGCTCTGAGCGACATTTTCACTGTCTCAGAACGCATTTGCTATAGTCTTTAGGTTTACTTTAAATTTATCTTATGTATAAACGCTATATAACTATAGCGAAAAACCATAACAATAGTTATAATAAAAATATAACAAGAATAAAGTTATAAATAAGTAACAAGCGGATACTACAATCCCCTATTTGTCCCAAATAGAAGATTTCCGCAACTTGAGCCTCACCCCAAGGGTGACGTTGCGCTAACATGCTTCGCAGTTATCGCTAAAAAACAAAGATACTCGCTGTGACTCCCTAATAAAATAATAAGAGTCATAATAAAATGAATAATAATGAAAGAGACATAATAGTAGCTTTAACTCAAAAGCTAACGAGAAACAACAAGCAACAACTAAACGAACTAATCAAAAAAACCAGTCACGACTTAAATACACTTAAGATATTGATTCCCGCTCTCATGCCTTCTCATGACGAGTGCAAGCACTTTGTTGGTCAAAAGCAGTTTGATAATACAGTAAAAGTGATTGCATACGCCATCTACGCTTCACACAACACTTCTGACTGTAAAAAAGAACATCTCGAATACTTTCTTGACGTAATTGCAACTGTAAAAAGCGCAATGAAGAAAGAACGCAAAGCAACAGAAGATCTTTTCAACAAGCAAGTTAAGACAAACTTCACTGAATCACAGCACGACAAAGTTAAGCAAGCAGCTAAGTTTCTAAACTACTCATCAATAGCTGCATTTGTAAGAGATGCTGCTATACAAGCTTTGGATATAAAACCCCGACAAGACAGAGAGTTCGAGCACTACTTCGAAGAAACATCAAAGCTATCTAAAGCAATATGTGACATCGCAGAAAATCTTGACGATAAGAAGTCTAATAACAAACTAGCCGCACAGCTTAAAGCTTTAAAGAAACAAGTAGACAGCACACGTAAATTAGCTGTTGATTCTCACTCTTCAGTAACCGCAAAGATACTTGCCAAAAAGTACCTATCCGCTCGTCAGCTTGAAATTCTTTTGAAAGAAAAGCTAGAAGAAGAAGAAAACCAATAACCTTATATACCCTCTCCCCAAGAGAGAGGGGTCTCTATAACAATAATAATAACGAGAACTTAAAACATGATTATCACAGAACTTGAATGCACTAGAAGCAAGCAAACAGCTAAAGACGCAGAGCACCTTGTCGAGTATGGCGCTAAACAAAATGACGCAAAAAACCTAGTAAAATACGGCGCAGGTAAAACAAAAGACGCACCTGCAAGCGAAGGTCACTCCTTTTTCATATGCGCTAATGAAATTGACTCCATTGAAGCCGAGCTAGGCGATGAAGCAACAAGTATAGACTGGCACGATGCAATCACAGAGCTACAAAGCAGCTACAAGCACAATCCAACAGTCAAATATCCATTCCGCCACTTCGTGATCTCCATCGGTGAAAACGAACACCTAACCGATAAGGAGTGGAGAAAAGTAGTGCGAGAAACAATGTCACACCTCGGCTACGACAACGCACGCTACATCGCTTTTCGTCACGCAGACACTGAAAACAGTCACGTACACATAACAGTAAGCACGCAAGATCTCGCAACAAACAAAGTAATATCAAATTGGTTTTCTATCGAAAAAGCGCAAGAAAAGATGCGAGAGCTTGAGAAAGAGTTCGGTCTAAAAGAGCTAGAAAGTTCACGAGATGCAATTGCAAACAACAACACTCTAGTCAGCGAGATGCACACTCCCCAAAAAATTAAAATGATGATGAGACGACTCGTAGACAATGCAATTTGCAATATGGAAAAGCGCGTTTTAGCTTTTGAAAAACTGCCATCAAATCATTCAGATAAGAGAAATATCGAGAAACACATCAGTCGCTCTCTACCGCTCTTTAAGTCTTACTTAATGTGCCAAGGCATAGAAATCACACTTAAAGAAGATGAAAAAAACGGTAAGTTCAGCGGTCTCATCTATCACTTCAAAGACTACTCAATTCCAGCGGGCAAGCTTCGCTCAGGAAACAAGTACACTATTGGTGGCTTAGTAAAAAGAGGGGTACTAGACGAAAGCTCTAACTTGATTTCTAGCTACAACGCAGCAATGACAGAATACATGAGAGTGCAGCTAGATACTGACTACGAATTTTTCACTGCAAGAAGAAAAGAAGCAGAGCATAAAGCAGAGAAAGTGAAGCAAACCATAAAGGATTGGAATAAACAAGAGCACGCTTTACTCATATTTTCAGCTCGTAAACGCTACGAAAAAGAAGTGCAAGAGGCGCTAGATTTCTGGCTATATCATGAAAAGAAAACCAAGAATAAGCGCATGCGCCCCGTTTTGCACGCAATCTACGAAGCGGAAATCGGTATACACAAAGGCTCAGGTAAGCTCACTAAATTCTTGGAATTACTTGTGATTATGCTTTTTGAAATAAGTAAAAAGCAAAAGTGGGATTTGCGAGTTACTCCAGTGAAAACTGATGATGACATTGAAGCACTGCAAGATAGATTAGATGTCGAGATTCACAACAACGATCATGTAAATATGCTTTTGACGCATGAGAAAAACATGAAAAAAGCGTTTAAAGAGAGAATGAATAATCTGAACCTATAGTCCAAAAGAACGCAGCTCCCAGCCAGAGTGATAGGGAGCTGTACTGGCAAGCAAGTTCATCACAATTCATCCCAAGCTAATGAAAAGATAATCTAATTCTTCAATCTCATTCAAAAAAGAAAAATTAGATTAATAAACAACAACTTAAACAATAAACCGAACCATATTCATTAAAGTTCATCAAGACTTAATGAAAAGAATTATTTATACATAACTTTCTTATTTAGACTTTCATTGTTCAATCAGAGACTTCAACTTAAAAATAAAAACAATCATTAAAAAACACTAAAGGTTTAAATATAATGTTATAATTTGATTATAATAATAACAAAGATAACAACATGAACATTTTTAAAAAAATAAACGATAATTTAACTGATAACGTTAAAGTAATACCAAGACAAAAGAGATCTCCCCTACCGCGATTTCAAAAAAACAAAAGCGGCAAGATGCTTTACATCATTGTCCGAGACCCTGAATTACTAAACCCAAACGGCAATGCAACGCATGTAACATTAATAAAGCTACCAATTACAGCCCCTGAATGCCCAAGATCAATAAAAGACTTAATTACAAAGTATGGTACTGAAGAAGCAAAGTCTGGAAAGTACGAAATCACTGACCACAATTTCGAAGAGATCATGTCTCACTTCAAACCCGCAAATACGCTATACAAGAAGTACAGAAAAAAAGAGCTACATGAAAAGCAAAGTATTGTTATCAATGAAGAGAAACACTCTCTTTGTGCAATAGCTGCGAAACTGCATGAGGCTGTAGAGATGTTTGACGAGTTAGAAAGTGAAGATGAGATTAATGCTGAAGAAGCGCAGGAGCTTCATCAAGCGCTATACAGAATGAGTTTGAGGCTAAATGCAGCGAAGTTCCCTGCTGTTATGTTCAATGACTATGTGTTCAGTCTTAACGACGGTACTAACTTACAAGCTATAAAAGCGAAAAGAAAAAGCATTGCATCAATCTCTGATACATCAAGCTTAAAAAGATTTGCACCATACGTTCAAACGTTAACACCTTTCAATTACAAGCAAACATCAAAAAAAGTAGGCAAAGATGCTCAAAAGCTAATCGCATACTTAACGGAAGTGAAGAAAAACACAAACTAGAGCCAACAGCCCTAAGGGGCTGTTTTCTTATTCCAACACATTGGAATAAGGCATCTTTAAACCATGTCGAGGATAAGGTTCACTTACTCTTGAATGCAGGTAAAACTAACCTTACCCTTTATCGAGGGTAAGTAAGGAATTATTATGTTGATAACATCATCAAAGCAGTTGGCAATACATCTGCGTGACGAAAGAAAAAACAAGAATCTGTCACAGACTAAGGTTGCCGACCCCGTGGGTCTAAAACAAGACACTATTTCTAAATTTGAGATTAATCCAGAGACCACGAGAGTCCAGACACTATTTCGCATCCTATCATCACTAAACTTGGAAATGCATATTGTGCAGAAAGGTGAGAACATCGACCTGAAAGTTGATGATGGTGACGAAAAATGGTGAGTCAAGCCATGAAGGTTCTGTGCATTACTAGTTAGACCTAAAAACACAAATCAATCAAAACAGCATCAGAGGGGATTAATGCTATACATGCTTCAAACTAGACGGCTAAAAAGCCGTCTAGGGGAAATGAACAGTGTTTACAGTGCTCCTTTTACTTCACTCCACTCAACATATCAAAAATCACCCGAGCAAATTGCTTGGTCTTCTCTGGGTCAGAGAGTAACTGCATCATTTGCTCTTGGTGCGCTTCGTTACTATTCATAATCGCATCATCAATCGCACGCGGGAAGTCACCCAGCATCGCTTGTTCACGGGTATTATTGGCAATTTGGTTCATTACCGTTTCGTTCTCAGTGAGCTTGTCACGCACTGTGAAGGCATAGTTAATCATGTCTTTGTCGGTAAGGTTGTCGGTAACAAACACCTCGTTGAGCCGCTCAATAATCAACGACAAAAACTCTTCCTTCTTGTCTTTTGGTTTGGCGGTGCCAACGTCATTACCAGGTTGGAGTTTGTACTCAGGCGTGTTCTCTTGAAGCTGGATGTCCTGCTGACGGATCTTTGATAAGCGGTAGTGGCTCATCACCACGTTGCCGAGATCAAGCTCGTCTTCTTCGATGACTTTCTCGCGCAGCATTGGGCGTAGGTGACGAGCATAAAGGCTCTGCTTTTCCAGTTCTTTGTCGTCGTAATCGACAATCTGCGACATGAACTCATAGAAGCGCACAAAGCTACCCAAATCCTTTTTGAAGATTTCAAGGCGGTCTTTCTCTTGCTTGCACTCTTTAAAGGTATTTTCCGCATTGGCGATTAACACCGCGTCGCCTGTTTTCTTGGTGCGTTCAAACACGTTCTTGGCGTGAAGGTATTCTTCTACCGCTGAAGTGTAACGCTTGCGCCAACGGTCGACGGCAGGCTTACAGATGTTGCTGATCGCTGCATTGGACTTGTTCTTGGTAAAGAAGGCATCAACGAACTGCTCAACCTCTGTCCATAAGAAAATACCGCTGGCACGCAGCTTTTCTGATAGGTCAAAGATCTTGTCAGGGTCAGACACATCCTCAAGCTCAGCAACTTGGTAGTACGGCTGGAAAGCATCGAGAATGTCTTGCGGGTCGTTGTAGAAGTCGAGC
This sequence comes from Vibrio sp. B181a, assembly GCF_030248375.1. Taxonomy (NCBI): domain Bacteria; kingdom Pseudomonadati; phylum Pseudomonadota; class Gammaproteobacteria; order Vibrionales; family Vibrionaceae; genus Vibrio; species Vibrio sp. B181a. Next base: position 5,482 of record NZ_JAHGAD010000071.1, on the reverse strand, counting down.
ACAAAGGTGCCGCACTCCGCTTTACCCTGATAAGTGCGATTCAAGCGAGAGAGCGTCTGCACACACTCAACGCCTGCGAGTTTCTTATCGACGTACATGGCGCAGAGCTTTGGTTGGTCAAAGCCCGTTTGGAATTTGTTGGCTACCAACATCACCTGATAGTCATCGGTGTTGAAAGCTTTTCGCATCTCACGACCTTTTAGGTCAGGATTCATATTGTGCTCAGTGAACTTCTGATCCATAAACGCAGTGCTGTCTGGGTCAGCAGCGTTAAACTCTACTTCACCAGAGAACGCGACCATTGCACGAATACCTGCATAACCATGCTCTGACACATACTTGTCAAACGCCAGTTTGTAGCGCACTGCTTCTTTACGTGAGCTGGTGACCACCATCGCTTTGGCTTGACCACCCAATAAGCCCATCACGTTCTTTTTGAAGTGCTCAACAATCACTTTCACTTTCTGTGAGATGTTGTGGTCATGCAGGCGCACCCAGTTATTGAGCTTCACCTTGGCTTTGCCTGAATCCACCTCTTTGTCATCGGCTTCCAGCTTTTGCTTGAGCTGATAGATCACCTTATAGTTGGTGTAGTTTTTCAGCACATTAAGAATAAAGCCCTCTTCAATCGCCTGACGCATGGAGTAGATATGGTAAGCCAATGGCAGGTTGCGTTTAGACGCTGGCTGCTCGGGATCGGGTCTACGACCAAACAACTCCAGCGTTTTTGGCTTTGGCGTGGCAGTAAAGGCGTAATAGCTCAGATTGGCACTGCCTCGACGCGCTGCAATGGTGGCATCGAGAATATCTTCAGACGATAACTCGGTGTCATCATCGGCTTCATCCGTCATCAGCACTTCTTTAAGCTGGCGTGCGGTTGCACCTGTTTGTGATGAGTGCGCTTCATCGGCAATGATGGCGTAGCGACGCTCTTTCAATGACGTTGAGTTCTCAATCGCCTTTAACACATGCGGGAACGTTTGAATTGTCACGATGATGATAGGCTGAGAGGTTTCCAATGCCGTTGCTAGCTTCTCTGATTTAGAGCCATCGCCCTCTTTACGGTTGATGCGCCCTACCACACCGTCAGCATGTTCAAACTGGTAGATGGTGTCTTGTAGTTGGTCATCCAGTACGGTGCGATCAGTGACCACAATCACCGAATCAAATTGCTTGTTGCCGTTGGCATCATGCAAGGTCGAGAGCTGGTGTGCTGTCCATGCAATCGAGTTGGATTTACCCGAACCCGCACTGTGTTGGATCAGGTATTTATTACCTGTACCCTCTTCAATTGCGGCGTTAACCAGCTTGGTTACCACATCCCATTGATGGTAACGCGGGAAGATCAGGGTTTCTTTCTTGGTTTTACGCCCCTCCCAATCTTCTTTTTCTTCAATTTGAAGATGGATAAAGCGCCCGATGATGTTGAGCAGGTTATCTGGGGTTAATACCTCATTCCATAGATAATCAGTTGCGTAGCGGTTTTCATCTTCAGGGATGTCATTGCCTTTGCCGCCATCGTGTGTGCCTTTGTTAAACGGTAAGAAGAATGTCTCTTCACCCGCAAGCTTGGTTGCCATGTGAACTTCATACTGACTTACCGCGAAGTGCACTAACGCACCACGTTTAAAACTCAAAAGCGGCTCTGGCTTTTTGGTGGCAGGGTCTTTTGGTAAACGGGTCAGTTTGTACTGCGCAATGGCGTTTTCTACCGCTTGTTTGAACTCAGATTTCAGTTCAAGGGTAGAAACGGGCAAGCCGTTAACGAACAACACCAAGTCGATGCGCCATTTCTTAGCTTGCTTACCTGTCGCTTCGAATTCAGCTTGTGTGGCATACGGGCTGTAAACCAGCTCTGGCACAATACGGCAGATGTTTTGCTGGTAACGCGCTAAGGTTTCAGGATTGAGATTATGCTCTGGCTTAAACTGACATAATTCAAAACGGGCATTACGGATTTTCAAACCATGACGAAGCACACCCAAAGTACCAAAGGTGCGTGAAGCTCGGTCAGTGGCATTCTCATCGGCTTTTTTTAGCTGCGTGACCAAAGCATCAAGGAAGTGGCGTTCTGAATCAGTCGGGAAGACTTTGCAGAACTTCTCCCACTCTTTCGGCTGCGTCTGTTTGATAAAGCTCAGCACATCCGCTTCGTACAATGCCGATTCGCGGTTGTAACCCTCGCCAGTGCCTTGCACCCAGCCATTAGCCACCATCTGGCTGATGATGTCGTCTTGAAATACCCGTTCTTGTGTGGTGTCTTTCATAACCTTGTTCTTCTAATTTTTGTTAGCCAACCAAAGCGAAAAAGCCACTCTGCTTTCTTAAGCTAGAGTGGCAATAGATTTATGCGGTTTTTTCTAAAGCCTGATTTTGAGATGTTGGTGCTTGCCAATTGCGAACATCTATCTTGCCAGTGACAGCGGCTGAGATAAGCGCTGTGCGGCGTTCTTGTAAAAGCTCAACCTGCACATGTGCTTTTTGCATAAGGTTTTCGAATTGGCCTAATTTCGAATCAATGTACGCTTCAATTTGCAATTGCTCTTCTTGAGGAGGGAAAGCGATTACAAGCTCTCTAATATCTTCCAAACTCAATTGAACTTTCGTACCACCATAGCCTGATCCTAATAATTGCTCTTTCGCTGTATCAGATAAAACAAAATAGGCTAACCAACGAGATGACTTAACCAGTTGGCTGTTAGGGCGGCAAAGTGCAACGTGCTGACTCACATACCCATTAGCAATAGATTGATTAGCGACACATACCGACCCCAAATCTGCGGTAATGGAGATCAGTAGATCATTGAGCTTTATTTTTGAACGCTCACCCTCAGCACCCTTTGGCGGTTGAACGCATTGAATAGAACTCAACTTTGGTTCGACTGTATCTCGGGTTAAATTCGCAATTCGGAAAAACAAACTGCCACTATCTGAATAATATTCAGCCCACCCTCGTGAACCACTGGTAACAAAGTCGAATAGGTACTTTGCTTTTTTAACACCCCAATGCTCTGGCACTTCTCCTAACCACTCCACACCTGAATCTTTCATTGGTGCTTGCGGGTTCAATCCTTTGGTCACCGCGTGGCTGATCACCGCTTGGCGCTTCTCTTTCAGCAGCTTAATCAGTTGCTGCTGCTTTTCGATCAAGGTGTCGATTTTGGCGGTTTCGTGATCGAGGAAGTTGGCGATAGTTTCAATGTCAGATGACGGTGGCTCAGGGATAGCCCAATTAGATAAGTCTTCCATATTGAATACTTTCTGAGCAGCCCCAGTGCAAGTAACGTTGGTGTAGTCATCAAAGCTTTTACTATCTATCAAATATTGAAGAAATCGTGCTTTAGATTTTGACTTCACTTGCAGTCGTGCAAGTGCACGAGAAAGGTTCATTCCCTCAAGGGTTTTATCGCAGATAAAACTTCGCCCTAAAGTGCCAACTACTGATACAACGAGATCTCCATCTTTAATTTGGGTTCGTTTATATTCTGCATTTAGTACAGGGCTGACGCTTTCTAGCTGCGTAGATTTTACCTTGCGATCTGCGACATCCAATATGCGAATAACCTTTATGCCGTCAGTACCTTCGTATTTGTCGGGTTTAAGAATGCCGTAGCAAGGGGGAAGCTCTAACCAATATTTCACATACGACACTTTCCAAATATTCGGAATATCACCAATCCAATCAATCTCAGAGTCCTTATACTCTGGATATGCTTGATACTTGCCCATTACGAATGCACCTCTTGCAGTAGCTCCATAATGTCGGTACTGACCGCATCCAAATCGGCATCAATCGCTTCCAGCGCACGCGGTGGTTGGTAAACATAGAAATGGCGGTTGAATGGGATTTCGTAACCCACCACACCAATTTCACTGTCTTTGTCATCGCGCTTATCCGCGTTGATCCATGCATCAACAACGTGCGGCTGCACTTCGCGTTTGAAGTAACTTTCAATCAGGGTTGATGTAGTCACGCTTGGATCAAGCGGCACGTTCTCGTTGTCACGCAGGTCGCCATCTTGTTGGAACTCAACCACTTTGCCCTTATAGTCGAACGCGCCGTAAAGCGGCTGTGCGTCTTCTTTCAGCACTTTTTTGATCACTGGTTCGGCGTCTTGGTTCTTCCAAGTGATTGCATCGTTAAACTGTTTCTTCTGCTTAGCGTCGAACTTGATACCAGTGGTTTTGAATGCGCCTTTCAGAGTCAGTTCAAACTGGTTGAAGTCATCAGATTGTTTCGCTTTACCGCCAAGGTTATCGCCGACGACAACTTGCAGAGCTTTGGCATTATCCATCAGGGCTTTCTGGTTTAGCCACAGTTTGCTGTCCAGCACATCTTTGATTTGCTTTTCTTTCAGCTCTGGGAAGTCCGCTTTGATCAACGCACGCACTTCGGCTTCCACTTCAGTCAGTGTGCCATAAGTGTTGTCATCCCACTCAGTGCCAAACTGCTCAAAGACAGCCTGCATCACGGCATTAAATGGCTTAGGAGTAAAGCGCAGAGACTCCACTGCTGCATCAGTGATTTGCGCAGACAAACGCAATGGACGTTCGATGGTCAGGCGGCGGTAGCCAAACTCGTGGGTATCAAAAATCTTAGCGGTTAGTGGTTTGCCGCTTTTGGTCAGGGTGTCCACCTCAACAAACTCACCAAAGTTCTTGGTGATGGCGCGGATTTCATCATCGGTCAGGAAGTGACGCTTAGAACCAAGCGACTTGCGCATTTTGCTACTGAGGTTGGCACCATTGATAAGCTGTACTTTTCCTTTACGCTCTGGGTCTTTCTTGTTGGTCAGTACCCAAACGTAGGTCGCAATGCCTGTGTTGTAGAACATGTCCGTTGGCAGCGCGACAATCGCTTCAAGCAGGTCAGCTTCTAAAATGTAGCGACGAATTTCACTTTCACCGCTACCTGCACCACCAGTAAACAGAGGCGAGCCGTTTAGGATAATGCCAATACGACCACCATCAGTAACGAGGTTATCGACGTTCTTCTTATTACGCATCTTGCTGATAAGGTGCATCAAGAACAGAAGCGAGCCATCAGAAACACGCGGCAAGCCTGCGCCAAAGCGTCCATCAAAGCCTTTTTGCTCGTGCTCGTCTTTGATTTCGCCCTCAATCTTTTTCCAATCCACACCGAACGGCGGGTTAGACAGCATGTAGTCAAACTTGTCCGCTGGCAGTTGGTCATTCGACAGGGTGTTTCCCAGTTTGATGCGGCTAACATCTTGCCCTTTGATCAGCATATCCGCTTTACAGATAGCGTAGGACTCTGGGTTTAGCTCCTGACCAAACGCACGCATCACCGCTTTCGGGTTAAGTTCGTGCACGTATTCCATGCCTGAAGAGAGGAAGCCGCCCGTACCCGCTGTTGGGTCATAGATGGTACGGATAATGCCATCTTTGGTGAGGGCTTCATCGTCTTCCATAAAGACTAGAGAGGTAGTCAGGCGCACGATGTCACGCGGGGTAAAGTGCT
>NZ_JAHGAD010000070.1:0-55040 GCF_030248375.1 Vibrio sp. B181a | reverse complement strand
CGCCAGCGTTCAATCTGAGCCATGATCAAACTCTTCAATTTAAGATTTTGTTCGGCTCAATGAATACTGAACATTACATAAAGTAATGTTTGAATTGACTGTGCTGAATCTTTCGATTCAATGGTCACTTCGTTTCATTGAAACCTAATTTGATACCGAGGTATCTAATTGGATTATCATCAACGAGTGCCCACACAGATTGATAGGTCTATATTTTTAAAGAGCTTTTCTAACAAACTTGCCGCTTCAGCGCCTCGTCGTTAGGGGTGCGTATCTTACGCTTTCCGTTTTGAGAGTCAAGCATTTTTTCAAATTCTTTTTTCTCTCTTTCCGACTCGCTGTGTGACTTTCGTCTCACTCCGTGTCGGTGGATGCGCAGTATAGGGAATCCAGAAATGAGCGCAACCCTTTTTTTGAAAAAAACTTACCAAGCGGTCACTAATCCATCAAATGCGTTATATCTGCATATTTCTTCGTCACATTTGAGACATATCACAGCAATTGGTTGGAAAAACACCAACCATATACGTAAGATCCATGTGTCTATTTTGTTAATAGGCAGACAATCTCTTTATCATCTATATGTAGTAATCAAAATGACGTCTAAAAAAAATCTGACTTTGTGTGCTGGGTTGGCGGTCATTGGGGGAATAATCTTCTCTCAGTTACCTGTGCCACCTGCCTTGAGCTTTGTTATCGGTGTTATCGCTACTGCTTTTCTTTTTTCACTTTCTAGCAAAACACCTGTTCTTCAATCTTCGGATTCCGATCCTTCAACTAAAACGCTGTATGTCGGCAACCTTCCTTATAAGGCTAATGAGAGTCACGTTCGTGATTTGTTTGCTGAGTACGGACAGGTTTACGCGGTACGCTTAATGAAAGATAAGCGTACAGGTAAAAGAAGAGGGTTTGGTTTCGTAGTGATGGCAGCGGCAGATGCAAAACCTGCTATCGCTAAACTTAATGAGAAGGAATATATGGAGCGTACGCTTAAAGTGCGTATTGCAAACGACCCTAAACACCCGGAAGGCGGTAAACCTGAACAGGATTAAAGCCTAAGTTCGCCAAACAGGTATTCAGTGCATCTTCTTGCCAAGGAGGTGCACTGGCATAAATCTTCTTACTCCCCTCTTCTCTACTCTCTTGCTTCATGTCATTAAGCAATAATGCTTTCACACGACGCGCAATGGCTTCACCCGAATCAACTAACGTTACTTCACCACCCAATGCTTGATGTATTTCTTCTTTGATTAGAGGGAAGTGAGTACAGCCCAGTACTGCGACATCTACTTTATTACGCAGTGGGAGAAGAATGCTTTCCAGCTCTGAAAGAGAAATACTTTCACCACGCAGCTTTTCTTCTGCCATATCCACTAGTCGAGTCGAGCCTAATAACTCGACAGGTTTACCTTGAGCAAAGTCGCGAATCAGTTCATGGGTATATTGACGAGTCACTGTCGCCGGCGTAGCAATTAAACCAACGCCTTGAGAAGCAAGTAGTGATGCCGGCTTTATCGCAGGAACTACACCAACAACTGGGATAGATAGATTAGCACGCAGTGAAGGCAGCACTATGGTACTTGCGGTATTGCAGGCGATGACCACGATGTCAGCTTGATGCTCTTCGACCAACGCTGCCACCAGCTTATTAACACGAGTAATCAGCACATCTTGATCGAGTTCACCATACGGATAGGCTTCGTTATCGAACAGATACAAGTAATCCATATGTGGCAGAAGTCGGTGGATTTCTTGGAAGACCGATAACCCTCCGACACCGGAATCAAACACTAGGACTTTTTTCTTACTTGATGCTCGCACGAGTCTTACCTGCAAATTAGAGACTCGGCGATCATACTGGTTAGATTTGTTTTGGCAATGCTTTGGCTTGGTATCTTTGATGACTGAATCGCTCCCCTATTTCCACTTCAAGCATAGTCAATTCTATATGTCCTTGAAATGAAGGGGTTGATGTCACCAATGTATGGAATTCGCCATTTTCTCCGCAGGGATCAATATGACCGGGGAATGACTCTATTAGTGCTTTGTCATACCAACGTCCACACCACTCCGACTGCAACACTTCTCCATCGGTCGTTACCAGCATGGTTTGAATGCCACGCTCGACAATTTCAATTGCTAACGCCCTGCTCTCTTCTCCTAGCAAAGGGAAGACACACTCCCAACCAGCAGGCTCAATATAGCTACGTCGATAATCGGCGATACCATTACAAAACATATCGCCAAACGCGACCGCTTCTACATTCAGTCCACTGTTTTGTAATGCATTAACGATAATCGATTGATAAATGTCGTTACTCGGGAAGACTTCTGGCAGCTCAATAGTAATGAGTGGAAGACCAAGTAAGTCTGCCTGCATTTGCACAACCTCTAATGGCGTCGCTTGGAAAGGCACTTCTTTATCAACGTAGGTGGTGTACAAGCCAACCACCTGATAAAGCGGATTCTCGTTTAGTCGCTCCAACGTTAGCGTAGAGTCTTTGCCACTCGACCAGCTGACCACGACACGTTTTGCTTTTGTCATTAACTTTCCTCGTTACCTATTTCCACTCGGACCTGACTCACAATAAGAAAGACCGCCGATGTGGCGGTCTTATTAGATTTGATTAGAAGCGGTAGTCTGCCGAAACAAAGTACTGGCGCCCTGGTGTGGCGTAACCAGTGTACATCTCGTAATCTTTATCAAAAGCGTTGCTTAGCTTCGCGTTGATATCCCAGTTTTGGTTTACTGCGTAAGAAGCCGTAAAGTTCCATAGGCTGTAGCTCGGCAACCTTGTGCTGCCATTAAAGCGTTCACCTTGGTAAAGATATTGCGAGCCCAACGTCCATTGGTCAAACGTCGCGTAAGCGTTCCACTTAGCACCACGCTTAGAGCGGTAAGCGAGTTGCGTATCTTCTGCGCCAGATTTATCGACAGGGTCTTTATAATCTAGGTAGAACTCATGAGATACGATATCTGTATCGAGTTTCACTTCTAGTTCGACACCCTTGATCTCAGCTTCACCAACATTTTGCATGCCAGCGCCTTCCCAAATCAACATGTTCTCAATTTGGTTGTAGTAACCCGTTACCGTCCAATCAACAATCGATACAGCACCAGATAGCGACAGCTCGGTATTTTCTGATTCTTCTGGTTTTAGGTTTGGCATTTCGTAGCCTGGGTAATACAAATCAACAAAGCTCGGCGCACGGAAAGCAGTACCATGGCTCAGGGTTAACTCATAACCTTCGTAAAAACTCCAACCCGCAGCAGTTTGCCACGTGGTGTTGTTACCAAACTGGTTGTTGTCGTCATTACGAACACTTGCTTCTAACGTCCATACGTCATAAGCGTATTGAGCAATGGCGCTTATACCAAAGTTGGTTCTTGGGTTCTTTTCTGGATCGTAACTCTGGGAAGGTCCCCAATCACTTGGCGCAATGTAGCCCTTAGCGAGCTTTTCTGTGCGGTAGTCCAAACCACCACCAACGCTCAACTCTTCGTTTACGCTGTACGAGTTCAACCAAATCGCATTGAACTGTTCAATAGCAACGTGATCGCCGATTGATTTGCTTTGACCTGATTTATGGTCATAGTTGTCTTGTTGGCCGTAAGCCAGTTTAAATTCAGATGAGTAAACGTCTTTGTTGTATTCCAACGACAGATCGGCGCCGACATACTCTACTTCACCGGTTTTCTTCTCGTGCTTATCAACCGTGCCCCATGCAGGATTACCATAGCTACTGTTGTCGTAGTCGTACTCATTGTTGTAAGCACTCACCCCAACGTAACCAGATAAATTGTCAGAAAAGTTTTGTTGGTAGCCTAGTTTTAGGTTGAGCGTTTCAAAGCCGTGCTCATCTCCATCATTTACACCCGGCAACGGTTTCACATTGAAACCATCGGTTTTCTCGTAGCCTAGAACACCTTTAAAGTGTTTACCGTCACCTACCGGCTTAGAGACAACAAACGTCCCTTTCTTATGGTTATCCGACCCATAGCCTGCCGAAACACGGCTCGCGTCATTATCAATGTCTGCACGAGTAATAATGTTGATTACGCCAGAAATCGCTTCTGAGCCATAAATCGAAGCACGCGCACCACGAATGTAGTCGATACGTTCAATAGAATTGATTGGAAACTGATTAAAATCGACGCCGCCCATAATCGCACGAGGCATACGCACCCCATCAACTAAAACGAGTACTTGAGACGAGCTACCACCTCGAACGTAGATAGATGCGGATTGACCACGCCCACCGTACTGGGCAACTTCAACACTCGGTAGTGTACGGAACACATCAAACAGACTGTTTGCTTGCAGGCGCTCAATATCTTCTTTAGTGACCGTAACGGTTTGTGCGAGAACCGCACCATCAATTTGCTGGAATCGGTTTGCGGTAACCACAACCGTTTCGTCTGCAGAGGCTTCTTGGGCCTGTAAATAAAAGGTAGGTGAAAGCAGCGATGCACACGTGATCGCAAGAAGTGTTTTTCTCATTGTATTGTCCTAAATCGCGTAATTCCTACCGAGCCCTACTCATATTGAGCAGTCCAGTGCTGTGGCTCAGTTGCTGGCAGGTATTCGGACTTAAGAGCGAGATTACATCACCTACTTGCTCGACTTCCCACATAAACTAATGCAGTGTCTTGTTGAGCGTTCGTTCTCTTTTACCGCTGCGCGTCAGTTCTGGATTTCCACCAGATTCCCATTTCAGCCATCTAGATTGCTAGATAGCACCAGCTTGGGGCAAATACTATTAAGCTATTGATTATTTGTCCAGCCAATATTACCCCTGACAATTGTAACGATTTGGTTCATTCGTGTATCAACTGACACAGAACACACTATCTTTAAATCAATTGGGGCACAAAACTGGACATCCTATTGAGATTGAATAAAATCTGCGCTCTTAAATTGAATGCACCATAAAAGGTAAGATCATGGCTACTCTTGATGTAAATCCACAACGCTACCAAGAACAACTGGCTGAAAAAGTCGAACGTCTCACTGATATGTTCGCGCCATACAACGTGCCAGAACTGGAAGTGTTTGAATCACCAGAGCAGCACTACCGTATGCGTGCTGAGTTCCGTGTTTGGCATGAGGGTGAAGACCTTTACTACATCATGTTCAACCAAGAAACTCGTGAGAAATACCGCGTTGACCAATTCCCAGCAGCAAGCCGTCTGATCAACGACCTGATGCCACTATTGGTTGAAGCGATGAAAGACAACGAATCGCTACGTCGCAAACTCTTCCAAGTCGATTTCCTATCGACGCTAAGCGGTGAGATTCTGGTTTCACTGCTTTACCATCGCCAACTTGATGAAGAGTGGATTGAAAACGCGAAAGCCCTTAAGCAGCGTTTGAATGATGAAGGCTTCAACCTAAACATCATTGGTCGTGCTCGTAAGATGAAGATTGTCCTAGACCGCGACTACGTGATCGAGAAGCTAGACGTGAATGGTCAAAGCTACATCTACCAACAAGTTGAAAACAGCTTCACTCAGCCAAACGGTAAAGTAGCAGAGAAAATGTTGGAATGGGCAGTCGACTGCACTCAAGAAAGCACTGGCGACCTACTAGAACTTTACTGTGGTAACGGTAACTTCTCTCTGGCGCTGGCACAAAACTTCGATCGCGTTCTCGCAACAGAGCTAGCGAAGCCATCTGTGGTTTCTGCGCAATACAACATTGCAGCAAACGAGATTGATAACGTGCAAATCCTACGTCTATCAGCAGAAGAGTTTACTCAGGCAATCGAAGGTAAGCGTGAATTCCGCCGCCTACAAGATGCGGGTGTGGATCTGAAGAGCTACAACTGCAATACGATTTTTGTCGATCCACCACGCTCTGGTATGGATGTCGACACTTGTAAGATGGTGCAAGGCTACGAGCGCATCATGTACATCTCTTGTAACCCAGAGACACTTAAAGAGAACTTGGACATTCTATGCGAAACCCACAACGTGACACGTTTTGCTCTGTTTGACCAATTCCCTTACACACACCACATGGAAGCAGGTGTACTGTTGGAACGTAAAGCGTAATCCACCAGCATCAGACATAAAAAAAGCGAGCTCAATGGCTCGCTTTTTTGTTGGATTCGTTTTGCTTATTCAGCGGTGGTCTTCTTTTCCATAAAACCCAGTTTCTTACCGATCCACGCTAGGAGAATCATTGAAACCAGAATAGCGAAGAAGTTAGAGCCTGCTTCTGGGTATTGCGCTTTAATAAACGCAGAGTGACCAAATGCACCTACGAAGAAACACGCCAGACCAACAAGTGGGATATCTTCTGATACTGGGTTGTTAAGGTATTCTTGGTACAGCGCCTGTACAGCTAGCACGAGTGCAATCAGAGGGAAGATTGAAAAAGACACTTCGCTCATGGTCAACCATGACAACAAAGCATCACCACACATACCTGCAACCAGTGCCAAAATCAGCGTTTTCTTTTCAGATTTATTTCCATTCGACATTATTCTATCCCGCCTTTTAATCGGTTACGTTCACGTTCTTTGCGATACCAATAGGCCCCTTTGGCTATCATTCGCAATTGCATGATCAATCGCTCGGCGAGTTCATCGCGCTCGCGTCGATCTAAATCTAAAGCTTCCGCACCAGAGCTAAACACCAAAGTAACCGACGCCTCTGCTTGAGTGAACGCCTCTTCTTTGGTCATACCGGTGCTCATTAAGTACTCAGTTAATTCTGCCGCAAAATGCTGAATTTCTCGAGCGACGGCAGTACGAAATTCAGAGGAAGTGCCGGAGCGCTCACGCAACAATAAGCGGAAAACGTTAGGACTACTTTCAATGAATTCCATGAAGGTTTCAACTGAAGTTCGAATCACACTGCCTTCTTTGACAATACGCTGACGCGCTTGACGCATCAGTTGTCGCAACAACAAACCACCTTCATCAACCATGGTTAAGCCCAGCTCGTCCATGTCTTTGAAGTGACGGTAAAAAGAAGTCGGTGCAATTCCTGCCTCTCGGGCAACCTCACGCAAGCTGAGATTGGAAAAGCTGCGATCCGCACTGAGTTGATTAAATGCCGCATCGATCAACGATCGACGTGTTTTTTCTTTTTGCTGCGCGCGGATTCCCATCGATTTCATTCTTTAACTTGCTCTTTTTCTATTGGGTACGAGAGCTTCAATATAACGCATATCGCACCCACGTATAAAGCGACGTTATCTGCCGATAAGCGGCGAGCACGTTACTATTGCCATGCACCCAATTGCAATTGTCTCGCTTCAAATAGTAGACATACAGCATACCAATTAGTTCTTTTGGGCGATTCTGCGTGATCACTTCCACTCTCTAGCAGGCATTACGTGTTCCCAATAGAGTAAATGAGTTAAAATCCCGCTACAGCAATGTTAAGCAAATATAACAAGGAAGACATCATGGCGCATGCTAATCACTATGACGTGATCGTAATTGGTAGTGGCCCGGGCGGTGAAGGGGCGGCAATGGGATTGACCAAAGCCGGACTGAATGTTGCCATCGTAGAAAAGGAAAGCAGTGTTGGTGGCGGTTGTACGCACTGGGGAACCATACCATCCAAGGCATTGCGTCATGCGGTTAGTCGTATCATCGAATTCAATAGCAACCCATTATTCTGCCGTAATAACACCAGCCTTCATGCAACATTTTCTGACATTTTAGGTCATGCGAAATCGGTCATTGATAAGCAAACTCGACTTCGTCAGGGTTTTTATGACCGCAATTCATGCACACTGTTGTTCGGTACTGCGCGCTTTATCGATAACTACTCCATCGCCGTCATGCAAAGTGACGGTACGGAAGAAGTGTACTCAGCGGATAAATTTGTTATCGCGACAGGCTCTCGTCCATACCAACCGAATGATGTCGACTTCTTGCATGAACGCATCTACGATAGTGACTCTATCTTGAGCCTGAAACACGACCCTCGCCACATCATCATTTACGGTGCGGGCGTGATTGGTTGTGAATACGCATCTATTTTCCGCGGTTTAGGCGTGAAGACCGACTTGATCAACACTCGCGACCGTCTGCTCTCTTTCTTAGATAACGAAGTCTCGGATGCATTGTCTTACCACTTCTGGAATAGCGGTGTGGTAATTCGTAACGATGAAACGTTCGAGAAAATCGAAGGCACTGAAGATGGTGTTATCGTGCATCTTCAATCTGGCAAGAAGATGAAAGCCGATTGCCTACTGTATGCGAACGGTCGAACGGGTAACACAGACAAACTCAACTTACCTGCGGTTGGACTTGAAGGTGATTCACGCGGACAGCTCAAAGTAGATGGTAACTACCGTACAGAAGTGGAGCACATTTACGCCGTCGGTGATGTGATTGGTTACCCTAGCCTAGCGAGTGCAGCGTATGACCAAGGTCGTTTCGTGGCACAAGCCATCACCAAAGGACAAGCTGACGGCAATCTGATTGATGACATCCCAACGGGTATCTACACCATTCCAGAAATCAGCTCAGTGGGTAAAACCGAGCAAGAACTGACTGCGGCGAAAGTGCCTTATGAAGTGGGACGCTCTTCGTTTAAGCACTTAGCTCGTGCGCAGATTGCAGGGAAAGACATCGGCAGCTTGAAAATCCTCTTCCATCGCGAAACCAAAGAGATTCTTGGTATTCACTGCTTTGGTGAGCGCGCCGCGGAAATCATCCACATCGGCCAGGCCATCATGGAGCAAAAAGGTGAAGCCAATACGATTGAATACTTCGTCAATACCACCTTTAACTATCCGACGATGGCAGAAGCGTATCGCGTAGCGGCACTGAACGGTTTGAACCGATTATTCTAATTCAATTGGGTTGCCATGATCCAAAAGCAAAAACAGCAGGTTTCGACCTGCTGTTTTTTTATGTGTAACTAGGCAAGAAAGCTTCCCTTGCGCCACTGATAGAAGAAGATAGCGCCAAGTCCAATCCCTCGCATTGCCATGAAACTGGTCATCGCAAACCACAGCGCATGGTTTTGCCAACCAGAGAACAAAAAGAAAATCGCGAAGAAACAGCAAGTCGCTACGAACATACTGTTTCGCATGTCTTTACCTTTAGTGGCACCAACAAATATGCCATCAAACAGGAAACACCACATCGATGCTAATGGCATGACCACCAACCAAGGCAGATACACCAAAGCTTGCTGCTGCACCGCGTCAATCGAAGTGATCATGGCGATCAACTGCGATCCCGCCAAACCAAATACTGCAGTCAAACCTAAGCAGATGATCAGACTCCAGAAGAAAGTACCAATCAACGAAGCACTGAGCTGCGCTCGGTCTTTGGCACCAATCGCTTTGCCAACCATGGCCTCCATGGCATAGGCAAATCCGTCCATGCCATAGGAAATCATCATCAAGAAACTCATCAATACCGCATTAGCCGCAACCACATCATCACCAAAGCTCGCACCTTGGAAAGTCATAAAGCTAAACGTAGCTTGTAAACATAGCGAGCGTAAGAAGATATCGCGATTGAGTTTTACGAACCGCCCTAACCCATGTTGAGTATCGGTTAGCAGGCTCTTAGGTGATGGCAACTGACGCGATCGCCATGTTTTCCACACACACATCAAGCCAAACGCCATGCCTGAGTAATCAGCTATTACCGATGCCAGCGCTGCGCCTTCGACTTTCCAACCTAAGCCAATAACAAACAGTAAATCGAGCGCAATATTGGTCACGTTGGTGATGATCACCATCCACATTGGGGCTTTGGAGTTTTGCGTTCCAAGCAGCCAGCCCAATAACACAAAGTTCATCAGCGCAGCAGGCGCACTCCACACTCGGATAGAAAAATATTGCATGCCGTAGTGCTTCACTTCAGCACTGGCATCACTCCAACCAAATATCAGATCCGCTATCGGGTTATGGGCAATAAGAAAGACTAACGCAAACAACAATGCCATCAGTGAGCCTTGCATAAACACTAAAGCGAGTTGTTTTCGATCTTCACCACCGTAGGACTGTGCTGCTAACCCAGTGGTCGACATACGTAAAAAGCCAAGCAACCAAAACGTCACGCTGATCATGGTGCTGCCCAACGCAACACCACCCAGATACCAAGCGTGTTCAAGGTGACCGATCACCGCAGCGTCAACCAAGCCCAAGAGTGGAACAGTAATATTCGACAGCACCATAGGGATAGCGAGCGCTAACACTTGGCGATGCACTTGAGGATTCGATAAAGGAGAGAAGATAGAGTTTGTCACAGGCACCTCGTTGTTTAGATCAGCGAGTGTACCTGAGTACTAAGGGTCTGTTGACCTTTAGAGCTTATTTTTGCAGCTGTTTGTGGGTTCTCACTATTCAATCAAAAAAAGAAAAAAGTTTGAAATGCAGCCACTCACTACAGGAAGGCCACAAAGCTGCCCAAGGGTTCGGCTAAAAGCGCTTTACTCTTTGTTGATAGGTCATTGCTTAGAGTGACTAAGCGGCTAACCTATCGTCGCGATTAAAACGCTTTTATCTCGAACAAAATTTAACCGCAAAAGGTAAACAGACCCTCGTGCCTAGCCAATTACCACTTGATGTGAACGAGAACTGGCGTGAGACGATGCTTCAACATTGGGATCTTATTCAGCCAGCGCTGCCATGCTTTCCAGCGTGAGCAAAATCGGTCGAATGGCGAGAAGGCTTTGACCCATTGCGCCCATGGCAGCCAATGCAGTACTTGTTGTGCTGGTGCTTCAAAACCATGTGCATACGTATCTGAGCCGAGCTTCTGACCCCATTTACTTTCGGTTAAGTCACCTGCTAGTACCATGCACACTTCTGCCGATACAAAATGACGGCCCAGAGTTTGGATGAAAGTCGCAACGCGCGATTCATCACAATCGAGTAAAGCCATCTCACACAGAATCAATACTGGTGCTTTTTCAGGAATGCGCAGTTCATCTAACCAATTCATGTCTTCTACGCTGCCACAACGATGCTCGTAGCGTTCGTTTTTATGAAACAATCGCTGACGCCAAACTAGATTCTCGGTGACATCCAGTTCAATCCAGTGACAACGACCATTGTCCAAACGGTAGAAGCGCGTATCTAAGCCCGCACCAACGTTAATGATCCAAGCGTCTGAGTGTTGTTGAAGAAAGTGGCTGACCTGCTGATCGCACAGCTGAGTTAAGGTCACGTGCAGCAACTGCTTCTGATCGACGTCGCCACTGATGCAATCTGGTGCCATCTTGCAGCTCAAGCACGCTTTTGCAGCGATCGGATCGTACACCAAGCCGTTATCGACCAAGCTTTCGCGGCTGCGCAAAAACAACGGTTTCAACAGATGATTAGGTACGTGATGTTGAGGCTTGGACATGGGCATTTCCTTGCGCCGAAAAGAAAATGGTTAAATGGAATTAGATGATAATAAATCTCAATATCACTTGCAAGTTTTAATGCAACAACCAAACGCTCTGAATCAGGCCGAGCGTAACTATGCTCGGAAGAAAAGAAATATGCTTTGAAGACAATAAAAATGGAATAGAAAGTGCAGAAAACACAAAGCCCAGCAGAACGCTGGGCTTTATTAGAATGCTTGAGGTAAAAACCTACATCCAGTCGGTGTTACGGATGATGCCAACCGCCAGACCTTCAATCGTCAGATGTTGCGACGTTAGGTCAACTTGGATTGGTGAAAACTCTTCGTTCTCTGCATGCAGCAGAACCGTAGAACCTTTGCGCTCTAGACGCTTCACCGTCACATCATCATCAACACGTGCAACTACAACTTGACCGTCGCGCACATCTTGAGTTTTGTGCACAGCCAGCAAGTCGCCGTCCATAATACCGATGTCTTTCATACTTTCGCCGTTTACGCGAAGTAGGAAGTCTGCTTTTGGTTTGAACATAGCAGGATCCACTTGGTAGTGAGATTCCACATGCTCTTGAGCCAGAATAGGCTCACCAGCAGCAACTTGACCAATCAAAGGCAGACCTTGATCGTCGTTTGCCGCATCTTCGAGTAGGATTCGGATCCCGCGAGATGCGCCTGGAATAATTTCAATCGCTTGTTTACGAGCAAGCGCTTTTAGGTGTTCTTCTGCGGCATTCGCAGAGCGGAAGCCAAGCTCACGCGCAATCTCTGCACGAGTTGGTGGCATTCCGGTGTCTTCGATTTTGCTTTTAATCAAATCGAAGACTTGTTGTTGGCGTGGCGTTAACGGCTTCATATGTCACCTGTCTTTTTATACAGTTAACTGTGAGTATATCCAGTAAATGGACAAATGAAAACCCAATTGGTTGTTTTTTAATTTATTTACGTCAGTTTCAGATCCCATCCACAAACCTCAAGTAAGCATGCGTTTTAAACACGCAATAAGCAATTCGTCTAATGAAAGCAACAACCTAGGGGTTCGACTAATTTCCGCTCAATAAAATTAAAAGGTTTGACCAGTTTCTGGTATCCTTGCAGCGCTTAAATTTTATCGCCTAGGCTTATTTCTATAGCCGTATCTATTACCTTCTCTTTAGAAGAAGGCAAAGCGGACACTGAAATAAGGTTAGGCTTGTTTGAATACCTATTGAGGCTGTGAACTTTATGTCTTCTGGACAATCATTTTCACGTTCATTACTAAAACTACCTTTATCGGTAATGGTAAAGGGCACCACAATCCCATCGAATCCGATTGATGATCTCAACATCGACCTCACTAAACCGATTGTGTATGCCTTGCCGTTCCGTTCGAACGTGGATTTGCTGACACTGCAAAAACAAGCTTTGAGTCTTGGTCTGCCTGACCCGCTCAGTCCATTGGAAATCAATGGAAAGACATTAACTCGTTACGTGTTTATCGCGTCTCGTCCAACCGTGATGAGCAATGATAACGATGTACCAAGCGAGTCTGTTTCTCTGTTTACAGAGTTACTAGAACTGCACAAACTCGACAGCGAGCTAGACGTGCAAATGATCCCAGCAACTGTGCTTTGGGGTCGTAAACCAGGTAAAGAAGAAAACCATAAGCCGTACCTGCAACCAATGAATGGTCCGCAAAAAGCAAAAGCGGTCATGGCAGCTGGTCGTGACTGTTTGATGCGTTTTAGCCCAGTGGTTTCGCTGCGTTACATGGCAGACTCTCACGGTACCGACAGCGCTATCGCACACAAGCTAGCGCGCGTTGCACGTATCCACTTCTCTCGCCAGAAGCTTGCGGCATCCGGTCCAAACCTGCCTCAACGCCAAGTGCTGTTTGCACGCTTAATGAAATCGCCAGCGATTGAAAAAGCAATTGAAGACGAAGCACAAAGCAAAAACATTTCTATCGAGAAAGCACGCAAAGAAGCCCATGACATCATGGACGAGATTGCAGCAGACTTCTCGTATGGCTTGGTGAAAAACGGCGATCGTATTCTTGGCTGGTTGTGGACGAAGCTGTACCAAGGTCTGCACATCAACAACGCTTCGACCGTTCGTCGCCTAGCGCAAGATGGTCATGAGATCGTGTATGTGCCATGTCACCGCAGTCACATGGACTACCTATTGCTTTCTTACGTTCTGTACCATGAAGGTATGGTGCCACCGCACATTGCTGCGGGTATTAACCTGAACTTCTTCCCGGCGGGTCCAATCTTCCGTCGTGGTGGTGCGTTCTTTATTCGTCGTAGCTTTAAAGGCAACAAGCTGTACTCAACTATTTTCCGTGAGTACCTATCAGAGCTGTTTGCTAAAGGTTACTCGGTTGAGTACTTCAGTGAAGGTGGTCGTTCACGTACTGGTCGTCTGCTTCAAGCAAAAACCGGTATGTTGGCAATGACAATTCAAGCCATGCTACGCGGTCTAAACCGTCCAGTAACGTTAGTGCCTGTTTACATCGGTTACGAGCACGTAATGGAAGTGGGTACTTACGCCAAAGAGCTTCGTGGCTCACGCAAAGAGAAAGAAAACGCAGGTCTTGTACTGCGTACTCTGCGTAAGCTGCGCAATTTTGGTCTTGGTTACGTGAACTTCGGTGAGCCAATTCAGCTAAACCAATACCTGAACGAACATGCGCCAGAATGGACGAAAGACATCGATCGCATGGGAGGCAGCAAACCGCAATGGATGAACCCTGTGGTGAACGGTCTGGCAAACAAGATGATGACGCACATTAACGACGCGGCAGCGACTAACGCGCTAACTCTATGTGCGACCGCGCTATTGGCCTCTCGTCAGCGCGCATTATCTCGTGACTCTTTGATCAACCAGATTGAGTGCTACCTGAAGCTACTTAAGAACAACCCATACTCAAACACTTCAACGGTTCCAACAGAAACGGCTGAAGAGTTGGTGGATCACGCTATTTCACTTGATAAGTTTGTGATTGAAACCGACACCATGGGTGACATTATTTCGCTGGATCGTAGCCAGTCGATTCTGATGACTTACTACCGCAACAACATCATTCACTTGTTCGCTCTACCATCATTGATTGCTCAGATGATTATTCGTCAGCGCAACGTGACCGTAGAGAAGATTCAAGAGAACGTCGCTCAAATTTATCCATTCCTGAAAAAAGAGCTGTTCCTAAGCTATAAGGAAGAAGAGTTGAACGAGCTGGTCGTGAAGATTTTGAACGAGTTCATTGAGCAGAAGATGGTTTGCCAAGATGGTGACAAACTGGAAATCAACCAGTCAAACAACCAATCACTGGTTCTGTTAGGTCGTACTATCACAGAAACACTGCAACGCTACTCTATCGCGATGAACCTACTGGTGGCAGACCAAGAGCTTGGTAAATCTGACCTTGAGCAGAAGAGCCAAGATATTGCACAGCGTTTGGGCCGTCTGCACGGCATCAACGCACCAGAGTTCTTCGATAAAGGTGTATTTACTGCAATGTTCAATACGCTGAAAGAGCAACAATACCTAGATAGCGACGGTAACTGTGATCTTGAGAAGACACAGCAATTTGCCAAACTACTGTTTGCTCTGCTTTACCCAGAAGTGAAGTTGACCATCGAAGAGAGTATCCACCAGCTGCAAGCATAGTTCGCTTAAGCTCGATACCCACTCGACAAAAACACAAAAGGCATCCAATCGGATGCCTTTTTTCTATCTGAATGTTTGTACTATGCCGTTACCAGAAAGCGATAACCAGGCCGACCGCAATAACCATTCCCACATAGTTATTGTTAAGGAAGGCTCTGAAGCACAAGTCGCGATCTCGATGGCGAATCAAATGTTGCTGGTACACGAACAATGAAGCAGCCACCAGAATCGTCCAGTAGTAGCTTTGGCCAAGTTCATAGTGCTGACCAAGCAACACCAACATCGCCAAGGTAATCAACTGTAGAACGCCAATCACCAGTTTGTCGTGGCGACCAAACAAGATAGCCGTTGATTTGATGCCAATTTTTAAATCATCATCGCGGTCGACCATTGCGTATTGAGTGTCGTAGGCAATAGTCCACAAAGCATTAATCGCAAACACAAACCACACAATCAAAGGCAATTCGCCTGTTTGCGCTGCCCACGCCATCGGAATCGCCCAACTAAAAGCCAAACCTAAAAACAGCTGCGGCAAATGGGTGTAACGCTTCATAAATGGATAAATAAAAGCCAAAAAGATGCCAGCGAAGGAGAGTTTGATCGTCAGCGGGTTCATGGTCAGCACTAATAAGAAAGAGCTGATACCCAAAACCAAAAACAGACCAATCGCTTCTTTCGAGGTTACTTTACCCGACGGTAGAGGGCGCTGTTTGGTGCGTTTCACATGCCCATCAACTTTACGGTCGGCAAAGTCGTTAATCACACAACCGGCGCTACGCATTAGGAACACGCCTAACACAAACACGATGAGTACATTCCAACTTGGTATGCCTTGGGCGGCAATCACAAGTGCCCAAACCGTCGGCCACAATAACAAGAGTGAGCCAATTGGGCGATCCATTCGCATCAGTTGCCAATATGCTTTGGCTTTGTCTGCGGACATTTACACCTTCTCCTTAGCGTAAACTGGTGAATTTGGTAAGAATAACTCAGCAACCAGCATGGGTTTGTGATTCATCCACAGTCTTGAGCGTCGCGCTAAAAAGCGGCCCTGTGGCAAATTAACCCATCCCATTTGCAGAGCATCGCGTTCAACGTTATCGGCGCTGAACACAGTTAAACCCAGCGGGATATCTCCTTGCTGAGCTAAGTCATATTGTTGATCGACCAAGGTTGAACGAGGAATGAGCGTGCGGCCAATGACCCAATCCGTATTGTCGCCACATAAAATCACCTCTCTCAGTAGGCAATCTTGCTCAGACAATAGCTGGCTCTCATCCTGTTTTAACGTCTTGGCTGTGACGATCTGATTGTGCAGCAATTCCACTGTTAAGCGTTGGCAATGCTGACCTAAACGACGTGACAAAGAGCCCTGTTCTTCAAGCCAATGCTTGGCGAATTCGCTAGGGAATTCAAAATCTTCGGGGTTTTGCCACTCTACTTCCAATAAAGAAGTAAGATAGAGTGATGTCGGCTGATTCATACTAGTATTCAATTGGAGGCTTTATGCGTACAATAAAGCAACAACTTACCGTCTTATTGAAACCGTAAGTTCCGTTATTTGTTTTAGACGGTCTATTGTATCAAGACTGAAGCGATTCGAATATCGCGATCCAGAGAAAGAAAAGTTAGAAATATGTACAAACGTTATGTAGCCCAAATTATTTTCGCGCTAAGTCTGCTTATTTCAGCACCAAGTTGGGCTGAATCAGAAGAAGCTGCACCTAAGTTAGCCTACTTCACGCTAGAACCCGATTTGACCACAAACTTCTACACCAAAGGCAACAAACTGGGTTATGTGCAAGTACGTATCGACATCATGGTCATGAGCCAACAAGACCTTGCGGTTGTAGAACATCATCAACCACTGATCCGCGATGCGGTGATTGAGCTTCTCGGCAAGCAAACAGAAGATACGATTAAGTCTTTGTCTGGCCGTGAAGATCTGCGCAAAACTCTGGTGAAAGAGCTCAACGAGACTTTGCTGCCAGAGACTGGCAAAACCATCATTGCGGATTTGCTGTTTACCAAGTACCTTTACCAGTAGTGTGAACAGCTAAATCTGACGAGCTCCCCCTAAGGCGAGAGAAAGACAGATAAACAAAAGACCGCAGATTGGCGGTCTTTTTTGTTGGTATCCGTGAGTCATCCACTTATGAAGCTTGTTGGTATTTCTGTTTACCAGAATCAAACAGCGCAATCGCCATACCTGAAAGCAAGCCCACCAAGTGCGCCGTGTTGGCAATCGCCATAAATGGCTGAACAAAACCAAGCACTAGCCACACTAACATAAAGCCAATGATAGGTTTCGGTAGGGTCAAACCAAGATGTGGGCAACGGTAACCAAGGATCCACAAGTAACCAAGCAAGGCATAAACCACACCAGATAAACCACCAAAGTTCGCACCTTCCACATAGAACTGACCTGCACCAGATAGCGCGGCAGAAATCAGGAAAATTTGCAGTAACTTGCCAGAGCTTAAACGTCGCTCGATATCACCACCCAATTGCCACCACCACAATAGGTTGAACACGATGTGGGTAACGGAGAAGTGCAGCAATGCATGGCTGAACCAGCGCCAAAGTTGCCACTGTTGCCCTTCGAAAGCTGGGAAATGCAGCAGAGCAAACACGCCATCACCAAAACCGAACATCTGCAAAAAGTAGATAACCGTACAAACAGCCATGATCAGCAAGGTCACTGGCCCAGCTTTGGCCTTCACCATGCCCATGATACTCGGGCTGGAGTAATGAAATTTGCTCTTACGCGAATCGGCAACGTCCCACGAGGCGGCGCTGTATTTCGAAGCAGATGGATTGGCCAAGAACTGTTTAAGCTCAGCTTCGACTTCAATTTCATGCTGCGCGTCCGTCAGCCAAAGAGCAAATTGCCCCTCGCCTTCCGGCATCATTTGAATATCAATGTGGCGTGATGCCATGTAATCAATAAAAGCTTGCGCCATACGTGGATTATTTAACGTTACCAATCTCTTCATTAACTTCTCACTATCGGTAGTTCTGCTCGCTGCCAGGCTTCAAAGCCGCCATCCACACTGTACACCTGTTCGAAGCCTTGGTTAACCAAATATTGTGCCGCACCTTGGCTACTGATGCCGTGATAGCACATCACTAGGATTGGTTGTTCGAATTCCACATCGTTCATGAAAGAAACGATAGAATCGTTGGTCAAATGGAAAGCGGATTCTGCATGCGCGACAGCAAAAGATTGAGGATCACGAATATCTACAAGCTTGGCTTCACTCTGCTCGAGCAATGCTTGAGCACCCTGTACATCGATGTGTTGAAACTGGTCCATTTACTTTCTCTAAGTCGTTTGTCGTTATTGACGCCATTGTAACCTATCCAAAGCCAAACTTAGACACAGAGATAGTCAGGGCATTGAACGCTGTACATATTCGCACCATTTGTGGATAAATCTGTGGATTGCGTTGATAAAGTGTATTTGGATCCTTTGATCCACAATATGTAGTGATGATCTTGATCTAACTGTGTGTATATTCACAACTATCCCCAAGAGTAAAACTGCCTCAAAGCCTTATTTTGTCCGGCTTTCGAACAGTTGATGAATAATTACTTCACAGAGTTATACACAGGTAGCACAGATAAATTAGATCGCAAACGCTATCGATTTTCGATCGAAAATAAAAAAGCCGAGATCACATGATCTCGGCGTTCTATGAAAATCTTACTTTAGATTAGAAGCGAAAGTTAGAACTCACCAACAGCAAGTTTCAGTTTCTTCATTGCATTCTTTTCTAGTTGACGAATACGCTCAGCAGAAACACCAAACTCATCAGCTAAGTCTTGCAGTGTCGCTTTGTCGTCGTCTAACCAACGAGAGCGAACAATACGCTGGCTGCGCTCATCTAGACTTGCTAGCGCATGGCCAAGACGGTTATTGGTGTGCGTTTCCCAGTTTGCCGCTTCAATGTTATCCGCTACATCAGACGATTTGTCTTCTAGGTAAAACATTGGGGCGGTGTACGAGTTTGAATTGTCGTCATCGTCCATTGGCATATCGAACGTAGAGTCCACTGCCGCTAAACGTGATTCCATCTCACGTACTTCTGAAGGCTCAACACCTAACTCACGAGCAACGGTTTCTACTTCACCGTTGTTGAACCAGCCTAGACGCTTCTTCGACTTACGTAGGTTGAAGAACAACTTACGTTGCGCTTTGGTGGTCGCAATCTTAACGATGCGCCAGTTACGCAGTACGTATTCATGGATCTCAGCTTTGATCCAGTGAACAGCGAAAGACACCAAACGTACACCCACTTCAGGGTTGAAACGCTTAACCGCTTTCATTAGACCGATGTTGCCCTCTTGTACTAGGTCTGCCATTGGCAAGCCGTAGCCTGAGTAGCCACGAGCAACGTGAACAACGAATCGTAGGTGTGACAAGATCAGGCCTTTCGCCGCATCTATCTCACCTTTGTAGTGTAATCGTTCTGCCAGCCCACGCTCTTCTTCTGGTGTCAGCATTGGGTAGCTGTTTACAGAACGGATATAGCTATCAAGGCTATCTTGCGTGACTAGAGCCATCGGATACGCTTCTTTTGTCATTCAATTCCTCATCAATCTCTGATCTGGAGCATTACATTGCAATTTAGCTTGGCCATCTTGAACTCAAAATGAACAAGTTTCAAGAAGGGCGAGTAATTATCCATAAACAAATTGTCTAAACAAGAGGTAAAAATTAGCTTGTGCTAATAAATTCCAACTATAAGACCTTTATCACCTAAACTGGTTCAATTTCTTTCAGGTGACGCTGCGCGGATACTCGTGCGGCGATACAGCCCAGTAAACTACCAGTGATAATTAATAGCAGAGATTCATCCCAACTCAGGCCAATCAAACGGAATTGGCTATCGTAAAGCGAGGCTAGCTGCTCCACAGCATTGTTCATCACAACTGTGATTAACGCCGTAACCAGCCATGCGATGCACGCTCCCAACACACCAAACCACATGCCAGTGTAAAGGTAAGGACGCAGAATGAAGCTATCGGTCGCACCAATCAGCTTCATGGTTTGAATCTCTTCTTTGTTCGCCAGCACATTAAAGCGCAATGTATTGCCGACGATTAAAAATACAGCACCTAACATCAGTATTGTCAGGGTGATGACAATAATGCCAGCAAGGGTTTTGATGGCATCAAGGCGTGCTAGCCAGTCTTCATCAAGCCTCACGTCGGTCACATCTTTTTGCTCACGAACTTGCTTGGCAATCGACTGAATGTCGCTCTTCACCTCAGAATCAGGTGTAATTACCAATACACCTGGTAGTGCGTAACCACTCAACAAGCTCAACGCTTGGTCAAAGCCGGCGTATTGGCTTAAATCAGATAGACCTTGTTGCGGCGAAATATATTCCACCTCTTTTACTAAAGGCCAAGTCTCAATTTGGTCTTTTAACACCATCACGCGAGCATCGGGCATGCCTTCTACTAAGTAAGCACTAACTTGCGACGGTGATGCGACATCTTGCGCAGCACTCGCCACGTTCTTCCCCAGCAAGTACAAGCATGCCGGCATAGCTAATGCCACCGAAATCACGGCTAGGGTTAGAATGTTACCGAGAGGACGACGCCATAACGCGCCGAAAGAAGATTTTGCTTGTTTTGCATGGACAGAGAAAAAACCATCGGTATTTGCACGCTTGGCACTGCGACCTTTCCCTTTTTTCTGGGTGCGCTTGTTACCTACCATAGTCTTCTACCTCACTTAGGAAGCCTTGGTTCAATTCAAAATGGCGATATTGTGGGCGAGTGTTCACTAACCCGATATCGTGCGTCGCAAGCAGGATCGTTACGCCAGCACGGTTAAATTCTTCAAACAGTCGTAACACACGGTTAGACAGTTCAGGATCTAGGTTACCAGTCGGCTCATCCGCCACCAGTAAGGTTGGTCGGTTTACGACAGCGCGCGCAATACCAACACGTTGCTGTTCACCACCCGAAAGTTGGCTTGGCAAACAACGGGCTTTATCTAGCAAGCCCGTTTTATCCAACGCCGCAGAAACACGGCGTTTGATTTCGTTTTCAGAAATCGATTCGATGCGCATCGGCAGTGCAACGTTATCGAATACACTGCGATCCATTAAGAGACGGTGATCTTGAAAAACAATCCCGATGTTGCGGCGCAAAAACGGAATGTCTTTGTTTGAGATACGAGTAATGTCATGACCATTGAAGTGGATTTTGCCATCCGTTGGTCGCTCTATCGCGCATATCAGTTTCAACAAGGTACTTTTACCTGCCCCGGAATGCCCGCCTAAAAACGCCATTTCTCCGCGTCGAAGGTGAAAGTCGACTTTCTGTAAGGCTTGTCGACCACCTCGGTAAGCTTTGCTCACTTGCTGAAATTTGATCACCGTTGATTTCCTCTAACTCTTGTTACTCTTCACGACTAAACAGAGCGTCAATGAACTCTTGAGTTTCAAATGGACGCAAGTCTTCGATGCCTTCGCCTACACCAATGTAGCGAATTGGAATTTCGAACTGATCAGCGATAGCGAAGATCACGCCACCTTTCGCTGTACCATCCAGCTTAGTCAATGTAATCCCGGTTAGAGGGGCAACATCACTGAAAAGTTTCGCTTGGCTAATCGCATTTTGGCCTGTGCCTGCATCTAGCGTTAGCATGATCTCGTGTGGCGCAGAGTCATCAATTTTCTTCATCACACGTACAATCTTACGTAGCTCTTCCATTAGGTTGGCTTTGTTTTGTAGACGACCCGCCGTATCGGCAATCACAACATCGACGCCACGCGCTTTTGCCGCTTCAATCGCATCATAGATAACCGAGGCACTGTCTGCGCCAGTGTGCTGAGCAATCACAGGAACGTTGTTACGCTCGCCCCACACTTGTAGCTGCTCAACCGCTGCCGCACGGAAAGTATCGCCCGCAGCAAGCATGACTTTCTTACCTTGGTTTTGGAATTGCTTAGCCAGCTTACCGATTGTGGTGGTTTTACCCACACCGTTCACGCCGACCATCAAGATAACATAAGGGGTTTTGCTGCTGTCGATTTCGAGAGGCTGTTCTACTTTCGCAAGAATTTCTGCCATCTCTTCTTTCAGCAGACCGTAAAGTGCTTCGCCATCTTTAAGATCGCCACGAGAGGCTTTTTCAGTCAGGTTGTTGATGATTTTTGTTGTGGTTTCCATGCCCACATCAGCGATCAACAGTTGTTCTTCTAGCTCTTCGAAAAGGTCATCGTCGATCTTCTTACCGCTGAACAAACCAAAGAAACCCGCACCGATGTTCGCCTTGGTTCGGCTTAGGCTGCGTTTAAGGCGAGCAAAGAAGCTCTCAGTTGGCTTTTCTTGTTCTTGAACTCGAGGCGCAACGGCTACTTGTGGCTCTTCTGCTTCTGCTTCTGCTTCTGCTTCTGCTTCTGCTTCTGCTTCTGCTGGGGCAGCCTCGGCTTTCTCCGGCTCAGCTTCAACTGTTGCTTTTTCTTCTGCTTGCTCGGCAACGTCTTCTGTGAGTTGTTGCTCGGCGGCAGGAGCTTCCGCTGCTTCTTCTTTTACTGACTCTTCAGTTGTCGGTTTTTGGCTTTGCTCTTCATCACCAAAACCTAGCCACGAAAGTAATCCGCGCTTCTTTTTTTCCGTCATCTGGGGCTATCCTAGATTGTCTTCTTATCTATTAATGACTCTTTTCTGACAAGAATATTAACTTTACAGAAAAGGCGAATGACAAAGTTGTGAAAACTTTCCAATTAGGTGAATCTAATCTTATTAGTGTTACACTCTGTCATCTTGAATATTCTGGGCTGTATCCAAGCTCAAAGCTTGGGCGATTGGGTATAGTATCACTTTATTAGCGGTCAAAAAATCTATGGTAAGACGTCGCCAGCAAAACTCATCACAAAAAAAGCCAACAACAGGCTTTGTACGCATTATTAGTGGTTTATGGAGAGGCAGAAAGCTCCCTGTTCATGATGCAGAAGGCCTACGCCCAACCACGGATCGCGTAAAAGAAACCCTGTTTAACTGGTTAGCTCAAGATGTGCCGCAGGCGAAGTGTCTCGACTTGTTCGCCGGCTCAGGAGGTTTAGGCTTTGAATCCGCTTCGCGCCAAGCCGATCAAGTGACGATGATTGAACTAAACCCACAAGCATTTCAGCAACTGCAAAAGAATGTCGCGTCTTTGAATGCCAACAACATTCAAGTCGTGAACACCGATGCGATCAGCTTTTTACAGCAACCGGGTACGCCTCACCACGTAGTATTCATCGATCCGCCGTTTCGCAAAGGATTATTGGATGAAACCGTGACCTTGCTGGAGCAAAACGGCTGGCTTGCTGAAGATGCGATGATTTATATTGAAACTGAAAAAGAGCTGAACATTGCTGGGCTACCAGAAAACTGGCACCTGCACCGCGAGAAAACCGCAGGTCAAGTGAGTTACCGCTTGTACGAACGCTCACCAGCTTAAAGCCTCAATTTAAAAGGATAGTTAAATGAAAGCATTATTGATACTGGCTAAAGCGGCCATCGCCTTTGTCTGGTTCGTATTGATCCTCAACTTCTTTATGCCATTCCCGGGCAAAGCAGCGATTGCGTTGTACATCATGACCGCTTTCTTGTTCATCATGCACGGTTTGCAAATGGCGATCTTCATCGGCGCGTTTGGTGACAAGATTAAGATGAGCGCATGGGAAAAGTACTCAATTTTGATTTTTGGTATTTTCGCTCTGCTCGATATTCGTCGTAAGCACATGATGTAACTGACAGATAAACGAAAGCCGCTCACGAGAGCGGCTTTTTTGTATCATTCGATAGGCAAAGACTTAACCCATGTAGCTCTTCACACCATCTAGGAACATCTGGGTAGAAATCATTACCAACAGCAACCCCATCAAACGCTCAATCGCTTTCAGGCCGCGCTCTCCCAAAATGCGGTGGAAGAAACTGTAAAACATCAAAATGAAGAAAGTGGCGCCCCAAGCAATCAACACCGCGGCAGACAGCTCCATAATCTTGTCTGGATGCTGAGAAGAGAGCAAAAGCAGCGCAGCAATCACCGAAGGCCCGGCAATCATAGGGATGGCCATCGGCACAATAAATGGCTCTTCACCTGCGGCTAACCCGGTAATACTGCCAGCACTTGGGAAAATCATCTTAATCGCGATGATAAACAGAATGATACCGCCAGAAATACTCAAGGTCTCAGGTTGAACATGAAGGAAGCTCATGATGCTCTGCCCTGCGAATAAGAACAGCATCAGAATCATCAAGGCAAATACTAGCTCACGGATCAGTACTTTTCGGCGACGCTTCGCATCTAAGTGTTTGAGAATGGACAACACAATCGGCAAGTTGCCGAGCGGATCCATAATAAGAAACAGCATGGTCGCTGCAGAAAGAATGTCCATGTTCTGACCTCGACGGAAAAGTTGGCGGCCAGTATAGCAAAGTGATTGAGTGAAGATATGACTGAAGGCGAAATGAGTTTATCGCCTTCATAAATAATCAGTTAGCCGCAATTTAGTGATTGCAAACACGCGCCATATTTACGACAAACTGACCTTCCAGTTCGCGTACTTTTTCGCGCTTTAGCAAAAACTCTAGCAATGCATCTAAGTCTAGATCATTCAGCTTACAGGTATGAAAGCGTGCCTCAGAACCAAAATGAGCCGCAAGCTCATCACGATTCATTGGGGTTTCACGAAGTAGGTTCAGTAAGCTATGAGCATGAATTTCAGTCATCATCGACTCCAGTCATCAAATTGAATTCATCCAGTTTACTTAAAACCTGACCGCTTACTTTGACCTGAGTTAGTAAATGATAGAGGCAACAATTAATGCATGAGCCAAAAAGTAACTGCCGCTCACCCAAACATAGGCGCGTTTCATCGGCTTACGGTAACCATGTATCGCATAGGCCAAGGCGGAGTAAATCATCACGACAGTTCCGCTAAACCCAAGCGCATTGGCAAAATTAGGCACTTGTAACCACACTTCCCCTGCAGCCCACGCCAACTGGACCAGCATAATCCCCATGATAACGACCGGGAAGACCATCGAGTCCAATTGCGGCAATAAGAGGAAGAACGCCACAATACTCGCGGCTAGCAGCAGAGCTAATAGCCACCACACAATGTCACCATTGAGCTGAACCCAGAACGATTTGCTATAGCAGATTTGTGCTAGTAGATAACCAGCAAAATAGAGAGGTTTACGAGACTTAAAAGAATGGAGCGTATCAGCAAACATCGATACCACTAGACCACCAACGATCCAATAGGTGTGAGGCGCCGAGGAACCCTCAGTCAGTGCTAAAATCAGCAATAAGAGCAGAGTAAAGATTTTAAATGTCAGAGACTGCGTTGGATTGGACTGTTTTGCCCCCAACACGGAATACATCCCCGATAGCCCTATCGCTAACCAACTCCACATGCCGATACACCTTTCACGTAATCTCGCCGCTAGTCTAGGTAGACCAATCTTGATGTAAAGGCATAATCCATGAAAGTTGGATCTTGATAGCGAATCGCAACATTTTGTAGACGTAACTTAGTCAATTGCTGCTTAGGTTTTTTCTAACAACCATTGAGCTCAGCTATCTCACTCTCGATGTTATCGACAATCTCATCAAAAGCCCCAACCATTATAAATTGAAAAACAATCCGTCAATTTGTTCGACATACAACCACCATGGGCAAATTATCAACACAAAAACCGAATCTACATCCTCAGACCTCTAAAACAGCTAAAACAGGCACCTCATGACAATACAAATGTCTGCTAAGCCAGCGATAAGATAGAGTAAAAATTCAAACAACCAGACATAAGTAACTGATATAGCTAAACATACTGACAAAAAAGCACAAAAACATAAACTTAGATAACTTAGCTAAAATCTAAACCCTTTTGAGACCGAGATTTTCTCATCAGATAGGAAAAGGCGAACTAAATAGACGTCCATCTACGTCAGCCTCATTAGCACAAAACCAACTTTTCTCAACTTTTGAGAAATTCAGCAAAAATAGCCCACCAACCACAACACTTAAACAAGAAACACTATTCCAGCATAAAATTACTCATATTTAACACATCAAAATCAACAACTTAAAACAAAAAAGAAGAGAAAAACGACAAGTCGAACACTTAAAGAACAGCACAAAAAACACAGTTTTATTAGTCAATTTAGGGTTAAAACGCCCAAGTTAAGTTCGAGTTTTGAAAACTTTTCCTCTTTGAAGTTGATCAAAGCTCAAAAACAGTGCTATATTATTTACATCGAGTTCATCAATGATTTTAGGGGTAGTGTTATGATTTCTTCTTCTCAAAAACAAGGGCTGGTAATGATTGCAGTGGTTGTTGGTTTAATGACACTGCCGATGATGTACTAAGTTACTGTTTAAAATAAAAAAGGGACGCTTTCGCGTCCCTTTTTTATTATTCAAATTGTGTGCTCTACAAATGCTTAACCAGAATGTCCCAATGCATGTAGTAGAAGCCAAGTGCAGCAAGCGTAATCAAGGCCATTAACAAAATCGCTGCTCGCCAAATAAAGCGTGAACTCCTCGGCGTCAGTTCCTTTTCGCAGGCATCACATGCCGCCAAGAAACCTTTTCGATCGTCCAACTTGTAATCCTCTTCGTGAACAACCTTATTCCGCACAGTTGCGATAAATCGCAGTTTAGCAACAACATCATGCGGCAAGCGCTCTTCACAACTGGTGATCAGTTGATGTAACCCTTTCCCTTCTGCGTGGTATTGCGTTCGCAGAAGTTTTTCGATCGTTCGGGTACGCATGACTACTTTCTCAATATCTGACATCGTAACCCTCCTTACTTGATCCTTCCTTCGTCCGTTGTTTCATTCTTCTATAAATTTAGAACTTTTTCGAGCCAAAAGGTGCAAATTTCCTTTTAAATTGTGCTCTTGAACGCATATAAAATGTGAAGTGCGCCGAATAAAATCTAAGACACTTTTACTAGATCACGAATAATTTATCTCAACTCATAGTTTAATCAGGGAGTTCTGTAAAATAGGCGCCAATGAAACATTGGAGGTTATCATGCCAATCTCACTTATTTTGGCTCTGTTCGCTCTGATTGCGCTTGGCGCATGGGCATTTTTCCGCTTCTACAGCAAACATTACTTTGGTGAGGATGCACCTGAGCAGAGTGCTCAAGTGACCATCTTGGACAAACAAGCGATAGAAGTACCGGATGCCGAGCCTGGCCAAGACGATCAAGAATATTGGATTTATGTACAACGCGGCTCAATTGGGCCAAAGCGCGAATTTCAAATCGGTGTGCACTATTACCACGCGCTGAACCCAGGTGATAAAGGCACATTGACCTACCGTGGCGATAAGTTTCTGCACTTCGCCCTAAACCGCTAATTTACGGCAACAACCAGCGAGTCTTGGCGGACTTAGAGAACAGATAGCTCATCGCCAAGGCTCCAGCACCACTCACTACAATCCACACCGGAATCACCCATGCTGGATGACCTTGATACCAACCGAACGCTTTCATCGGCCACAAGAAAATTGGGTGAAGAAGATAAATACCCAAACTGTGCTGGCTAATAAAACTCACCACTTTCTGTGCTTTGGGCGCTAGGCCTTCTCCAAAGTAACGACACAACATAAAAATCATCGACGCGGCGAGAATCACGTTCAATGTTTTGTATGAGAACCAACGCCCTACTGTGTACTTGTCCGCTTCCAAACTGTTGCTCACCACCATAGTAAAGGTCACAGCCAGAGCCACCAGCCCTAATGCCGTAAACCCCGTAACGACTGAACGATTAAGTGGGACTTTCTGAAACAATACATAACCGAGTGGTAAATACCCCATATAAAGCCAGTATTGATTGCTCCACGGTCCATCAATTTTGAATAAGAATAAAGTGCTGGTGATTAACCAAACCGCCAAGTACGCATAGAGGACACTGTCGTCACAATTACGGACTACCCATTGAAACAACGGAATCACAAAATAGAGCGGAATAAAGTAATAGAAGAATCCAAGATGGTAGTAAGTTGCATGATGCGGACTGTTGCTCACCACTTCTTCAACGGTGGAAAAATCAAAGCCTTGTGCCGTCCAGCCTGACAAATACGCATAAAACATCGACCAAACCAAAAAAGGCACCAACACTTTACCTAAACGCCGTTTGACGTAGTACTTGGCATCAAAAGGACGTGTATCACTGAGCATCAAAGCTCCCGTGATCAAAATGAATACCGGCACCGCCCAACGGGTCACACTGTTCACACCGACCGCCGTTGCCCATTGGTCAAATGGAATCACGCCCAACTCATTACGATATGGCGCTAACACGTGAATAGCGATCACTGCCACTGCAGCAACACAACGTAATAAGTCGAAAAACAGAACCCTTTCTCTCATACCCTTTCCTAATTTGCGTAACTTCACGTCTATAGCATAGGGCAATTTTCATCCGGTTAAATAGTTAACAATCTGTTTTTGCTTATTTTTAACTCAACGATGACGCACCAATATCATTGATTTGCAAAATGGTTGATGACAAATCCTATTGTACAAATGGGATCACTAGCCCTAAGCTTTCTCGGATATGAAACAGATCTAACCGTTTCATTCCTTTAGGATGCTGGACAGATTATTAAGAGAGGTCTTTATGAAGAAAACATTATTAGCGTCACTGGTTTGTGTAGTGGCTTTAGCTGGATGTAATCAAAAGGAAGAGGCCGTGGCACCAACACAATCGCAACCGGAAGCGAACCCTATCTGTAGCGCTGAAAACCTTGCTGGCGGCTGGTCACAAGGTGAAGTCACACCTGAAGCTCAGCAAGCACTCGACTTTGTACTTGGTCAGATGAATACCGCGGCTAAGCTAAAAGAGATCTTAAGCGTACGCACTCAAGTAGTGAATGGCCTTAACTACGCGATTGAATTCGAAATGGACAATGGTGAAGTTTGGAACACCATCGTTTACCGCTCACTGAAAGGTGATATGGAAATGACGCAGCCAGCACAACAAGGCCGCATTTGCCCATAGGCAAGACTTGCTGATTTGCGATACTGAATCGTAAAAACAAAAATGGCTCCCAAAGCGGAGCCATTTTTTATTCTGAATCGTAAGTCGATTTAAGCCGTCGCCACTTTGGCTTTTGGTAGCTTGATAGAAACTAGCGTTGTTAGCGCTAAGAAAGCAAATGACACCCACAAACATGCCGCTAAACCCGCTTCTTGGTAAATCCAACCGGATAGCACCGTACCAATCAAACGTCCCATCGCATTCGCCATATAGTAGAAGCCGACATCCAATGATACTCCATCGCCTTTCGCATAACTGACGATAAGGTAAGAGTGCAGAGATGAGTTCACCGCAAACACAGCGCCGAAAATCATCAAGCCCACGACAATAACAAGCTCTGGCTGCCAGCCGATTTGCACGCCATAAGCAATCGCACCAGTGATGACAGCAAGGATACCCGCCCAAATCAGAGCCGCGCTGCCATCTGGCACTCGACCTTTAGCTTTGCCAGTAATACGAGGCGCAAAACCTTGAACGAATCCGTAAGCAATCACCCAAGCCGCAAGGAAGCCTCCTACCATCAGATGATCCCAACCAAACACGCTGCCAAGATAAATCGGCAGTGCAACAACAAACCACACATCACGCGCGCCAAATAGGAACATACGTGCAGCGGAAAGAATGTTCACCGATTCTGACTTGGAGAAAATTTGACGGAACTTAGGTTTGCTCTTCGCCTTACCCATATCCGCTTCTAGCCAGATCAAGCTGCATACAAACACAACAGCCAGCACACTTGCCATGATGACCATCGAAGTTTGGAAGCCAAACGCCGATAGCAGCAAACCCCCAACGAAGAAACCCGCACCTTTCAGCGCATTCTTCGAGCCCGTTAAGATCGCAACCCACTTATAAAGTGCACCTTGCTGCTCGTCTGGCACCAAAGTTTTGATTGCGCTCTTGGCACTCATCTTATTTAAGTCTTTGGCAATACCCGAAATTGCCTGCGCCGCCATTACCCAAGGGATGGTCAACCAAGCATTGGGCACTGCCAACATCAGCAAGGCAAAAATCTGCATCCCTAAGCCGATGTTCATGGTTTTGTTCAAACCAAGTCGAGCACCTAGCCAGCCACCAACCAAGTTGGTCACTACGCCAAAAAATTCATAGAAAAGGAAAAGCGAAGCAATGGCTAAGCTTGAGTAGCCTAAATCATGGAAGTAAAGCACCACCAGCATACGGAGTGCACCATCCGTCACAGTGAAGTTCCAATAGTTGAACGTCACCAGCATATACTGACGGATACTTTTGCTTAGTTTTGAAATCATAACGACCTCAGATGTACAGCGTTTAGGGCATTTAGATCATGATGTTCCAAATGCTCTATGACCTGAACACCAGCATTGAGTCATCTTAATACTGGCGCTAAATTGTGAAACAAGAACTGATGAGACACCCAAACATTACTTGTTAACAAACAATAAGTTAAGCATAAGACCAGTAAGCAAAAATCACATAAATTAGTAAGCCATTACGGCATAAATAGAGCTTTTGGATCATGATGTTCCAAAAGCTATATAAGCTGATCAAGCGTTTTGAGCTACACGTTCGATGTACTCAACTTGTACTGGCTTTGTGAAAGCACCAGGGCGCAGCGCTTGCACTTCACGTACGATGTCTTCTAGCGCCCAATCTTTCTCTAGCAGTAGGTGCGCAGCAAACAAACCTGTGCGACCAGAGCCACCCATGCAGTGCATTGCAACCTTGCCACCTTGAGCAAGAATCGCGTGCAGTTCAGGACTCGCTTGTGACCATTTTGCAGCGAACTCTTCGCCCGGAGCACAGTCATCTTCGATCTCAATTTGGAACCATTTCATGCCTAACTGTTGGGTTAATTCGCCCAATGCAGACACGTCTTTGGACGCTAGTTCAGCATTATCAAGGGCAGTAACAATCGCTTCTACGCCTTGCGCTTTTAACTGTTCTAGCGAAGCTTGCAGTTCAACACCTTTGGTACCAGGACATGGAGTCAGTACCAAAGCGCCCGTTTCTAAATCTAATTGCCATGTAGGATGAGACATCTTAAAACTCCTTATGCCATACCAACGTTACGAACCAATTCCGCAGTACGCGTCGCGTAACCCATTTCGTTATCGTACCAAGCGTAAATCTTCACCATACGAGAACCCACTACCATGGTTGATTGTGCATCAACGATAGTTGAACGTTGGTCGCCTTTGTAATCAATAGAAACCAATGGACGCTCTTCAAAACCAAGGATGCCGTTTAGCTCACCTTCAGAAGCTTCTTTCAGTAGTGCGTTAACCTCTTCTGCCGTGGTATCACGTTTCACATCAAAAATGATGTCTGTCAGCGATGCGTTTGCTAGAGGAACACGAACCGCGTGGCCGTTAATCTTGTCTTTTAGGTCCGGGAAGATTTCCACAATTGCAGTCGCACTGCCCGTTGTGGTTGGGATCAGGCTCATGCCACATGCACGTGCACGACGTAGGTCTTTGTGCGGCGCATCCAAAATCGTTTGTGTGTTAGTTAAATCGTGAATCGTTGTGAATGACGATTGTTCAATGCCCAGTTTCTCGTGAATCACTTTCACTACTGGTGCAATACAGTTCGTTGTACAAGACGCTGCGGTTACGATGCGGTGCTGCGCAGGATCGAAGATGTGGTCGTTCACACCCACTACGATGTTAGCTACGCCATCTTCTTTCACTGGTGCACTAACAACAACACGTTTTACGCCTTGTTCTAGGTATTTGTTTAGGAATGAGGTTTTGCGATGAACGCCCGTTGCTTCAATCACAACATCACATTGACCCCAGTTCACAGCATCGATATCACGCTCTTGTGAAGTCGTAATGCGCTTACCGTTGATCACCATATCTGTGCCTTCAACTTGCACTGCATGGTTCCAACGACCTTGAACTGAATCGAACTCAAGTAAGTGGCCAAGCGTCGCTGCATCACCCGCTACATCGTTGATGTGCACGAACTCTAGCTCTGGCCAATCAAACGCTGCGCGTAATGCCAAGCGACCAATACGACCGAAACCGTTAATACCTACTTTAATCGTCATAATCTTCTACCTTTTTAAACCTATAAACTGGTAACACTTACTATTAACAGCAAGCTGCACGAGCTTTATCGTGCAATCGTGAAATGTCTTCTTGGTACTCTTTCTTCAAACAGTTCGAGGCCACCAAGTCATCAATCAATTTTTGCATCCATCCCGGTAATTGATCGGACAGCTCGTAGTACACCCATTGCCCCTGACGTTTATCAACTAAAATACCATTCGATCTTAGCTGGGCCAGATGGCGAGAAATCTTGGGCTGGCTTTGTTGTAATGCATGAGCCAAATCACCAACACAGGTTTGCCCTTCACGAACCACCAACATTAAGCAGCGCACACGAGTCTCGTCGGAAAGAAGTTTGAAGAACTGATGTGGAAGCATAAACACATACCTATATATGGATATTCGTATATGGTTATTTAAAACTGAGATGCCGTCAAGCGATCGCGCTCGACTGTAATAAAAGTTTAATATTTGATCAGATTAGGCGCCAGAAAAGGTCTGGCTCCAGCGAACGGCTTCGCCAAGCTCAGACTTCACATCGTCGACAGAAAGCCCGAGCTGCTGAGAGAATTGCTCCACGCCCGCCCAATCGGCACGCTCGTAGCACTCTTCGATTGCCAGTAACGCGCCGTATTCACCTTGGCGATGCAACAAGGCTTGCTGCACGGAAGGACTCAGCGGTAATTGTCCAACTAAAGATTCGACAGACAAATCGAGCATGGCATCGAGAATCGACAATAAGCCGATCATAAAACCCTGCTCGTTGAGATGCGCAAAAGGTTGATAGCGCGACATGGCTTCACAGAATTGAGCGCGTTGCAGAGATAAGTTGTACAACTCACGTGGCTTGCTACTGGAGATATAAGACGCTACCACTAGTGAGACAAACATTTTGAGCTTTTCTTGCCCAAGGTAAATCAAGGCTTGGCGGAATGACGTGATGGTCACTTCCAAAGTAGTCGATTGCGTGTTCACAAAACGCAGTAACTTGTACGACAGCGTGACATCTTGGGTAATGATGTTTTCAATCCGGCCAAAGTCTGGATCAGGCACGCACACTTCTCTAAATAACTTGAGCGCCAGCACTTGTTCGGGGCTCACATATTTAGTCTGCATCACTTCGGGCTTACTGAAAAAGTAGCCTTGGAAGAATTTAAAGCCCGCCTCTTTGGTCGCTTCAAACTCGGCTTCAGTTTCGACTCGCTCAGCTAAGAAATGATACTTGGTGCGCTTTTTGGTGTGCTGCTTAACCAATTCACATGCTTTCTCAAGCCCCATCGCCATGATATCGAGTTTTACAATGTGGACATAAGGCAAGAAACGACGCCACTCATCAGTCAAAGTGAAGTCATCGAGCGCAATCAAATAGCCTTCACGGTAAAGTTCGCGAATGGCTTCAAGCAGTTCATCGGTCGGTTGGCAGGTTTCGAGTACCTCAACCACGATTTTGTTTTTCGGCAAACTTCTTGGTAGCCGACGCAACAAACTTTGTTGAGGGAAATTGATGAAGCATCGTGACGATGCAATCAGAGGATTGGTTCCGACAGAGAGAAAATTCTCTACAATCAATCGGTATGTCGCCCTGTTTGAATCGATGTGTGCAGGATAGGCATTACTTTCACCATCGCGGAACAACAACTCATATCCCAGCGTCTGTCTTTTACGATTAAAGATAGGCTGGCGGGCGACATACGCATTTTTCATTCGAAATTATTGTGATTTTTATAATTTGTTACTTAGCTGCCGCTAATAATGCACCACATCCCATGAACATTGAACCGAATACTTTATTAATTTTGCCCATGATCTTATCTGAGCGAATAAAGCGACCCATTTGAGCGGCCAAACTGGTGTAACCCAGCATCACAAACGCATCAATGGTCACTGTGGTCACACCCAAAACCAACAGCTGAGTCAGCTGGTCTTTCGCTGGATCGATAAACTGTGGAAACAGTGCCACCAAGAAGACGATCGATTTTGGGTTTGTCAGGTTAATAAGAATGGCTTTGTACAACAGAGAAATGCCTGACATCGCTTTGTGGCTTTCGGTTGCAACTAAACCAGACGTATCACGCCACTTTTGAATGCCAAGCCACACAAGGTAAGCCGCACCCACCCACTTAATCACGGTAAATGCCGTTGCCGATTGCGCCACCAACGCGCCAATGCCAGCACCAACCAGAGCAATATGAATCGCCAAACCGATTTGTAAACCAACGATAGCACCTAATGACTTGCGCGTGCCGTAACTCAAACCATTACTGATCGAGTTGACGGTACCAGATCCCGGAGCCAGACTAAAAACGATTGCTGTTACCACATAGGCTAACCAAACGTGGGTATCCATTGCATTTCCTCAATAATTCTTCGATGATACGTCGCGTAAACAACGTATCTTCAGGTAATCGACTAATGGCTATTAACCATTCACCTTTGACTTATACTCAAGAGACTTTATTTGAGCAAGCAATAGGTGGTCCGATCGCAGCACTTTGGCAAGAACGCCAAGAAGGCTTTGTAAAAGGGACAGAGAAAAAGAAAATCTACTGGTGCAAACTCACCAATCCTGAGCACACAAAAGCCGTGCTGATCGTCAACGGTCGCATTGAAGCTTCCTGGAAATACCAAGAACTGTTCTACGACCTGTACCGACAGGGTTATGACGTGTATTCGTTTGACCACCGAGGACAAGGTTTATCAGATCGCCTAATTCCAGACTCAGACATGGGTCACGTCTATGACTTTAATGATTACATTGAAGATATGGAATTGGTGCTGCAGCAGCTTGATTTAAGCGGATACCAACAGCGTTTTATCATTGCTCACTCAATGGGCGGTGCGATCGCCACACGCTACCTGCAAACACATCCAGAACACAACTTTGATGGTTTGATTCTGAGTTCCCCAATGTTTGGTATCAACCTACCTTGGTATCTCAGCCCTATCGCGATTCCGGTCAGCCAAATCTTAGCGGCAGTTTCGACAAAGCCTAGCTACGCGCCGGGTCATAAAGAATACTACCCAAAACCGTTTGAAGATAATCCTCTTAGCCAAAGCTACGATCGTTATCATTGGTTTCGTGGTTTATACAACGACAAACCCGAACTGCAAGTTGGTGGGCCAAGCACTCGCTGGGTTTGGCAAGGTTTAATGGCTGCCAAGCAATGTATTTTGCTGACACGCCAAATTAAAGTTCCGGTTTTATTGGTTCAGTCAGGCAACGATCGCATCGTGAGTAACGCCGCGCAGCAACGCTTTATCGATAAGCTAAGTAAGACTAACCCCAATGCCAGCCTAGTTTCGATAGCTGGTGCAGAGCACGAAATCTTGTTTGAAAAAGACCAGTATCGTAACCAAGCACTCGATGCGGTCTTTGCCTTCATGCGTAAGCACTGCCAATAAATCAGATTAAAGAGGAAATCCGATCTTAGCGATTTACCCTCTTTTTCCTCCTTATTTTGGCGTAAACTTCATCATGTTCCCCGCACTCGGAGCAGTACGACCTAGTCAATCTACTGCACTCCGTGTGCAATCAACCTGTTCTACTCTATCCGAACCGTTTACGAGGGCTTCATGAGCACATCGCTACCTTGCAAAGAGATCACCAAAATCGTTGCCTCAGATCTGGATGGCACTTTACTCGCACCAAACCACCAGCTAAGCGCTTACTCGAAAGAGACGCTAAAAGCGCTGCATGAACAAGGCTACACATTTGTCTTTGCAACGGGTCGCCACCACGTTGATGTCGCAAGCATTCGTCGCACGGTAGGTATTCCGGCTTACATGATTACTTCGAATGGTGCACGTGTGCACGACCAGAATGATCAAGAGATGTACAGCCAGAACGTACCTGAAGATTTGGTTCAGCCAGTGATCGACACGATCAAAACGGATCCTGAAATACTTATCCACATGTATCAAAACGACGACTGGTTGCTAAACAAAGACGACGAACAACTGCGTGATTTCCACGAAGAGTTCTCTTACAAGTTATACGATCAAGACAACGCACCAACTGACGGCATTGCGAAAATCTTCTTCACCCATCCAGCGCAAGACCATGAACATCTTGTTACCTTCGAAACTAAGCTGCGTGAACAGTTTGGCGATCGACTAAACATCGCATTCTCAACACCTTGGTGTCTGGAAGTGATGAGCGCTGGCGTTTCTAAAGGTGATGCGTTGAAGGCAGTCGCAGAGTCTATTGGTCTAACACTGGAAAACACCATCGCCTTTGGTGACGGCATGAACGATGTAGAAATGCTATCGATGGCGGGTAAAGGTTTGGTGATGGGCACCTCTCACGAGAAAGTGATGAAAGCACTACCAAACAATGAAGTGATCGGCAGCAACGCCGACGATGCGGTTGCACATTACCTGCAAGATCATCTGCTATAACCTGTATTAGCTATTAACAGCGGGTTATCGACAAAATCACAAAGGGCTGCACTATGCAGCCTTTTTCTTTTATCGCTGACTCGGCAGTTTCTCTTTGCCGAGGATTGCTTGCCACTCTTCTTCGCTCACCGGCATGATCGATAAGCGATTGCCGCGTTTCACCAATGGCATGTTTTCTAGCTCTGGCATCGCCTTCATGACTGACAACGGAATCAAGCGCTCAGTCTTACGTACAAACTCGATATCCACCATTATCCAACGCGGATTTTCTGGGTCGGATTTCGGGTCGTAATAATCGCTCTCTAGGTCAAACTGGAAATGATCGGGATACGCTTCACGGGTCACTTTGGCAATACCTGCCACACCCACGTTCTTACAAGAAGAGTGGTAAATCAGTACCAAGTCGCCCAATTTAACTTGGTCACGCATCATATTACGCGCCTGATAATTACGAACTCCCTCCCAACATGAAACCTTTTGGGTTCGAAGCGTGTCAATAGAAAAGGTATCTGGTTCTGTTTTAAATAACCAATATGCCATAATGCCATCCGATGCAGATTGAGTAATGAGGAAGATATAACATGAAGGCTTTGAAAAACCCAGTGGCATTAGCCACAATGCTGGTGCTGCAAGCATGTAGCATTCAACCACAGCAGTCCGATGCAGACACACCAACCACTCCGCCTGCGTCCTTAGATAAGCCAGAAACCATCTTACCTCAAACCTTTATGCTGCGTGGTGAAGTCGTGATTGGGCATGAAAGCCAGTACATCACACCTTGTGGTAGCGACAAACAATACTGGCTGCAACTGTCACCACAACAGGTGCAAAGAGCCATCGCATTAACCAATGAGCCTTATCAGACCATGTATGGAGAAGTGATTGGTCACCTCAATCCACCTGGTGTTGACGGTTTCTCTGCAGATTTCGACGCAAACTTCGTGGTAGAACAAGTAAACTTCCTCACCACAGAAAACCCACAACGCTGCAAACAAACCAGTAAACCAACACGAGTCTTTGGTAACGAGCCATCTTGGTCAGCCAGCTTTGAAGGCAACTCTCTCAAGTTCCAGCAAATGGGCAAATCGACACAAACACTCGAAATTGAAAGCAGCAAACTGCAACCTCGTCAGCGAACATACCAACTGAATGACGGCGAGCTGCGTATGACCGAGAACTTGTGTTCTGACACCATGAGCAACTCTGTCTACGG
The DNA here is from genome assembly GCF_030248375.1 of Vibrio sp. B181a. Taxonomy (NCBI): domain Bacteria; kingdom Pseudomonadati; phylum Pseudomonadota; class Gammaproteobacteria; order Vibrionales; family Vibrionaceae; genus Vibrio; species Vibrio sp. B181a. The sequence goes on along the minus strand of NZ_JAHGAD010000070.1, from coordinate 17,339 downwards.
CTGGAAGGCAACACTGGAGCATGGCGATAAAACCTATCAAGGTTGTGGTATGACAGCCAACGTAGATTCAACATTAGAATGGGTGAACACTTACGTCGCTACGTCGACCCAGTCGCAAGGCTTCGAAGTGCAGATGACACTTAACAGCGACCACAGTGCCATCACCAAATACAGCTACTCAGACGGACAACCCCCATTGATTGAACGCGGCTACTGGCAACAACTAAGCCCATCGCAAGTCCAAGTATTGATGACTCACCACCAGCAACAACGCTTAATGACTGAGCGCCTATTCACTCGCGAAGGCAACCAGCTAAAAGCAGTCAAAGAGAAAGTAGGCAATTTGGTTTATCCCATTGCCGATGGCGGTTTAGTGCTATACCCAGCAACAGTGCGTAACTCAGGCACAGAACAACCAGCAGCCGAGCGCAACCACGATCCAATTGGCGCAGCCGATGTTCCTTCTAGTGCGGACTTCAACTCAAAAGTGGACGCTGCGGTACGTAACTACTTCTTCATTCACCAAACCAACCCTAGTAACAACCAATACCGTTGGCTGACCTACGATCTGAATGGCGATGGTGATGAAGAATTACTGGTGCAACTTGATTGGTGTGGTTCTGGCGGCTGTACTCTGCTGGTATTCGAAAACCACGAGAAAGAATGGCGTTTCAACAGCCGTATGACGCTAGTGCAAAGTCCAATCATGCTTGGTCAACAAACCTCGCATGGCTGGCGTGACCTGATTTTCAATGTCAGCGGCGGTGGTGCAACACCGGAACAACACGTGATGCAATACACGGGTGTGAGCTACCCAATCAACCCAAGCTTGGCGCCAAAAGCGAGCAAAGAACAAGTCAGCGGCGTACGTCTATTCTCAGATGGTATCAGCCCTGTTCGTGATGGAGTGCGCTTGTAATGGCGCAGCCTTGTCCACATTGTAGCTTCCAGTTCAACTGCATCTGTTCACTGCTGCCTAAGTTAAGCAGTGAACACTCGCTGATACTGTTGATGCACCCTAATGAACTGACGCGCGATACCAACACTGGCAAACTGCTCGCCCAGTGCCAACTGAATGTCACTCAAGTCGTTTGGGACCGAAAAACGCCACCAGCAGCGTTTTTAGAAACGCTCGCTAATCCAAGCCTGCTGCCAGTACTGCTATTCCCAAGTGAAGAGAGCCTGACGCTTGAACAGGTACAGCAACAAAGTAACGAGCAAAGCAGACGACCGCTGTACATCATTGTTGATGCAACTTGGCAAGAAGCGCGCAAAATGATCAACAAAAGCCGCTGGCTAGAAGGTGTTGCGATGATGGGCCTAACCACTCAAGCCGATTCCCGGTATCAACTGCGTCGCAACCAACAAGAAGGCAACTTATGTACCTTTGAAGTTGCTGCTCAATTGCTGGGACAACTTGGTGAAGAGCAAAACCAGCAACAGATGCTAGCGTTCTTCGAGCAATACCTTCCTCGTTTCCAAGCCGAGAAAAGTGGTCACGAGCTCAAAGCCTAGTGCCTATCAAAACAAAAAACGCAGCTTTAACGCTGCGTTTTTTATCGGCTGCTGTTTCACGTGAAACAAAACTCCAGAGCACTTAAGCATAATTAGAGCAAAGCACATTAAAACAAACGTGTCGGTTCACCTAAGTAATAACCTTGCAGATAGTCCACACCCATGTCCTGCGCAATGTCGCACACCTCTTTATTGTGCACGAACTCCGCGACAGTCTTAGCATTAAATACCTGACACAAACGCACTAACTGCGAAGCAATCTTGCGCTGTTTTGGGTCTTTGTCGATGTAGCGAATCAAACTGCCATCGAGCTTTATCACTTCCGGCTCCAACTTGAGAATCTCATCAATATTGGAGTAACCCGAGCCAAAGTCGTCAACAATGATGCGTGCGCCTAGGCTTCTAAAGTGGCTGCACACCTCAATCATCCTTCCGTAATCTTTGATTTGCTCTGATTCCAACACTTCTAAACCAATCCGTCTTGGGTCATTAAGTTGACTGATAGCATGCTCAAGCAACATCAAGGTTTTATCACTGAGTAAATCCTGAGGAGACAAATTAATTGAGAAGTCGCCTTGTTTGTCCTTCATGTAATTCAACGTGGAACGGATCATGTGACGACTCAAACGTGTGTACAAATGCGTATCAGAAATGATGGGCAAGAAACGCCCCGGCGCAATGATGCTGCCATCCTCTTCGATGATACGCACCAAACACTCTTGGCTCGCGGGACGATGGTTGTAAGCGTGCACAATTGGCTGACTGTAGGTAATGATGTTCTGTTTGAGGATGGCGCGGCTCACACAGCTTAGCCAACCCAGCTGCTCTTTTCGCACGTCTTCATTGACCTCAATATCTTTAGCATTACAGATATGAGTATTACTTCGCACCCCAGCTCTTCGCGCTTCAATGCCTTTGAGGAGCAATTCATCCGGCGATGCGGTTGGAAAATCACGACGGCTAACTAAGCCACCACACAATGAAATCGAAAGGTAATCAATCTCTCGTAAGCCACTTGGCTCAAAGTTGGTTTGCTCAACCGCATCAGCAAAGCGAGTAAAGTGTTGCTTGATCGCTTCACTGCTGGTGTCGGCTTTAAATAAGAACGCCCACTCACCCACACCAATGCTATAGAGTTGCAGCGCGGCAGGTTTACCAAGACGTTTACGTAGGCGATTGCTAAAGTGCATCGACAAGTCTTTCAACAATTGGTCGCCAACGCGATAGCCGTACTTTTCGTTGATATGGCTGAAGTTAAGCAGTTTAAGTGTGAGTAGATGCTCATCGGCATTAATAGTGACTAAGCGCTCTTGCAGCGCAACGCGATTTTGTAACCCTGTACGGCTATCTCGACGAAAACTCTGTTCTAGCTTCTTCGCTTGGCGGTCGAGCTGATAGCCCATGTGCGTATTCATGTTATTCAGGTCACCAATCGCATTACGTATCAGACTAAACAACGGTGAAATCGAAGTGGTCATTTCCTGTGTGGGCAAGTTGAGCTCATCAACTTCGTCCCCTTCACGCATCGCAAGGTAAGTCAGGCTGTGGTGCAGAATTTCTTGATGATCACTCCCACCATGCAGTTCCCCCATGCAATAACTGCCGGACGTGCTAGAGATATCAGCAAAGGCACGAACTTCATCGCTGCTATCAATATAATCGAGTCGTGATGCGCAGTTATAAATCATCACCGCTTCAGGCTGATGCATAGCAAGCTCTACCACCCCATGGCGCACTTGCTCCAGAGTTAAAGAAGGATGGTTATAGCAAAACTGAACTTCATCACCCAGACACCATGGGCGGTCGAAGCTCATGCTGCCATCGGGATGAATCTCGGTCACCGCACACACCTCTTTGCGCCCAATGGATTCGCGATAAAGTGGGAAATTCAGCAGCTGATTGAGCGTCAAGTCGTGCCCATCAGCAAGGTAGTGCTTGTAAACATCGATTGCTTTACGCTCTCCCAAGCTATACAAGCGCGTCCCTTTGGCATGAGTCACCTTATGAGGCATGCCGATCGGGTTCCACTCGGAATACGCGTTGGTCCACACCTTTAAGCTTTCACTATGTAAAGCAACCGCTACAACCGCTTCATCATAAACTTGGTCTTGATGCAGTACCCAGCAACCATCATCAATGGCTTGAGCCAAACCGCCAGAAACCATTGGGCCTTCAGTATTAAATACGCGATACACGGGGTAGTCACGTCGTTCGATTTGGACAGAAAAGCTGATAATGGCTTTGGAGCTATCTTGCAGTTCTAAGGCTTGTTTAAGGTCGTAACCATCAATATCTGGCGAGAAGGAATAATGCTGAACCGCAGAAGTAAGTGTGGTTTGTTCAAACTCCATCACACATACTAAGCAGCCATGGTTGATGATCTCACCTTCTAGAATAACGTGGCGCGTGCTATGGCCGATGATGTGGGTATCAGGCAACCTTTCTAGAATTGCTCGAGCGAGTGCCGTTGCAGTATCGCGTGATTGTGTGGATAGCAGTTGCACCAGATAACGTTTATCCGCACAACACCGAGAAGTGACTAAAAAGTCATTAAGCTGATCCACATTTTGAACCAGTTGAGAGAATGCTCGCATTTACCCTACCACTGCCGTCATCAAGCCAAAATACATGAAAAGTGCTTTTATTATTTTACTGTTATGAGAGTAATTTACGTGGCTTTACGTGGCTTTGCTAGGGTCAGAATGAAGATTGAATGGATTAATGCGAAAGTGATTACAAAAGCGTAAGCAACGACTGCAAGTTATTGATTTCAACATCAGGTAAGGTTCGTGTTTTTGCCTGATTAATGACATTTTTATTCATATCATTAAACCAGCATGCGGCAAAACCCGAGAGTTTTGCACCTTGAACATCCGTCACCAGATGATCGCCAACATGAAGAATGTGCTCACTTGGTAAGCCCAGAAACTGCTGCGCTTTGGTGAACATATCTGGTGCTGGCTTCGCGCTGCCATCCGGCCCTGCTTTCAGCACTTGTTGGAAATAAGGTGTGAGCCCTATTCTATCTAAATCCACATTACCGTTAGTTATGGCCACCAGCGGGATTTCTTGCCCCAGTTGAGCAAGTACATCGAGGCTTTGCTGTGGTACTTCAAAGCGGTTACGCCAATCTAAAGCAACCTCTACCGCGGCTTGCGCGGCAGAATGTGCTGCATCGTCATCGTAACCAACTTGGGAGAAGGCTTGCTTAAGTTGCACTAAGCGCCACACAGTGACATCACTCTTCAGCTCAGGTTGTTGCTGTAGAACACGTTGCTTGAGTGCAAACCAATCGGCTTTATCCATGTGAGCGATCGCCGGATGATGGTGTTTAAGCCAAGATAGCAACTCACGCTCCATACGAACTATCACTGGGTAGTTGTCATAGAGAGTGTCATCAAGGTCAAACGTCATCGCCTTTACAGGCGCGATACGGCGGTAGAATTTCATGGGATTCCTTGGGTTAGTCCGACTTGTCGTCGTTTCTCTTACGCGCTCTCGGGTGTGCCTGATCATAAGCTTGCGCTAAATGTTGGAAATCCAAGTGGGTGTAGATTTGGGTGGTCGAGATATTTTCGTGCCCCAATAGCTCTTGCACTGCACGTAGGTTGTTGCTCGATTCCAACATATGGGTCGCAAACGAGTGACGCAGTTTATGCGGGCTGATGTGGCTCGCGACGGACTGTTTCTGCCCCCACTCCGCCATGCGCTTTTGCACACTGCGATGTGAGATTCGTGTACCCAGCTTAGATACAAACAATGCAGGTTCTCCCGGCGCGGCTAGATCACCACGCACACGCAGCCACTTGCCAACCCATTCGGTTGCCATACCAGAGAATGGCACTTTACGTTCTTTATCGCCTTTACCAATCACTCGTAGTTCACCACTGCGCAGCTGAACATCGCGCACATCGACACTCACCAGCTCTGCCAAACGCAGACCAGCGCCGTACATCAGCTCCATCATGGCGCGATCGCGCACCGCTAGCGGGTCGTCTTCGTTCACTTCGAGCAGTTGGTTTACTTCATCCACATCGAGGTTTTTCGGCAGTGGGCGTTGCTTACGTGGCGCCGAAACCCCTTTGGCTGGATTCGCTGACATTTCTCCACGTAGGATCAAGAAATCGAAAAAGCTGCGTAGGGAAGATAAGCGCGTCGCTAGGCTGCTGGCCTTCATGCCTTCACGCATGCCTTTACCTGCAAGTTGACGCACCCACCCCGCATCGACTTGCGACCAATCTTTCAACCCCATCTCAGCCAAGTGGTGAGCCATGGTTTCCAATTGTTGTTTGTAGTTGCGTTGGGTGTGCAGGCTAAGCCCCTTTTCGCTTCGCAGGAATTCGTAGAAGCGTTCAAGAGGCTTTTGAAGACTATTTGGCAGAGGAGTGTTGGGAGTTGTCGTCATCGTGACTTTGCCATACCAGTGTTTGAGCGAGATGTGCCACTACTAAGGATAGGTGACGCAAAAACAAGGTATCCATATCTGGTTGGAAATGACCGCCATCCTCGCTAGAAAATGCCAGTACGCCAAGCGTCTGTTTTTTCACAAGCGGTAACACCACATAGGAACCCATTTCTGGAACGTCCATATCCCCAAACAACGCTTCGCGATCCACTTTACGCAGACGACCTAAGTACGCCTCTTTGCCGTTTAAGTGGTTGGTAGCAAAACGTTGGTAGCTTTCCTTACTCAATTGAGTCGCAGCATCACACTGGCTCAATAGACGCACATACGCCTTCAAACCAAGGTCTTTGGCTTTGAGTTCAATGGCGTTGATGACTTGCTTGAAGTCACCACACTTAAGGATTTGCCCTTGCAGATCCATGAACTCGTAGAAGGTGCGATCGTTGTTCGCCGCCAAAGACATCAGAGTCGTGATTTCTTCTTCTAGCTCTTCTATACGCTGGCGCTGGCGGTTCATTTGAATGTGAACCAAAGAAACCGTACCTAAATCTGTGTGTGGCAAAGATAGGCGATCGACCAATTCTGGACGCTGAACAAAGAAGTCTGGGTGGTCTTTTAAATATTGCGCCACCACTTCTGCAGTCAGCGCATCCGCTTCAACTTCTGAGATTTGGTTTTCTTGCTCTTCAACTAGCACGACAATTGACCATCAAATACGTGAGTTGCAGGACCAGTCATAAACAGCGGTTTGCCTGGACCTTGCCAAGAGATGCGTAGGTCACCACCAGGAAGTGAAACTTTCACATTCTCATCCAGTAAACCTTGCAGGATGCCCACCGCAACTGCACCACAGGCACCGCTGCCGCAAGCTTGCGTTTCACCCGCGCCACGCTCATACACGCGCAGACGAATGTGATTGCGATTCACAACTTGCATAAAGCCCGCATTCACACGCTCAGGGAAGCGCTCATGTGATTCTAATAGCGGGCCAAGTGTTTCCACTTCTGCCGTATCCACATCGTCAACCACGGTCACCACGTGCGGGTTACCCATGCTCACTGCGCCACAAAACAGGGTCTTATCGCCTGCACGCATGATGTAGGTTTTCTCTTTCTGCTTCGCTTTGAAAGGGATCTTGTTCGGCTCGAACTCAGGTACGCCCATGTTCACCGTAACTTCACCATCGTCTTCAACATCAAGAATCATCTTACCTTTCTTGGTGCTCACGCTGATGCTGTACTTGTTAGTCAAACCTTTCAAACGGACGAAACGCGCGAAACAGCGAGCGCCATTACCACACTGCTCAACTTCACTGCCATCGGCATTAAAAATGCGGTAGTGGAAGTCGGTTTCTGGATCATAAGGCGCTTCAACCACGAGCAATTGGTCAAAACCAACGCCCGTGTGACGATCCGCCAAACGACGGATCAAATCTTGCGAGAAAAACACGTTCTGGGTAATGCAGTCGACGACCATAAAGTCGTTGCCCAAACCGTGCATTTTGGAAAAGTGGAAATGCATTTGTTGTGTGTTACTCCGGTAGAATCTGTTCCAGCTGCCACAAACTGGTCAGCTCCTCACGCTGGCGAACAAGGTGGCTTTGGTTGCCATCCACCATTACTTCCGCCGCTCGGGTACGAGTATTGTAGTTCGAAGACATCACAAAACCATAGGCGCCTGCAGAGCGAACCGCGAGTAGATCACCTTCTTGCAGCACTAGTGCTCGATCTTTGCCCAAGAAATCGCCCGTTTCACAGATAGGGCCGACTAAGTCATAAGTCTGTGCTTCACCTTCACGTGGTGCTACAGGAACAATATCTTGCCACGCTTGGTAAAGCGCAGGACGCATTAAATCGTTCATCGCCGCATCGATAATCGCAAAGTTCTTGTGCTCAGTGTGTTTTAGGAATTCCACACGCGTTAGCAAGATACCGGCGTTGGCTGCAATCGCACGGCCTGGTTCGAAAATCAGTTCAAGGTCTTGATGGTTCTCAAGACGACCTAACAGTGCTTTCGCGTAATCAGAAGGCTGTGGTGGCAATTCATCACGATATACCACGCCCAGACCACCACCAACGTCCAAGTGACGAATGTTGATGCCTTGCGCTTTTAAGTCATCAATCAGTGCTAACAGACGGTCTGTAGCGTCGATAAAAGGTTCAATCTCAGTCAACTGAGAGCCAATGTGGCAGTCGATGCCTTGCACGTTTAGGTTTGGTAAGCTCTGAGCAAATTTATATACCGCCGGTGCACGGTCAAAAGCGATACCAAATTTGTTGTCACGCAGGCCAGTCGAAATGTAAGGGTGAGTCTTAGCATCTACGTCAGGGTTAATTCGTAAAGAAATCGGGGCAACCACACCTAGCTCGCCCGCGACTTTGTTCAAGCGCTCAAGCTCAGGCTCTGATTCCACGTTGAAGCATTTAATGCCCAGTTCCAGTGCGCGTTTCATCTCTGCAGGTGTTTTGCCAACACCCGAGAACACCACCTTCTTCGCATCACCGCCAGCCGCGATAACACGCTCAAGCTCACCACCTGATACGATATCAAAGCCTGAGCCCAAACGAGCCAGTGCATTCAATACGCCAAGGTTTGAGTTTGCTTTTACTGCATAACAAACAAGATGAGGATGCTGACCCACTGCGCTGTCAAACGCATTCCAGTGACGCTCTAGCGTTGCACGTGAGTAAACATAAAGAGGAGTGCCATGTTGCTCGGCAAGAGCTTGGAGTGAGACGTCTTCGGCCCAAAGCTGGCCATCATCCTGATAGTTGAAGTAATCCAAAATTTGCTTCCCTTAATTAATTCGACTGCTAAACCCTGATTTCACCCTAAGGGTGGCTAATTATTGTGACTGCTCGTTTTGTTGAGCGTCATCTGGGATGTAAAGTGAACCTGATTGACCGCAACCAGCAAGTGTCGCTGCAACCATCACAAACAACACCGTAAGTAATTTTTTCATTTTGCATATCGTGATTATTAAACCAATGCCCCCTATAATCGCACCACACTCAGGAAAAGCAATAGGATAGACGGATGAACGATACTGAATTTCATCAACTCGTGGATGCGCAGATGCAAAACATCGAAGAATCCATCGATGAATCAGGCGCAGACATTGATTACGAAGTCACTGGCAACGTAATGACATTAGAGTTTGAAGACCGCAGCCAAATCATCATTAACCGCCAAGAGCCAATGCATGAAATCTGGTTGGCGTCGAAGTCTGGTGGCTTCCACTTCAAGCTGGTTGATGACAAATGGACTTGCTCTAAAACGGGCATGGAACTGTTTGAAATGGTGAAAGAAGAGTGCGAAAAGCACGCTGGTGAAGCGATCGATTGGGTATAAGCCAAAGAGTGTCGTGACGACCAGTCACCTAAACGAAAAAAGAGCACCTCAGTGCTCTTTTTTGTTGGTCGTTTTATGCATTCACCGCTTTGGTTGGGCGGGTTGGCGTACAACCATCGTTGCGATAAGGGATAATGTAGGTATTCCCTTCTTCCGGATGAATAATTTGATAGTACTGCGGCAAGTTAAAGTTAATAAACTTCGACGATACACGACTATCGTCTTTCACCGAGGTGTAGAAGCTGTTCACTGACGCAATCATTTCATCTTTAGAGCCACTAAACTGGTGGTAAACCTCAACTTGGTTTGATTCATCCAATACGTAGATGTTAAAACCATCGTCGGTGTCTTCAAAGAAGAACTGCACCAAACCTTCACTGGCAAAGCCATCCACTACTTCTGGTAGTTGATACTCTTGCTCACGATCCAACATCAACAACGGTGAGCCTTTCAGCTTATTGGTTGAAATGCTGCGGTAGAAGTCGACCGAGTTTTCCAGCTTCTGAACCGATACACCACGACGCTCAAAGAACAAACCGTAAGTTTGATTAGCAAGACGCATGGCTTTAAAGCGACGGCGTTTCTCTTGTTCAACTGGCTTCAAACGTAAGTCGATACACTCAGCTAACAGCTGGTAAACCATATTGCGCATCACGCCACGCATGTTCTTCGCGTAGCAGAACACATCCACCGACTCTGGCGGAATCGCATCTTGGTGCATTTTGCCAAGGATGGTCTTCAACGCATCTAGCATCGCGGTTTCGCCTTTGAAGTGCAGGGTACGCACTTCGTGCCATGAGTTGCGATAAACCAAATCAACACTGCCGACCAAATTAATTTGCTCAGGACCAAAACTGAAGATATCGGTGTTCTTCACATCCACTTTGAGTGAGCGACCTGACAGCTCTGCCGTTGGGTCATTTTCAAAGTTGATGAACATCGCCATCTGACTAATTTCACACGGACTGCCCAACGCTTGCATCGATGGACGACGCTTACGTAACGAGAAGGTGTTACGTAGATCACTCACCATTTGGTAGAACTTATCGATATCTAACTGCGCTTCACGCACCACCGCGTGCAAACGCGTCGACTCGGTAATCAAACCGTTGAAGAACGCCCAAGAAACCAACTTACTCAAGTACTCATGGTGCTCAAGACAAGGTTGACCAAGAATGCGGTGTGCAATCAGTGGTTGCTTGTACAAGTACCAACCTGATTTGTTCACCCCACCTTCTTTTACTTCAATGAAGCTCAAGTCGGGTTCGTGCAAATCTGGCGAGATCTGAGGGTTAAGCAAGGTAACTTTCCCCGGCAGCACTTCGAATGCCGCGTACAGCTTACGGGCAAGAATGCTAATATCTTGCGGGCTGATCGCCGAGGTAATGTCATTACGACGCGCAAACTGAATCAAGTTACGGTAGCTTTGCATCAAAGCATCCAGCAGTGCATGGTGCACTACTTTCACTTGTTCTACTTTCCAGTTACGGCGATCGTCGAGCTCCGCCAATACCGCTTCATCCCAATCCCATTTCGCAATCATGTCGCTCAAAGCTTCACGACGCCAAGCTACAGAGCCTACATCAGGTTCACGAGACAGCTTTTCATGGGTTTTAAGGTAGAAACAACGACGAACTAAATCCAAACGCGTGTCGTCTTGGATTCGCTCTAGGTAACGCGTTACTTTCTCTAGCATCAAGTAGTACGCATCCATGCCGTACAAGTCCGGCTCGTGGGCAAAGAAACGACGCTTGGTGTCGATACTAAGAAGTTGTGTGTGCGGGTATTCCCACGAGTAAGCTTCAAGCAAGATCGCTTTCAACACGGATTTGTAAGGGGAATCGATACTCTTGTACAGCTGCCACAAGTTCGAGCCGAAGTACTCTTCAGCAGGAATGCGGTTAAGCTGACCAAAGTTGATCCACTCATCACAGTTGATGTAGCCATCTTTACAAAGCTGCGCAACGTACTCGTCGTAACACTCTTCCATTTCTGGTGGCACGATTTGCCACAACAAACGCTGTCCAGCTAGACGTACCGCAGAACGGTAGAACTCATCCAGCAATAATAAATGCTGAGAAGAACCACAGTTATCGCCGGTCATCTCTTCTGAACGGTTGCTACGAAAACGCTCTTCATCCATTAAGAAGAAGTTCGCTTCTACACCTTGGCTTTGTGCCCAGTCGGTGATCAGCAAGCATTTATTGGTCAGCAGTTCACGTTGGTCGTTATCCATCTCTGGTGAGATACACACCCAAATATCCAAATCACTTGAGGTACTTTGACCAATAGAAGAGGTACTGCCCATGGTGTACAAACCTAAGATCGCAGGTTGCTCTGCTGTCTTAAGCGCTTGACCAATCGTCAGTTGAGTATCATCAAGGAATCGTTGTTGGAGTTCGTTCAGCTCTAGACCAAACACACCATAAGGGACGTCTGCATCGTAGTAGCCGGGAATAACAGGATGGTTGTAGTTCAACAAGGCAGGTATCAAGTGGAAGACTTGCTGGCTTTGCGAATCCATAAGCGCCAGCGCACGGTCGATCCGTTGCTGGTTCAGGTTATCTAATCGCTGAATAAGTTTTTGGGTGTAAGCCTGCAAGGGAAGTTCCTTGGTTGAACAATCACGAAAATCTGCTGATGTTTTAAACCAAAACGGCTTAAAAACGTGATCAATTTAACACTTTCATCAGGGTTGGTAAAGATTTCCACCTGCAAATAGTTGTGGTCTAAAAACCCCACACTAGTCGCAAAAATTGATAGCGCAGTAGTGTCGCTTGTATTCGCCTATAAATAATAATAGTCCTTAGTCTAAATGAGAATCCAGTCACACTATTTCCATAACGTTATGTAATTCCATTCATGACGCTCAGAGAAGACTAACTAACATTAAGATTTTCACGCGTTGAGTGGTAGGATTAGGCAAAACTAAAACAGCATTGAGAAGACCATGACACAATCTACGCCAATTCGCATTGCAACTCGAAAAAGCCCTCTCGCCCTATGGCAAGCACACTTTGTAAAAGACGCACTTCAAGCCGCTCACCCAGGTTTGGAAGTAGAACTCGTCACTATGGTGACCAAAGGCGACATCATTTTGGATACGCCGCTAGCCAAAGTTGGTGGTAAAGGCTTGTTCGTTAAAGAGCTAGAAGTGGCAATGCTTGAAGGTCGTGCAGACCTTGCGGTGCACTCAATGAAAGATGTACCAGTAGACTTCCCTGAAGGTCTCGGCTTGGTGACGATTTGTGAGCGTGAAGACCCACGCGATGCCTTCGTTTCTAACACTTACAACAACATTGATGAGCTGCCACAAGGCGCAGTTGTAGGTACTTGTAGCCTGCGTCGTCAGTGTCAGTTAAAAGAATACCGCCCAGACCTAGTTATCAAAGAGTTGCGTGGCAACGTAGGTACTCGTCTGGGTAAGCTAGATGCAGGTGAATACGACGCGATCATTCTTGCTGCAGCAGGTCTGAAACGCCTTGAGCTAGAAGAACGCATCCGTAGCTTTATCGAGCCAGAGCAATCGCTACCAGCAGTAGGCCAAGGTGCGGTGGGTATTGAGTGTCGTGTGGATGACGAGCGTCTACTTAAGCTGCTTGAGCCACTAAACCACCAAGATACGGCAGATCGCGTACGCTGTGAGCGCGCGATGAACCTCACCCTTGAAGGCGGCTGTCAGGTGCCAATCGGTAGCTACTCACTACTTGATGGTGACAGCATTTGGCTACGCGCACTGGTTGGTGAACCAGACGGCAGCCTAATTGTGCGTGGTGAAATTCGTGGTCACCGCAACGATGCCGAAGCACTCGGTGTTCAACTGGCTAACGAGCTACTTGAAAACGGTGCGCGCGACATCCTAACCAAACTGTACGCAGACCACGAATAATCATGGCAGTGTTGGTCACTCGTCCGGGAGAGCAAGGCATGGCGCTTTGCTCTCTGCTCGAAAGGCACGGCAAAACTGCAATTCATCACCCTCTGATCGACATCGTCGCCGATCTCAGCGACACGCAACTCTCCAAATACATTGAAACCGCTCAAATCATCATTGCTGTTAGCCAACATGCGGTGCAATGCGCGGAGCAAATCTTGCAGAACCACGCTAAATCATGGTCTAAGCAGGCTGTATACCTTGCCGTTGGTCAAAAAACAGCACACTATTTAAGCAAATGTACCCAACAAAAAGTACACTATCCACAAGTCAGTGATAGTGAGCACTTGTTGCAGCTACCCGAGCTAAACAATGTAGAAAAACAAACAGTTCTGATCCTCCGTGGCAACGGTGGTAGAGAGCTGATAAAAGATGCATTGGTGAGACGTGGAGCAAAAGTTCACTATAGTGAGACTTATAAGAGAGAATTTATCCCTTTCGATCCAGTAAGCTGTGTCTCACTATGGAAAACCCAACAAATCGACCAGATTATCGTCACCAGTGGTGAACAACTGGATTATTTGTGCAGCCAATTGACGTCAGAGCAATTGACTTGGCTTAATCAACAAGAGTTGTATATCCCCAGTCAGCGAATCGCTGACATCGCAATTCAACGGGGCTTCACTCAGGTCAGGTGCACAGGAAGCGCATCCAACCAAGAATTACTGGCTGCTCTCCAGCCCTAGCTACACAGGATATAGGCATGACAAGTAAAAATAACGACCAAAAGAATAACGATAAAAACCTTTCCGAAGAAACTACATCGGCACCGCTAGCTGAAAAAGACACGCCTAAGAAGGAACCTGAGCCAAGCAAGGCAGAATCAAAGCCTGCTGAGCCAACCAAACCTGCAGAACCAAACAAAGTTGAATTTGAGGAGAAGCAAGGTAAACGCGGCGTGAAGCTGGGTACTGTCGCTATCGTCTTATCACTGATTTTTGGTGGTGGTCTCACTTACAAAATGCTTGAGCAGCAATCTGAATACCAAACTCAGATCGCTCAGCTTCAAAGCCAACTGGAACAAGCTCAATCAGCAATGAAGCAAGAGCTTAGCCAAGTAAAAGAAGAAACCATTGAAAAAGCGACCACCGTCACTCACAAAGCAGAAGTGGTACTGGGTCAGCAACAAAAGAGCATCGAAAGCCTGCAACTGGCAGTCGCTGATGTGAAAGGTCGTCGTCCAAACGACTGGTTACTGGCAGAAGCTGACTACCTAGTAAAACTGGCAGGTCGTAAATTGTTCCTAGAGCACGACGTAGAAAGTGCTACTCAATTGATGGAAAGCGCGGACCAACGTATCGCAGCGCTGAACGACCCAAGCTTGGTCGGGCTGCGTAAAGCCATGGCAAACGACATTACTAAGCTGCGTGTTGTTCCTTTAGTAGACCGTGATGGCTTGGTATTGCGCCTCACTGCACTACAACAGCAAGTAGACAAACTGCCACTTGCGAATGCTTTACTACCAGAAGCGGCTGCGGTAGAGAAACAACAAGTGTCTGAAGACATTGCAAACTGGCAAGATAACCTGATGACGTCACTAAAAGACTTCTCAGAAAACTTCATCACTTTCCGCACTCGTGACGGCAACGTAATCCCTCTATTGTCACCACAACAACACTTCTACTTGAAAGAAAACATCAAAGCGAAGTTAGAGACGGCAATTAAAGCGGTTTACCAAGAGCAAGGTGAAATCTACACCACCTCTTTAGAAACAGCAGACAAATGGGCAATGGCATTCTTCAACCAAGACGACAACTCGGTGAAAGAATTCAACAAAACACTGAGCCAACTGAGCAAGCAAGACATTCAAGTTGAATACCCTGCGAAGCTAGAAAGCCAAAACCAACTCTCTGACGTGATTCGTGAGCGCCTACGTCGTGAAGTGACCACAATGACAGGTACGGAGGATAAGTAATGGTTCGTCTTATTTTCCTATTTGTTGTTCTTGGTGCCGGTCTGTTCGTTGGCACTCAATTCTCAGGTCAGCAAGGTTATGTCCTGATCTCAATTGCCAACAAAACCATTGAGATGAGTGTAACCACTCTAGTGATCTTCGTGATTGCTGCCTTGGCGGCGCTGTTCTTCCTAGAATACGTGGTCAAGAAAGTGGTTTACGCAAGCTCAAGCACATGGAATTACTTTAGTGTGCGCAAAATGCGTCGCTCTCGTCGCTACACCAACGAAGGCATCATCAAGCTACTTGAAGGTGACTGGAAAGGCGCAGAGAAGAAAGTAACACGCTGGGCAAACCACCACGATATGCCTCTTCTGTGTTACTTAGTGGCTTCAGAAGCTGCGCAAGGTCAAGGTGACAAAGCCAAGCGTGACCAGTACCTAGAACTGGCAAGCCAGCAAGAAAACGCGCACCTAGCGGTAGAGTTGACTCGCGCGAAACAGTTCATTCGTGATAACGAATTCGAATCTGCATTCGATACACTGCAAGCACTGAAAGGTCAGTACGCGAATAACTCGATCGTTCTTAACCTGCTGAAAACCACTTACATGCAGCTTAAGCTATGGCAACCGCTGATCGATCTGATGCCTCAGCTAAGCAAAGCAAAACTGGTAACAGAAGAAGAGCAAGCGGAACTGATTCAGAAAGCACAATGCGGCTTGCTACACGAAGTGGCTCAGCAGCAAGGCAGTGAAGGTCTTATCTCACACTGGAATGGGCTGCCACGTAAGGTAAAACAAGACGCTCATTTGATCGGCTGTTTTGCTCACGAGCTCATCTCACGTAAAGCAGATAACGAGGCATTCACAGTAATCAAAGAAGCACTGAAGAAGAGCCCAACACCAGAGCTGTACCAGTTACTGCCAGAGCTAAACTTACCGGATAGCCACCCAGTCATCGTATTCTTGGAAGGTGTCTTGAAGCGTGAACCAGAAAACGCAGCGGCGCAAAGTGCATTAGCGCACTTCTTCTTCCGCCAAGAAAAATGGCAAGAAGCACAAGAGCACTTCGAGGTTGCGCTAAAACTTCGTTCAGACGTTTCTGACTATGCTTACCTAGCAGACACACTAGAGAAGCAAAACCTAACAAAAGCGGCTCACGAGGTCTCTCGTAAAGCGCTAACGCTAGTTCAAAACAACTAAGCGACCCAGAAAGCAGAAAGCCGACAGTTTACTGTCGGCTTTTTTATTGCCTGCAATTTTTCATGCCCTATCATCGTACGACTGACTCCCCCCCCCCAAGAGCAGAGTTCCCTCTACTGACTGCACCTGATTAGAAATAATCATCAAAGCTTATGTCGTTCATTCCAAGCTGCTCTTCTTAGTGTCACTAAGAACCACGTGAAGCAACCGCGATCACTTTCTGCAAGACATAGCGATTGGTTTTAAATTGTTAGGAGGGAAAATCTCCTTCAGAGCACAGTAAAGCGTAGTGATGGCCAAAAAAGTACCTAGGAGTAATGTTATGCACTTATTCGATGTGAAAGCCCCATACAGCGCTTGGGTAGCGTTTGTTAATAAAAGATAAAGCAAAGCGACAGCAAGTATCAGAAGGTGCTCAGACGCTCTAATACACATGAATGCTACAGTGAGTAGAAACGCTCTTTTGTTAAAAGAAACACTGCTTCGATATAGAGAGGAATAATAAGGGGAAAGCTCAATCACTTTCGCTAGAGGGCAGTTTCTATAACCCTACAAGGCAAAGAAAGTAGAAAGCCTCAAGGTACGGCTAAACGCTGGGCAGCTTATTGAGTGGAGAGCAGAAGCGCTAGTTTGGAACTGCACTCGGTTAGGAAGTCACTTCATTTATTTGCCAGCACTATAAACGACGAAAGCCCATTGGTTTCTCAACAGGCTTTCTTTGTAGTGACTGAGTTCGAGGACGACTAATCCTAAGTCGCGACTGACTTAGGACTTGATGCAAATCCCTTCTAATTCTCAAACATCAGAAATGAAAAAAGCCTCGCTATTTCTAGCGAGGCTTCTTAATAGTGGCGGAGAGATAGGGATTTGAACCCTAGATACGCTATTAACGTATGCCGGTTTTCAAGACCGGTGCTTTCAACCACTCAGCCATCTCTCCACAAATTGTTACTAAAATTTAGTCTTACTTAAATAATGCTAAATCTCAGTTTTGCCTTTAGATTTTTTAAAATCTAAAAACAGCAAGCAAGCCTGGCG
>NZ_JAHGAD010000007.1:0-308357 GCF_030248375.1 Vibrio sp. B181a | reverse complement strand
CCCGATTCCCGATTCCCGATTCCCGATTCCCGATTCCCGATTCCCGATTCCCGATTCCCGATTTTATTCTTCCTCGTCCGCGCTCACGACGCGATTATCAGGATCCGCCAACTCGCTACCACAATGCTTACAGTGCATCGCATCAGAGTCATGACCAGAGCGATTGCAGTTCGGACACTTCACCAATTGCTTATGCGCATTCATCTCATTACTCAGTTCTGCGGTGATAATGCCGGTTGGAACCGCAAGTATCGAGTAACCAAGTAACATAGTGAGGGATGCAATGGCTTTACCCAAGTGAGTTTGCGGCACCATGTCGCCATAGCCAACCGTAGTAATAGTTACGATCGCCCAGTAGATGCTTTTCGGAATACTCGTAAAACCGTTGTGGGGCCCCTCAATCACAAAGATCAACGCGCCAAAAATGGTGACCAGAATACCTACAGTACTAAAGAAGATAAGAATCTTACGACGCGCCATTAAAAGGGAGCGCAACAAGATGTTTGAATCCTGCAGGTAGCGAACCAATTTCAAAATACGGAAGATTCGCATCACACGAAGCAGTCGCACCACGCCCATAAATGAAGCGCCGGGGAAGAATATTGCTAAGTAGGTAGGCAGAATGGCCAGCAAGTCGACGACGCCATAAAAGCTGGTAGCGTAAGACTTAGGTTTTGGGGAACAGTAGAGTCTTAACAGGTATTCGACAGTGAATATGGCAGTAAAGGTGTACTCAATGTAACGCAGCTCACGTGACCATTCCGTCATGACCGATGGCAGTGACTCTAGGATGAGAACTAATAACGAGGTAATGATCGCGATAATAAGCGCAATATCGAAGGCGCGTCCGGCACGTGTGTGGGTACCGAAGATGATGACGTATAAATGATGCTTAATAGACTTGCGAGGCATGATGTTGCACTGTCAGCGTTAAAATGAAACGAATTGCAACATCATACCAGAAGTTTGGAAGCTTAGGCTAAGCCGGGGAAGAGGTTTCTTAGGCCGTTTGCGATGAACTCGATACCCAATGCACCTAGGATAAGACCCATGATACGCGTGATTACGTTGATACCCGTCTGGCCAAGGAAACGTACGATCAAAGGTGCAGAACGGAACAGTAGCCACGAGCAGAAACAAAACAACATGATGGTAACGCTAATGCCAACTGTGTCGAGGGCGCTTGGGTAGCGTGCACCATATACGATGGTTGAGCTGATTGCGCCAGGGCCTGCCATTAATGGCATCGCCAGTGGCACTACGCCAATCTGTTCACGACTTACATACTCAGTCTTTTCTTGTTTGTTCTGCTTATCTTCACCCAGTTTACCGCTCATCATTGAGAACGCGATGCTCAGAAGTAGCAAGCCGCCAGCAACACGGAAAGAGTCCAGCGAGATGCTGAACATATCCAGCAGTAACTGACCAGCAAAAAGAGAAATGATCAAAATCACTGCAACAGCAACGTTTGCTGTCGTGGCGGTTTTGTTTTTCTCTTCTGGAGTCATATGTCCGGTTAGGGACACGAACACTGGCATGATACCAACAGGGTTCACTGCTGCGACCAAACCTAAGAAAAACTGTAGGAAAATAGCTAACTCTAAAGTCTGCATGTTGCTTACTCGTAAACGTTCACAATAGTGAAAAAGAGAGGGGGTAATTTTAGGCGGTAATGTAAGGCAAAACTGCGGCTGGAAGAAATGAAAAAAACTAACGTATTTGGGCTAGTATTTGTGAGAAAAACTAATTATTGAAGAAAATGTATTCAATCTGGAAACGAATTGTTACGTAGAAAGTTGGTGAGAGAGCATACTGATTTACACAAACGTTAACATTCGCACATTTTTCGCAAAAATAAAGGTGGTTTGTAGAGAGATAAGACGTATTCGATATACTCTCAGTAGCACAAAAATTAGGGTTCACATGTAATTTTGTTGGCTAAAAATGAAACTTTTTTACAGATTGTTGTTGTTTCTTTTAGTTTTTAGTTCGTTTGCTTCTTTTTTGCTCAATAAAAAATTAAGTTTAATTTGTTTGTTTATCAATGAGTTATGTAGTTATGTTGTGGTAAGCCACTACTTTGGGGGTATTTCAGTTGTGAGAACTGATCCAAGTCAATTTTTTTCACACTCTGAAATATTATACTCAGCCCTGAAAGCAATTTACTAAGATGGTTGTTAGTTAAGTCGCTGATAAACAGTAAAAACGAAAGACAATAGCCTTACTAAAAAGTTTTTAATATTTATTATTTTAGGAGATCCACCATGCCTGTAACTAACTTAGCTGAACTAGATGCTCTAGTAGCACGCGTTAAAGCAGCACAAGAAGAGTTCGCAACATTTTCTCAAGAGAAAGTAGACGCAATCTTCCGCGCAGCTTCACTTGCAGCTAACCATGCTCGTATTCCACTAGCACAACAAGCAGTTGCTGAATCTGGAATGGGTATTGTTGAAGATAAGGTAATCAAAAACCACTTCGCTTCAGAATTTATCTACAACAAATACAAAGACGAAAAAACATGTGGCATCCTAGAAGAAGATGACAACCTAGGCACAATGACTATCGCTGAGCCTGTAGGTATCATCTGTGGTATCGTTCCAACGACTAACCCAACTTCTACAGCAATCTTCAAATCTCTAATTTCTCTAAAAACTCGTAACGGCATCATCTTCTCGCCACACCCACGTGCGAAGAACTCAACTAACGATGCAGCGAAACTAGTTCTAGACGCAGCAGTTGCAGCTGGTGCTCCAAAAGACATCATCGGTTGGATCGACCAACCATCTGTAGAGCTTTCTAACGCTCTTATGAAGCACGACGGCATCGCTCTTATCCTTGCAACTGGTGGTCCAGGCATGGTTAAAGCAGCTTACTCTTCTGGTAAGCCAGCAATCGGTGTAGGTGCAGGTAACGTTCCTGTCGTTATCGATGAAACGGCTGACATCAAACGTGCTGTTGCTTCTATCCTAATGTCTAAAACTTTTGATAACGGCGTAGTATGTGCTTCTGAGCAAGCTGCAATTGTAGTTAGCGAAGTGTACGACGAAGTGAAAGAGCGTTTCGCTTCTCACAAAGCTCACGTTCTATCTAAAGCTGATGCTGATAAAGTACGTAAAGTACTTCTTATCGACGGCGCGCTAAACGCGAAAATCGTAGGTCAACCTGCTCCAGCAATCGCTGAAATGGCTGGCGTTAAAGTTCCTGCTGACACTAAAGTTCTTGTAGGTGAAGGTCTAGGTAAAGTTTCTTACGATGATGAGTTCGCTCACGAGAAACTATCTCCAACTCTAGGTCTATTCCGTGCTGACAACTTCGAAGACGCAGTTGCTCAAGCGGTAACAATGGTTGAAATCGGTGGTATCGGTCACACATCTGGTCTTTACACTAACCAAGACGTTAACGCAGACCGCATCCGTTACTTCGGTGACAAGATGAAGACTGCACGTATCCTTGTAAACATCCCGACTACTCACGGTGGTATCGGTGACCTTTACAACTTCAACGTAGCACCTTCTCTAACTCTAGGTTGTGGTTCTTGGGGTGGTAACTCTATCTCTGAGAACGTAGGTCCTAAGCACCTTATCAACAAGAAAACTGTAGCTAAGCGAGCTGAAAACATGTTGTGGCACAAACTACCTAAGTCTATCTACTTCCGTCGTGGTAGCCTTCCAATCGCAATGAGCGACCTAGAAGGTAAGAAACGCGCATTCCTAGTAACTGACCGTTTCCTATTCAACAACGGTTACGCTGATGAAGTAGTTAAACTGCTTAAAGAGCAAGGCATCGAAGTTCAAACATTCTTCGACGTAGAAGCGGATCCAACACTATCTGTTGTTGAGAAAGGTGCAGAAGCAATGAAGAGCTTCCAACCTGACGTAATCCTAGCTCTAGGTGGTGGTTCTCCAATGGACGCTGCGAAGATCATGTGGGTAATGTACGAGCACCCAGAAACTCACTTCGAAGAACTAGCAATGCGCTTTATGGACATCCGTAAACGTATCTACAAGTTCCCTAAAATGGGTAAGAAAGCTGAGCTTGTATGTATCACTACAACTTCAGGTACTGGTTCAGAAGTTACGCCATTCGCGGTTGTTACAGACGACAAGACTGGTGCTAAGTACCCACTAGCTGACTACGAAATCACGCCAAACATGGCTATCGTTGATGCTAACCTAGTAATGAACATGCCTAAGTCTCTAACAGCATTCGGTGGTTACGATGCAGTAACTCACGCTCTAGAAGCTTACGTATCAGTTCTTGCTAACGAGTACTCAGACGGTCAAGCTCTACAAGCACTTAAGATGCTTAAAGAGTACCTACCTTCAAGCTACGCGAACGGTGCAAACGACCCAATCGCTCGTGAGAAAGTACACAACGCGGCAACTATCGCTGGTATCGCGTTTGCAAACGCATTCCTAGGTGTTTGTCACTCTATGGCGCACAAGATTGGTGCTGAGTTCCACCTACCTCACGGTCTAGCGAACGCTCTACTAATCTCGAACGTTGTACGTTACAACGCGAACGACAACCCAACTAAACAAACTGCGTTCTCTCAATACGACCGTCCACAAGCACGTCGTCGTTACGCTGAAGTTGCTGACCACCTAGGCCTAAGCCAAGAAGGTGACCGTACTGCTCAGAAGATTGAACGTCTACTAGCATGGTTGGACGAGTTGAAAGGCGACCTAGACATCCCAATGTCTATCCAAGCTGCAGGTGTTTCTGAAGCTGACTTCGTAGCTAAACTAGACGAACTAGCTGTTGAAGCGTTCGATGACCAGTGTACAGGTGCTAACCCACGTTACCCTCTAATCACTGAGCTAAAAGAAGTACTAATGGCTTCTTACTACGGTAAAGCGTTCGTTGAAGGCGAAACTTTCGAAGGTACAACTGTTATCAAGAAGAAAGCAGACCAAGTAGCGAAAGAAGCAGCACCAAAAGCTAAGAAAGAAAAAGCTAACGCATAAGTAAGACGTTAGTTATGAAGTAGGTTTTCGCTAGCACGAAACTTACAATCGGGAAACTCAAAGCCCCAGTCGAAAGACTGGGGCTTTTTTTGTTTCTCTATTTAGCCGCTTTGCAGCAGAAGGTGATTATCAATCGTGGAGAGTTAGACTTCGGTCGTGACGACGCGTCCGCTAAAGTACTCATTTGCGACAATGTAGGCGGTATTTCTTACCAACTCATCTTGGATCTGAGCCCAATGTCGCTCGTCTAGATCTTCGCTGGTATGGTTTACTGATGGGATGACACCACCCACACGAATATTGAAAGGGGTCAGCTCTTTTGCCCAGCTGTGAGTAAAACCAGAGACCAAAGCCGCCATGCTTTCCACACCGGTCAAATCCTCATGGTTGTCATGTGAGATTACATTCACGATAACCCCCTTTTTCTCTCTTGAACGGAATCGTTCTGCGCTGACTTGCCCATAGGTATAGAGAAAGCGAGCTGCAGAGGAAAGGTGATCGATGTACGTACTCATTGGTTCTGGTGCCATCAAGCTCGGCATTGGAGAGCTGGTCCAACAATTAACGATGACGTCGGGTGTTGCGCCTAGCTGTGACTCAATTTGATCGAACAATAGATTGATTGAGGTGGTGTTATCACTACACACGTTTATCGCATAAACCTTGTCGGAGAAG
This sequence comes from Vibrio sp. B181a, assembly GCF_030248375.1. Classification (NCBI taxonomy): domain Bacteria; kingdom Pseudomonadati; phylum Pseudomonadota; class Gammaproteobacteria; order Vibrionales; family Vibrionaceae; genus Vibrio; species Vibrio sp. B181a. The sequence continues at coordinate 302,715 of NZ_JAHGAD010000007.1, read as the reverse complement.
GCGCGGATTTGCTCGTAGCTCGCCTTTAAAGCATGAGGGTTCTGGTCACAGAGCACCAACGTCGCACCAAGGTGGGCAAAGTGGTTGGAACAAGTCCTGCCTAAGACTGAGCCTGCAGACGTAACGAGAATGATTGATTCTTTGATATCCATAGCACCTTCACTGTAATTTCTTGTGTTAAACAATACATCAGTGGTTTGTGCTAACAGCATGGATGAATTTCTTTGAGCTCAGTGTGAAAAGCTTCAAAGTAACGCTTTTGAGTCGGAATTATTGTCTAGGAATTTGTAAGCCGTCACATTTCTGACGTGCTTCAAATGTAAGTGCTTGGAGAAAAAGAAGATCGTTAAGCTTGTACTTGAATTTGATACTGACGTTGAGCCGTCACTAGTTGGTTGTATAAGCCCGCTTCAGGGATCAACTGCTTATTACGCTCTCCTAAGCTACGACGCTCATGCCCGGAAAGGTTGTGGTAAACCTCTTCTGGCAGATTGAAAGTGTCTTCAGGGAGGTAAGTTAGCGCGTCTGGTTTTAGGTAATGGCTCAACTTCGCAGATGGTAAGCCTGCATCATGGAACTGTTTTGCTTGTTCCGCTGCAAGTTCATAGCTGCTGCTATCAGAGCGAAGCGCTTGAGGCTGAGACAGCCCGAATTGCTGGCGAAGAATGTCGTCACTGGTGATGACTTCTTGTACTTCTTCAACTGGAGCCACATCTCGAACATCATTCGAAAACATAGACAGAATTAACGAGAAATCAGCACGGCGGCCTTCGTGCACGGCATGGTTGATACCATTACCGAACTGGAGTTCGTTGATGATTGCTGCTTTGTCTAAAGTATGGATTTGCATGGTGTTCCTCGCTTGATGCACTTTTAACGGCAACAGAAGGAAGAACTTTAGGGAAAAGAGGGGATTAATTGAAGAAATAGGTTTGAGAAGCAATAAAAAAGCCCGCTGTAATGCGAGCTTTTAACTATGACTAAATTGAACTTAGGGGGAAGTAAATTACTTCGCTAGGTTCTCAGCTACGAAGTCCCAGTTTACAAGAGCCCAGAAGCCGTTCATGTAATCAGGACGTACGTTGCGGTAATCGATGTAGTAAGCGTGTTCCCACAGGTCAACAGTTAGAAGTGGAGTAGTACCTTCTTCTGTTAGTGGTGTTGCTGCGTTAGAAGTGTTAACGATTTCTAGAGAACCGTCAGCTTTCTTAACTAGCCAAGTCCATGAAGAACCGAAGTTGTTGATTGCTGCGTCAGTGAACTTCGCTTTGAATTCTTCGAAAGAACCGAATGCTGCGTTGATTGCTTCAGCAACTGCGCCAGTTGGTTCGCCGCCCGCGTTTGGCGCTAGACAGTGCCAGTAGAACGTGTGGTTCCAGATCTGTGCTGCGTTGTTGAATACGCCACCAGTAGAAGTCTTGATGATTTCTTCTAGTGTTTTGCCTTCGAACTCAGTACCAGGGATAAGACCGTTTAGCTTAACAACGTAAGTGTTGTGGTGCTTACCGTGGTGGAAATCTAGAGTCTCTGCAGAGATGTGTGGTTCTAGTGCGTCTTTCGCGTAAGGAAGAGCTGGTAGTTCAAATGCCATTGCTCGATTCTCCATAGATATGAAAGGGTTACCTTTCGATTGCTTCCAGTGTTTTTATTTATATGTAGTCGTTACGACTGACTTGAGAAGTATTTTAGCAAGTTTTTACTTTATTAAAACCCCGATATGAAAATATTTTAAGATACCAAGGTTAAAAGCTTACTAATTATATGGTTTTTATTCTGTGGTTATTGAGTAGAATGTGGCAAATAATTAAAGTTCACATCCATGAATGAGGAAGCGATGGAAACTATCGATAAAATCAAACAGCAGATCTCTGAAAACACAATCCTGCTGTACATGAAAGGATCACCGAAACTGCCTAGCTGTGGTTTCTCTTCTCAAGCTGCACAAGCACTAATGGCATGTGGCGAGAAGTTCGCTTACGTAGACATTCTACAAAACCCAGACATCCGCGCTGAGCTACCAAAATACGCTCAATGGCCAACATTCCCACAGCTATGGGTTGAAGGCGAGCTGATCGGTGGTTGTGACATCATTTTGGAAATGTTCCAAAAAGGTGAACTTCAGCCTCTTATCAAAGAAGCTGCAGCACGCGTTGAAGGTGATGCTGAGTAAGCTTAAAGTTACTGAACAAAAAAGGAGCCCTACGGCTCCTTTTTTTTAGTTCAGTTTGAATACGCTCACAGTACTCTTCAGATGCTCGGAGATCCCAATAAGCTCATTAGACTTTTCCTGATTAGATATTGAGAGCTCATAAGTGTCTCGTGCTTGGTCGTTGATGCAAACGATACTTTGATTAATTTCTCCTGCGACCAATGTCTGCTCTTCTGTTGCTGTGGCAATTTGGGTATTCATATCTTCAATGATAGTAATCGCGTCCAGAATCTTCGATAGAGATTCTTGGGCCTGGCTTGACTTATTTAGCGTATCTTCAGCTGCCAGTTTGTTGGTATTCATCATTTCAATTGAATTGTTTGCTTCCTGTTGAAGCGCAGCAATGACTTGCTGTATCTCATTTGTACTCTCTTGAGTTCTATTTGCTAAGTTTCTCACTTCGTCTGCCACTACGGCAAAACCACGACCTTGCTCTCCGGCTCGAGCAGCTTCAATTGCAGCATTGAGAGCAAGAAGGTTTGTTTGGTCAGCGATGTCACGGATTACTTCCAGGACGGCTCCGATATTGACAGTCTTTTCACCCAAAGAGTTAATTACAGTAGAGACATCCGCTATTGCGTTTGATAGAGAAATGATGCTGTCGTTCACCTCAACAAAAAGCTCATTTCCGTGGACTGCAGCTGCGGAAGCCTGGATTGCTGAATCTGAGGCTCGTTGTGCATTTTGAGCTACTTCATTAACAGCAACAGACATTTCGCTCATTGCTGTCGAAGTTTGTTCTAGTTGCTCCATTTGCGCAGAGGAACCTAAATTAACGTTTTTTGCCGCTTTACTAATACCACTGGCAAAGTTCAATAGCTCGTCTGAAGATACTCGAATAGTAGATATGGTCTCTTTTAAATCTCCGACCATATTGAACACAGCTCCGTTAACTCCATACGAATTTGATGGTTCGTGTTTCATGCATAAATCACCCTTTGCAACCTGGGTGACTAGATGTTCTATTTCTTTTGGTTCGCCACCAATAGGTTTGTAAACTAATTTCTCAACAACGAAGTAAATACATACCGTACTTAAGACTAAAAATATTGTAGAAGTAATTAACGTTTCAACTAGATTATCGTTTGAATCTTGGTTTATTGAGTCTTCAGTCATCCATGTCCAGACACTCCAGCCTAGAGAGGGGATTGCCGATGCTGAACCAACATACTCCGTATTTTTATGTTGATACTCGAAGCTCTCTTCTTTTTCTGGATCTTGTAGCTTTAACTGAGGTATCTCTGTAAAAATATTTTTTCCGATAAGCGATCTGTCTTTGGCTGAGAGTATGAAGCCATCGTTTCTTGATACGAATACCTGATTTTCGGAGGTCAGTTGTGTTGTATATGCACTGATATCATTTATAAGAAGGTTAAGTGCAATAACACCAACTACTTGATTGTCCCTATATATTGGTTGAGCTAGCGCCATAACTGTATCACCAGTTGAAGAGGAAAATGGCCTAGTAATTATCTTTTCTTCGCCGTTCATAGCTCGGAGGTACCACTCACGCTGCTTAGATCGAGCGTTAAAGCCTGGGATTAGGCCGTTTGTTTTTGCGGAATAGGATGTGCCATCTTCAAGCGAAACGTAAACATTCACGACTCCAGCAGTTCTCATAGCTTTTGTAATTAAATCAACAGTACTTGCTATATTGATTTTACTTTTAGCCTCGATATCAATTTGTTCGCTTGTTAGCAATAATATATCGAAATAACGAGAAATTTTTTGACTTAGAGCATCGGATATTAATTGTGATTTGTACTGTAATTGCTGTTTAGAATTGAGTGTTGAGGATGTTTGGAAGTCACTCCAGTTAAGTAGGCTTGTACTGAGTATTGTTATCGTACTAAGTGCAATCATAGATAATAATATTTTTAACTTTGCTGACATCGTCTTAATACCGTGATAGTAGGTTTAATATATTTTTTGGTTGTTTATATATTGTATCACTATAAAAACTCTCACTGTTGGCTTTTTATAAATTATTTTTGTTATACAAAGTTAATAATTTAATTTATATTGAGTGTGACTTTGGTTCAGTTTAATTTTTAACTTGATTTCTATTTTTAATAAAGTTATTAACAATGCAAAATTTATCTTAATAATTTTTATTAAAAATCTTTTTTATTTATCATTATCAATGATGAATCACACAATGAGTTTTAGGTATTGTATTAGAGAATTTAATTACCCGGGCTCACTTGATCGCAACTCTATGTTACGTTGCGTCAAATTATGGTCGAAAGAGGTTGTGAGTATCAGGTGGTTCAGGAAAGGCCACTTTTAAAACAAAGCGGCTTTTCTGAGCTTTAGACGGTATAATCACCGTAAGGGTTGCTATTCTAGCCTCATAGCATCGAAATATATTGATGCAACTGATTGACTTTGTAGGTTTAAAATTAAAGTGGATATAAAGCTATACTACGTACATGATCCAATGTGCAGCTGGTGTTGGGGCTACAAACCAACCATCGAAAAATTGAAGCAGCAACTGCCGGGTGTGATTCAGTTTGAGTATGTTGTGGGTGGGCTTGCGCCAGATACTAATCTGCCAATGCCTCCGGAAATGCAGCAAAAAATTGAGCAGATTTGGAAGCAAATTGAAAGCCAGCTTGGTACCAAGTTTAACTACGATTTCTGGACGTTGTGTACGCCAGTGCGCAGCACTTACCAGTCTTGCCGCGCTGTTATTGCCGCAGGCTTCCAAGACTCTTATGAGCAAATGCTAGAAGCGATTCAACACGCTTACTACTTACGTGCGATGCCGCCTCATGAAGAAGCAACGCACTTGCAACTAGCACGAGAGATTGGCTTAAACGTTCAGCAGTTTAAGAACGATATGGATGGCACTTTGCTGGAAGGTGTTTTCCAAGACCAACTGAGTCTTGCTAAGAGTTTAGGTGTTAACTCTTACCCGAGTCTGGTACTGCAAATTAACGACGCTTACTTCCCAATTGAAGTAGATTATGTGTCGACAGAAAACACGTTGAAGCTCATTCGCGAACGTATTATCGACAATATGCCAGCGCAGTAAGTTGAAACCGATTTTCTAAAAAACAGACAACAAAAAGCCGCTCATTGAGCGGCTTTTTCGTAACGAATTGTATCCATCCGATGATGCGATTACAGCACCATTGCAGCAATCCAACCAAAGATGATCAGAGGGATGTTGTAGTGGATAAATGTCGGTACTACGGTTTCCCAAATGTGTTCGTGCTGACCGTCTGCGTTTAGGCCTGATGTTGGACCTAACGTTGAGTCTGAAGCAGGAGAGCCGGCATCACCAAGAGCGGCTGCCGTACCAACAAGGGCGATAGTTGCCATTGGCGAGAAGCCGAATGCGAGTGATAGCGGAACATAGATAGTTGCAAGGATTGGGATCGTAGAGAACGATGAGCCGATGCCCATTGTTACCAACAAACCAACGATAAGCATCAATAGTGCTGCAAGAGGTTTGTTGTCACCGATGCTGGTTGATAGCGATTGTACAAGCGTCTCAACGCCGCCAGTTTGCTTCATTACTGCAGCGAAACCTGCCGCCGCAATCATGATGAAGCCAATCATTGCCATCATGTGAACACCTTTAGTGAACACATCGTGCGTCTCTTTCCACGCGATAACGCCGCCGAAAGTGAATACCATGAAGCCAGCTAATGCACCAATGATCATCGAGCCTGTGTAAAGCTGAACGCTTAACGCTGCGATAATACCCAAGCCTGCAACCATGATGTGCTTCTTATTTAGCTTCGCTTCAGATTCTTGAACAACGGTCAGTTCAGTTTCTTTGTATTCGCGAGGTTTGCGGTAGCTAAAGAAGATTGCCGTCAGAAGACCAAACAGCATACCAGCACCTGGCAATAGCATTGCAGTAGGAACTTGGCTTGCCACAACATCGGTTAGACCGTTGTCATGCAGATTCTTTAGAAGGATATTGTTAAGGAAGATACCACCAAAGCCGATAGGCAGAACCATGTATGGTGTGATCAAACCAAAGGTAAGCACACAAGCAACCAAACGACGGTCCAGCTTCAGCTTAGCGAATACGCCCAAAAGAGGTGGGATCAAAATTGGAATGAAGGCGATATGTACCGGAATCACGTTTTGAGATGACATGGTAACAAGTACAAGAGCAACCAATACTGCGTATTTTAGACCCGTAGTCGACGCAGAGCTCTCTTTACCATTTAGGCGCTTGATAACGCTCTTTGCAAGAAGGTCAGTGATGCCAGAGCGAGAAATTGCAACAGCGAAAGTACCTAGCATTGCGTAGCTCAGTGCGATAGTCGCACCGCCGCCTAGGCCACTTTCAAATGCGGCAACCGTATCCCCAAGGCTCATGCCAGCAACAAGGCCACCAACGATGGCACTAAACGTGAGGGCAACCACCACGTTTACGCGCATCAATGCTAACACGAGCATGACGCACACAGATATAACGACAGGATTCATACTTTTCCTAATATGTTGTGTTTACTTATTATTCTTCGTCGACAAGCGGCCAACCGCCTAGGGCCTTCCATTTGTTGACGATGCCACAGAATAACTCTGCAGTTTGTTGTGTATCGTAGAGGGCTGAGTGTGCCTCACGATTGTCGAATTCCATCCCTGCAGCTTTACATGCTTTAGCGAGAACAGTTTGACCATAAGCAAGCCCACTTAATGTTGCGGTATCAAAAGTGGCAAATGGATGGAAAGGGACTCTTTTGAGTTTGCAGCGCTCATTTGCTGCATTAACAAAACTTAAGTCGAAAGCAGCGTTATGTGCCACCATGATGGCACGGGAACAGTCTGCCGCTTTTTGCTCTTTGCGGATCAGTTTGTAGATTTCTTTGAGTGCTTCTTGTTCTGATACTGCACCGCGAAGAGGGCTGAATGGGTCACGAATGCCATTGAATTCAAGCGCTTCTTTTTCTAAATTCGCGCCTTCGAATGGTTCGATATGAAAATGAATGGTTGAGGCAGGATGCAGATCGCCATTTTCATCCATGCTAAGGGTGACGGCACAGATTTCTAAAAGTGCATCAGTTTGAGCATTGAAACCTGCGGTCTCAACGTCTACTACCACTGGAAAATAACCACGAAAACGCTTTTTCAGGGTCAGAGCTTCATTTTCTATTGTCATGTTGGCTTATATTTGTGTGACGAAGGCTGCATTATTGCAGATTCTACCGATGAGAAAAACCGCAATTTGGGAGAAATGTAAAATTCTATTTCCCGTTAACCAGTAAGGGTTATAACTAAAAACAAGGTTAACGTGCACCTGTTATTCTCGCGATGTTATTTACCATTTTATGCACTTGCCAAAGTGAGCGTTAACTCCTTATATCCCCTTGCAAATTCTATGTTGGCGGGATTTTTGCATTAGTTTGCATGTTTTTAATTGATTCAAGTAAGCGGCAATAGACTGCCGTTTGAGAGAAGTACCTAGATGAATAAATGGCTAGTAACCAGTGGTGTCCTGATGTCTTTACTCAGCGCAAACAGCTTTGCGTCGATGGGAAAGCGCTACGTTGCCACACCGCAGCAATCACAGTGGGAAATGGTGATGAATACGCCGTTGGAGTGTCAGCTGGTGCATCCAATCCCAGGATTTGGTGACGCGGTATTTTCATCTCATGCAAGTAAAAAAATCAATTTGGATTTTGAATTGAAGATGCTCCGCCCTATGGGTGAAACGCGCAATGTCAGTTTGATTTCTATGCCACCACCTTGGCGTCCGGGCGAGAATGCTGATCGCATTACTAACCTTAAATTTTTCAAACAGTTTGATGGTTACGTTGGTGGACAAACCGCTTGGGGCATTCTCTCTGAGCTAGAAAAAGGCCGCTATCCAACGTTTAGCTACCAAGACTGGCAGAGCCGAGATCAGCGTATTGAAGTCGCATTGTCTTCGGTACTGTTCCAAAACAAATACAACGCCTTTAGCAGCTGCATTGCTAACTTGCTGAAGTACAGCTTTGAAGACATTGCCTTCACGATTCTTCACTATGAGCGTCAAGGTGATCAGTTAACTAAAGCTTCGAAGAAACGTTTAGCGCAAATCGCTGATTACGTTCGCCATAACCAAGATATCGATTTGGTGTTAGTGGCGACATACACAGATTCGACAGATGGTAAAAGTACGAGTCAAAGCTTATCTGAACGACGAGCGGAATCATTGCGCAGTTACTTCGAATCTTTGGGCTTATCTGGAGAGCGTATTCAAGTGCAAGGCTACGGTAAGCGTCGTCCGATTGCAGATAATGGGTCACCAATAGGTAAAGACAAGAACCGTCGCGTGGTGATTTCACTAGGGCGCACCCAGGTTTGATCTTAAATATTCACCAATACAAAAACGCCAGAGTCTGACTCTGGCGTTTTTTATCCGTTTGACGTTGTTTGATTCTATTAGTTGTCGCTTAGAGTTACTTGGTGCTTAAGGCATATAATGAATGTTAGTTTAAGCGGAACTTAGCAATGATTTCGCAATTGGTTGCTGTGTCGATTTTCTCGACCTGCTTTGCGATCACAGGGTTTGGATGGCGCTTCATGAAATCAATGAGGGCCTTAGTACAGCAGCCGATTGAATCAATAAAGCTTGCGCAATCTCTATTCGGACATTGAGGGATCAGCGTCAGCACTTTCTCAGAAGCGAGTTGAAGGTATTTGAGCTCATATTCTGTGTCGCCTGCCCAGCGCCAAAATTGGGCAAGGTTGTGGCATGAAATCACCGAAATCAATAATCGCTCGTCGGCTTCTATTTCCACGCATTCGCTAATATCTTCACTCAGGCTAAGGGCTTGCTGGTAATGAAGAATGCTGCGAACAGGGTCATCTAGTTGAAGTGCCGTATCGGCTAGAAGTGTGTGTTTTTCCCATTCACTGATCATTATCGTTATCCCACATGTCGATGTTGGTGGTGAATCTAAACGATAATTATTATCAAGTAAAGTAATTTGTTGATAAAAGAAAGGCAGGTCTCAGACCTGCCTGCAAATAATAGCGAGTTTCAGTAGGAGAGGCTGAGTTAGCCCTCTAGGCCTGCTGATGCTTGTTTATTTTGAATCAGTTCAATCATGTAGCCATCTGGGTCCTTAACGAAAGCGATATGAGTCGTTCCGCCTTTTACTGGGCCCGCTTCGCGAGTCACGTTACCGCCAGCTGCTTTGATTGCGTCGCAAGTTGAGTAGATATCGTCTACGCCAATTGCGATGTGGCCAAATGCAGAGCCTAGGTCGTACTCGGTTGTGCCCCAGTTGTAAGTCAGCTCAATGACGGCACCTTGAGACTCATCACCGTAACCAAGGAACGCCAGCGTGTATTCGTACTCTTTGTTTTCATTGGTACGAAGCAACTGCATGCCCATGACTTCAGTGTAGAACTTGATAGATTTGTCTAGATCACCCACGCGTAGCATGGTGTGAAGAATTCGACCGTTTGACATTATTTGCTCCTAGCGATTGTTTCAGACGGGTTTATTCGTCTGGGTACACTTTTTCTTTGTATTCACACAGATCTTCAATGATGCAGCTACCACAGCGCGGCTTTCTTGCCACACATGTGTAACGACCATGAAGGATCAACCAGTGGTGTACATCAAGCTTAAACTCTTTTGGCACCACTTTTAGCAGTTTTTCTTCTACGTCATCGACGGTTTTACCCATCGCAAACTTTGTACGGTTAGAAACGCGATAGATGTGCGTATCTACCGCGATAGTTGGCCAACCAAATGCAGTATTCAGTACCACGTTAGCGGTTTTACGACCGACACCCGGCAAAGCTTCAAGTGCTGCACGATCTTCTGGCACTTCGCCGTTGTGCTTCTCTAGCAAGATCTTACAAGTCTTGATGGTGTTTTCGGCTTTTGAATTAAACAGTCCGATGGTTTTGATGTATTCCTTTAAACCATCGACACCTAAATCAAGAATGCCTTGTGGTGTGTTTGCTACAGGGTAAAGCTTGTCCGTTGCTTTGTTTACACTTACGTCTGTCGCCTGCGCAGAAAGCAGTACAGCGATAAGTAACTCAAACGGTGTGCTCCAGTTAAGCTCCGTCTGAGGATTGGGATTGTTTTCTCGTAGTCGTTCGAGAATTTCAATTCTTTTGACTTTGTTCATTGCTGACTTCCAAACCCGTCTTTGCGGTTTATGAAAAAGGCCCTACGAGTGGTAGAGCCTTGATTTTTGAATTCTTATATTATGCGTTAGTTACGCGAGCGCGCTCAATGGCTGGTTTTTCTTCTTTTGGCTGACGAGCCTGAATTGAGCTGTCGATAACGTTTTTCAACGCAATCAAAAGTCCTACGCCGATAAAAGCCCCTGGCGGCAATAATGCCAATAGGAAGCTGCTATCGAAGTGGAAAACTTGAATACGCAGTGCCGCAGCCCAGTCACCCAATAGCAGGTCTGCACCGTCGAACAAGGTGCCGTTACCGATAAGTTCACGCATAGCACCAAGTACAACCAATACCGTTGTCATACCCAGCCCCATCCAGAAACCATCCAATGCTGCTGGCAATGGATCATTCTTCGAAGCGTAAGCTTCCGCACGGCCGATGATAATACAGTTGGTTACGATCAGTGGGATGAAGATGCCCAGAGATAGATACAGTCCGTAGGCATAAGCGTTCATCAGGAGTTGAACACAAGTTACCAAGGCGGCGATGATCATAACGAAAACGGGAATACGGATTTCTTTTGGTACGTAGTTACGAATCAGTGAAACCGTCACGTTCGAACCGACAAGCACTAATAAGGTTGCAATACCCAAACCAAGGGCGTTGGTAATAGTGGAAGAAACCGCAAGCAGAGGACACAAACCCAGAAGTTGCACTAGGGCAGGGTTGTTGCTCCACATGCCGTTTTTCATTAGCAGTTTATTTTCACTCATGGTTGCCTCCTGCGCAGTCAAGGGGCTGATTCAGAATCTCGTCACGAGACTTATTTACGTAGTTTACTGTGTTTCTCACCGCTTTCACTACCGCACGAGGGGTAATGGTTGCGCCAGTAAACTGATCGAAATCGCCACCATCTTTACGAACTCGCCAAGAATTCCAATTACTTTCTGTCACTTGCTTACCAGTGAAGCTCAAGATCCAATCCGTAACGCGTAAATCAATTTTATCACCCAATCCCGGCGTTTCTTGATGGCTTAGGATACGAGTACCAAGGATCTTGCCTTGGTTATCGATGCCGGTGATGATTTTGATTTCACCGTTGTAGCCATCTGGTGCGATGGACTCAATTGCCATTGCCGTTGGTTGACCATCTTTGGTGGCAATGTAAGTTGGCATCGAGCGAACCGTACCTAGATCGGGCGCAGATACCATAGTACATGCCGCAACAAGGTTGTTGTCATGCATTTCTTCCGGAATCACTTGGTTAAGAACCGACAGCAATTGCTTTTGTTCCTGAAGCTTAATTTGATCTTTTGTTAGGTACTGAGTCAGTGCCACAAGACCGGTTGTTGCACAGGCGAAGATCGCCAATGTCAGACCATTTTTTCTAATAGCGGTTAACATGTTTACCTCAGTGACCGTAAGTTCTTGGTTTGGTGTAGTAGTCGATCAACGGTACACACATATTGGCAAGCAGAACGGCGAACGCAACGCCATCTGGGAAGCCACCCCAACTACGAATAATGAATACTAACGCGCCGATCAGAGCACCGAAAATCAAGCGACCTTTCACGGTCGTTGACGCTGAAACAGGGTCGGTTGCGATAAAGAATGCGCCTAACATCGTTGCACCTGAAAGTAGGTGGAAGATTGGTGACGCGGTTTCTCCCGGCATGATCAAGCTAAACACGGTACTAAACAGTGCCAAGCTGCCTAGGAAACCAACTGGAATGTACCATTGGATGATGCGCTTTTTGATCATCACTAGACCACCAACCAAGTAAGCTAGGTTTACCCATTGCCAACCGATACCCGCAAGTCCGCCAAACATTGGTTGTGATAGCACCTCACTTGGCGTTGCACCAGTATGAATACCAGTTTTGAATGCATCTAATGGGGTTGCCATTGTTACGCCATCCACACCAGCGCGAACTTGTTGCAGTGACAAACCATCAAAGTCATAGCCAGTGAAGATCAGAGATAACGCGTCTGCAAAAGTCACATGCTCAGACATCAATGAAACAGGTGCGCTCCAGCTTGTCATTTGGACAGGGAAGGAGATAAGCAATACAACGTAAGCGACCATTGCTGGGTTAAATAGGTTTTGACCAATACCACCGTATAAGTGCTTTGCAATAACGATAGCAAAAATCAAACCGATAACCATGATCCACCAAGGGGACCATGGCGGGATTGCTACGGCTAATAGCCATGCTGTCACGATGGCACTGTTATCACGTAATGCACGCATTGGAGAACGCTTACGCACAAGCATGACTAGTGCTTCAAGTGACACTGCGACCGCAATAGCGAACACGAGTTGAATGATGGTGCCCCAACCAAAGAAATAGGTTTGAGCCACTAAGCCAGGAATAGCGCACAGCGCTACCCATTTCATCAAATCAGGCGTGCTGCGACGGCTGTGAGCGTGTGGTGAACTGGCAATAAAAAACGACATTACTCGTTCTCCTCAGTATTGTTCTTATTCGCTTCTTGCTGAGCTTTACGTGCTTTAGCGCGAGCAATGGCAGCGGCAACAGCAGCTTTCTTTGGATCCACTTCTGGCTCTTCAGAAGGAGCTTCCGCTTCAACAGATTCTGTTTGTGCCTCTTGCTGCGCTTTACGCGCTTTAGCACGAGCAATAGCTGCGGCAACCGCGGCTTTCTTCGGATCCACTTCTGGTTCTTCAGAAGGCGTTTCTTCAACAGATTCTGTTTGTGCCTCTTGCTGCGCTTTACGTGCTTTAGCACGAGCAATAGCTGCGGCAACAGCGGCTTTCTTTGGATCTTCAGTTTGTTCTGTAGGCGCTTCCGTTTCTGCAGACTCAGTTGATTCTTCTTGCTGAGCTTTGCGTGCTTTAGCGCGAGCAATGGCTGCGGCAACAGCGGCTTTCTTTGGATCCACTTCTGGTTCTTCAGAAGTAGCTTCCGCTTCAACAGATTCTGTTTCTGCCTCTTGCTGGGCTTTACGCGCTTTAGCACGAGCAATGGCAGCGGCAACTGCTGCTTTCTTCGGATCTTCAGCTTGTTTAGCCGGCGCCTCCGTTTCTTCAGATTCTGTAGAACCTTCTTGCTGAGCTTTACGTGCTTTGGCACGAGCAATCGCTGCAGCAACAGCAGCTTTCTTTGGATCTTCAGCTTGTTCTGCTGGTGTTTCCGCTTCTGCAGATTCCGTAGAGTCTTCTTGCTGAGCTTTGCGCGCTTTTGCACGAGCAATCGCTGCAGCTACTGCGGCTTTCTTCGGATCTTCAGCTTGTTTAACAGGTGCTTCCGTTTCTACAGATTCGGTCGAATCTTCTTGTTGTGCTTTTTTCGCTTTAGCTCTGGCGATAGCTGCCGCGACGGCTGCTTTCTTGTCACCAGCTTCAGCCGGTGTTGATGCGTCTTCTTGTTGAGCTTTCTTCGCCTTAGCACGGGCAATCGCTGCTGCAACCGCTGACTTCTTGTCGTCAGCATTATCCGTAGATGCGTCGCCTTGTTCTTTTTGCGCTTTGCGTTCGCGAGCAAGACGTTTGCGTTCTTCGCGTAGCTTCGCCATTTCTGAGTTATCAGGCTCAGCTGCACCAGATTGAGCCGCCGCAGCTTGTTTCGCTTTTGCTTTGGCAATCGCGGCTGCAACCGCAGGTTTCACAGCTGGTTCCGCTTTGGCTTCGGCATTGTCTTTTTGTGCTTTCACGCGAGCGATGGCTGCAGCAATCGCATCGTCACCGCCAGAGGCTTTCATGTCTTTACGACGATCATCTGCGGCTTTCTTAAAGCGATTTTCACGTTCTGCTTTTTCGCGTTCCATACGCGCTTTCTTCTCTTCAAAGCGCAGCTTAGCTCGTTCAGCTGCTGCCGCTTCTTGAGCGCGTGTACGGATTTCAGCTTTCGCTTGACGATAGTATTGAACCAGTGGAATTTCACTAGGGCACACAAATGCACACGCGCCACATTCAATACAATCTTTAAGGTTCAGTTCTTCAAGCTTTTCGTATTCTTGGCTTTTTGCATACCACTGAAGCTGCTGTGGCAATAGCGAGGCAGGGCACGCTTCCGCACATTGGCTACAACGGATACATTCCATTTCGTATTGGTCAGAGGCGATCTCACGACGCTTCGGTGCCAGAATACAGTTTGCCGTTTTAGTGATAGGAACCTGAGCATGGGGGAGTGTAAAGCCCATCATTGGACCACCCATGATCAGGCGCTGCAGTTTCTTATCTGCTTTGTAGCCAAACTCGTCTAACAGTGCTTGTACTGGCGTACCAAGTAGCGTCCAAACGTTACGTGGTTGCTTGAAGGTTTTACCCGTCAGAGTCACGATGCGATTTACCACAGGTTCGCCATCGATCACTGCACGTTTAATTGAGTAGAGAGAACCAACGTTTTGAACCAGGATGCCAATATCTGCAGGGATAGCGCCGCTAGGAACTTCTTTGTTGGTCAAAATCTTGATGAGCTGCTTCTCACCACCAGAAGGGTACTTGGTTGGGATAACGCGGATCACGATATCTTTGTTCATCGCCGCTTGTTCCAGTGCTTTGATTGCTGCTGGCTTGTTATCTTCAATACCAATGATGGTCAGTTTTGGCTTAAGGATATGCTCGACGATCTCGATACCTTGGATCAGTTCGTCTGCATGTTCCTGCATGAGTTTGTCATCGGCGGTGATGTAAGGTTCACATTCTGCCGCATTAACGATAAGAATTTCGGTACGTGCAATACCCGATTGGATCTTCTTAGCGGTAGGGAAGCCTGCGCCACCCATGCCAGAGATACCAGCAAGGCGGATCACGTCGATCAATGCATCAGCGGATTCTTGGGGGTAATCGGCTACTGGCGTTTTCTCACACCAAGTATCGTTACCATCTGGCGTAATCACTGCGCACAGTTCGCTCAAACCTGATGGGTGCGCAACAGTGCGTGGCTCAATAGCTGTTATTTGCCCAGAAGTTGGAGCATGAACAGGAACGGTAAAACCACTGTCTGACGCCGTTAGCTGTTGACCTTTCAACACTGTGTCACCAACAGCAATCAATAGATTACCTGCTTTACCGATGTGTTGTTTCAGAGGTAGGACGATTTCCGACGGAATGGCTGCATGAACCAATTCAGTTTTGTTGGATTGCTTTTTGTTTTCTGCCGGATGCACGCCGCCTGGGAAATCCCATAGCGAACCAGTACGAATTTGTTCAATCAAAGACAACATACGAAACCTTATTTAATTGAATCAGTCACGTTCGCTGCATTGGCAGCATCCGTAATGTTAACCACTGGAATGGCATTAAGCTTCCATTTCCAGCTCTCTGTGGTGGTTTCCACAGGAATCATTTCAATACAGTCAGTTGGACAAGGCGCAACGCACAAGTCACAACCCGTACACTCGTCTTTGATTACGGTATGAAGGGCTTTAGTACCTCCAACAATCGCATCCACAGGACACGCTTGGATACACTTGGTACAACCGATACACATGTCTTCATGGATGAAAGCAACGGTTTTGACTTTGCTGTCGAGATCGTGTGCCGACTCTTCGGCTTCAACGCCCATTAGATCCGCCAGTTTTTCAATGGTCGCTTGACCACCTGGAGGACACTTATTGATTTTGTCGCCATTCGCGATTGCTTCTGCGTATGGACGACAACCCGGGTAGCCGCACTGACCACACTGAGTTTGCGGTAGAATAGAGTCGATTTGATCGACAATTGGATCCGCTTCGACTTTGAAGCGAATCGATGCAAAACCGAGTATCGCCCCGAATACAGCAGCGAGGGCAGCAAGAGCTATGATCGCAATTAAAATCGTACTCATCGTTTACTTCACCAAACCTGTAAAGCCCATAAAGGCGAGAGACATCAGGCCTGCGGTGATCATCGCAATCGATGCGCCTTTAAATGGCACAGGTACGTCAGCGGCGGCAATACGTTCACGCATTGACGCAAATAGGATCAGTACCAAGGAGAAGCCAACCGCTGCGCCAAAACCGTAAATGATCGATTCGATAAAGTTGTGGTTTTCATTGATGTTAAGCAGAGCAACACCCAGAACCGCACAGTTCGTTGTGATCAGAGGTAGGAAGATACCCAACAGACGATACAGCGTCGGGCTGGTTTTATGCACGACCATTTCGGTGAACTGTACAACAACAGCGATCACCAAAATAAAGCTCATGGTTCGTAAATATTCGATGCCCAGTGGACGCAAAACATAGCTTTCCACCAAGTATGCACACACAGACGCGAGCGTTAGTACAAAAGTTGTAGCTAAGCCCATGCCAATTGCTGTTTCCAGTTTTTTAGACACGCCCATAAAAGGACACAAGCCTAAAAACTTCACCAGTACAAAGTTGTTCACCAGCACAGTGCCGACCAACAACAAAATATATTCGGTCATAGTTATTACGTTCTTAAAATCCGATCCCAATATTATCGTGTTTTGTGACCTCAATAACAACCAGAGAACGGTGTGGTTTTATGCACTCGATGGAAAATTATACGTGTATGTGATGTGAGCGGATGAATTAATAAGAAATTGAAAAGTTTGGTGAATGGTTGTTAACAAAGAAAAACGCAATTACCGCCACTGATTTAACGCACGCGTTGTTGATGTTTTTGGTATCATTTCGTATGGTTCGCCAGAAACGACAAAAGCTCATACCCTAATGAGTTAGAGGGATGAGCTTCGATTACTTTACAATCTAGCGATTACAGTTTTTCTGTAAACGTTCGGCTGATCACGTCTTGTTGTTGCTCTCGAGTTAGCGAGTTAAAACGTACCGCGTAACCAGACACTCGAATCGTCAACTGAGGGTATTTCTCTGGATGTTCAACCGCATCCAATAACATCTCTCGGTTAAGAACGTTGACGTTAAGGTGTTGACCACCTTCAATCGCAATGCCCTCGTTGCTTGCTTCGTGATGGAAGTAACCATCCATTAGCGCGGCTAGGTTTTTCTTCTGACTTAATTCATCTTTACCTAACGCGTTAGGCACAATTGAGAAGGTGTAAGAAATACCATCTTTCGCGTAAGCAAACGGCAGTTTAGATACCGATGCCAAAGACGCAACCGCACCTTTTTCGTCACGACCGTGCATTGGGTTTGCACCTGGACCAAAAGGCATACCTGCGCGACGGCCATCTGGTGTATTACCCGTTTTTTTGCCGTAAACCACGTTAGATGTGATCGTTAGGATCGATTGAGTTGGCACTGCTTCGCGGTAGGTGTGCATCTTCTGAATTTTCTTCATGAAGCGCTCAACTAGATCACAAGCGATGTCATCGACACGAGCATCGTTGTTACCAAATTTTGGATAATCACCTTCGATTTCAAAATCAACGGCGATGCCATCTTCATCACGAACAGGCTTCACGGTCGCGTATTTAATTGCCGCCAAAGAGTCAGCGACAACAGACAGACCCGCAATACCACACGCCATGGTGCGGTGCACGTCGCGATCCATCAATGCCATCAGTGATGCTTCGTAGCTGTAACGGTCATGTGAGTAATGGATGATGTTCAACGCTGTGACGTATTGCGTTGCTAGCCATTCCAACATGTTGTCGAAGCGTGGCATCAAAGCGTCAAAGTCGAGAACTTCATCTTGAACTTTGTCCACTACCGGACCCACTTGCGCTTTCGATTTTTCGTCGATACCACCATTGATAGTGTAAAGCAGCGCTTTTGCAAGGTTGGCACGTGCACCAAAGAACTGCATATGCTGACCAACAATCTGTGGGCTCACACAACATGCAATCGCGTAGTCGTCATTGTCGAAATCAGGACGCATTAGATCGTCGTTTTCGTATTGAACAGAAGAGGTATCAATTGACACTTTTGCCGCGTATTGCTTGAACGCTTCAGGTAATTGCTCTGACCAAAGAATCGTCATGTTTGGTTCAGGAGCAGGACCCATCGTATGTAGCGTATGTAAGTATCGGAATGTCGTCTTAGATACTAGTGTACGGCCATCAACCCCCATACCAGCCATTGCTTCTGTTGCCCAGATTGGGTCGCCAGAGAACAATGAATCGTATTCTGGTGTACGAAGGAAGCGAACCATGCGCAGTTTCATGATGAAGTGGTCGATCATCTCTTGCGCTTGTGATTCATCAATCAAGCCATTTGCGATATCACGTTCTAGGTAAACATCTAGGAAAGTCGATGTACGACCCAATGACATTGCTGCGCCATTTTGAGATTTAACTGCCGCCAAGTAACCAAAGTAGGTAAATTGAATCGCTTCTTGCGCTGTTTTTGCAGGTAGCGACATATCAATGCCGTATTTCAAACCCATTTGACGGATGTCTTCAAGCGCTTGAACTTGGTCTGCAATTTCTTCACGTAGACGAAGCGTTTTCTCAAGATCGCCACCGCGCTCTAGGAACGTTTGTGTCGAATTGTATTGCTCTTTTTTGTCTGCTTTTAAGAAGTCGATACCGTAAAGAGCGATACGACGGTAGTCACCAATGATACGACCACGGCCATAGGCATCAGGAAGACCTGTGATAATACCGGATTTACGACACGCTAAGATTTCTTTGGTGTAAAGGTCGAAACACGCTTTGTTGTGAGTTTTACGGTACTCAGTGAAGATCTTTTCAACCGTTGGATCCAATTCGCGGCCATAAACTTCGCACGAGTTTTTCACCATGCGAATACCACCATTAGCGATGATTGCACGTTTTAGAGGCTGATCGGTTTGTAAGCCAACGATCTTTTCCAGATCTTTGTTGATGTAACCCGCATCGTGAGAAGTAATCGTTGATGGCAGATCGGTATCGAAATCAACAGGCGCGTGTGTGCGGCTTTCTTGTTTAATGCCTTCAAGCACTTGGTTCCATAATGCTGAAGTAGATGCGCTAACCTCGGCTAAGAAGGACTCGTCTCCCTCATATGGTGTGTAGTTTTTTTGGATGAAGTCACGAGTGTTGACAGAGTTTTGCCATTCACCAGCAGTGAATCCAGCCCATGCGTCGAGCATATCAGTCGTCGGAATAGTCATTAGTAAATCCCTAAGTTATTGATAAATAGAATGGAGGCGACGAGTAGGACGGAACCATTCTTAACCCTGTCAATCGTATGGATTTACAGGTTATGAGTAAAATGAATGCTTTTCATTTTTTAGATGACTATTGTGCATTAATTTTAAATTCAACTGGTTATGCGCATTGCAACAACATCAAATGGTTTTGGTTGAACGTGCCTTGTACAGATATTGACAATTTTAACGTTGGTAATGGTGGGCTTGAGTTCGTAATTACCGGTAGTAGCGACGGATTAAGAGAAGTGCCAAGGTTTTGGACTTTTGAGAGTTGTAAAAATTATTGGGCTAGGTGTGGGGTATTTGAGTACAGAAAATATGCAACCTGAACCTTTGTTGATGGAAAAATAGTCTATTATAGGGTTGGGAAAACCACATTTATATGAACTGATATTAATATTTTTGTGTGTATTTGCATTTGTGAATAAATTTTCAGTTTTATTTTAAATTATACGTTTTGCTTAATTTACTTTCATATTTACTAATTACCTATTCCGTTATTGGGTTGGTTTCTTCTCTTTTTTTTGTGAATTATCTGTCAATTCAAATAAGTTAGCCGTTTAGTTTTTTTTATTTTATAGCTATGTGCTTGTTATGTATACTTATTGTGTGAGCAATGTCGCTTATTTGCTAAATAAAAATAACAATATTATTATTTCCAAACTCATTTGGTTTAAATGTGTTCGTGGCACTGGAGTATTATTTTATTTAAGACTTTATTACCCATGAAGAATATATAGGTATAAAAATTGTGGTTTAAAGGTTGATTCATGTACAAAATTAAAAACTGGTTAATACATTCTGACCATCCACTCGTTACTAATTTAATCACAAATGAAGAGAAACGTATTGGTTACCACGACCATCTGGTCATTTTGATGCTTTGTGAGAATGCTGGAAAAATAAACACGAAAGAAGAGCTATTAAAAGGCGCTTGGCCAGGGAAGCATGTCTCGGAGGGCTCTCTGACACAATCTATTAGTGCGATACGCACCCTAATTGAAGATGACGGTAAAGCTCAAAAGCATCTTAAGACCGTCGCTAAGGTTGGATATAAACTAGAAAGTGATGCGGTTTCATGGCAAGGGGAAGAACAAGATGGATTGATGAATCAGGATACTTCTTTGGTTGAAAAGTCTGATTCAGAAGATAGCGTGTTGGTGCCCACCGTTGTTGACAGACTTCGACTTAAACTGAGTCGTAATCACATGTACATCGCCGCTGGCTGCTTGTTTGTGTCTATTGCGGTGATTTTTCCGTTTGTGTTTACCGAAAAGAACTCAAGGTTAGGGGGTTGGTTACCGTTAACAAAAATATTCTCCACTCAACACATCACCGTTTATTGTGATGATGAAGAAGAAGCCAAGGCCGTTGCTAAAGGCGTAGCGCCTTTGGTTAGAGAGAAGGTTGCGCAAGGTAAGTTAGATCGACTCGTCCTCGCTCATTCAGATGAAACATTATCCATTGTGATACTCAAGCCACTTTCACCTCCTATCAACCTTGTTGTTATGTTTGACTCTCCCCAATCAAGTGAGAGTCTGGTCGATATGATTCAGGTAGAATTAAACGATTATGTATATTAAAAATAAAAGTGTTTATTTTCTTTTCTTCGCTCTTAGCTTAATGCTGACTTCCATTGTGCTTAGTCTTCAAACACAAAATAATGTTCTGGTCAGTGCCACCACTCTCTATATGTCCATGGATGGCGAATCTCTTGCAAAAGAACATATGGAAGTTGTCATTAGCGACAACAAATTTGAAGCGGTAACCGTCATTAAAGAAGCTGGATTGGACAAGCCTCTCGATATTTTTACGAAAGGTGAGTTTCATAATAAAGAGGCGGGATTGTTCAATGTAAGCATAAGTGAAGAGTATATAAGTAATATTGAATTAAGCACTCGAGATAACGAAGTGTTACTTTATAATAAATACCTTGACGCAAGACGAAAGCTATCTTTCTTTAAATCTGTTCAGGTCGTGGAGAAACTACCACACAACTATAAGCTCATAATCTCTAATAGCCCTGTGAAAAAGATGATTGCGATAAAGATGGGAAAGCAAGAAGAAGTCAAATTTTATAATAGCTACTGATTCTTTTAATAGTATTTTGAGATTAATTTCAGATATATTTTACTATTGATAGTTGGGTCATTATGGAACTATGTCTCTGTAATTTATTAAGAGGCAACGTATCATGATTAGATATATTTTACCCATAATTTATTTGCTGATAAGTCTGGCTGTAGAGGCTGATGAGATTAGTGCTCCACCAAAAATAATGAGCTATAACGTTTATATGCTTGACCACCGCCTTGGCATTTTCGTTGGTGGAACAAACCCAAATAAGCGAGCGGAGTTATTATCGAACTCACCGGTTTTTGACGATATTGATGTGCTCGTATTTAACGAGGTGTTTGATAATCAAGCAAGCACAATACTGATTGATGCACTAGCTCAGAAGTTTGGGTATAGGACTCCTGTCCTTGGCCGTACTAAAAGCGGTTGGGACCACACCGAAGGCTGGCGCTCGACTTCTCTCGATGATGGCGGTGTGATTGTACTCAGTAAGTATCCTATTGAGTACAAGTCGCAAGTTATCTTTAGAGAGGGATGTGGCGCTGATTGGGCATCTCAAAAAGGTTTTATTCATGCGGTCATTAACAAAAACGGAGAGCGATACAATATTGTTGGCACGCATGTGCAAGCGGATGACAACACCTGCAGCATTCCTCCTTCTGTTGTTCGACAAGACCAGTTCGCACAAATAGAGAACTATATTTCAGGTGCAAATCGTTCATTTGACGAAATGTTTTTTATTGCCGGTGATTTAAATGTAGCGAAGGACTCACAAGAGTTTCCTACAATGATTGAGACTTTAAATGTTTCAGAGCCGACTAATTATGCTGGTGCGCCATACTCCTGGGACCCAGCAACTAATGGCTTAGCACACGCGAACTATGCAGATTTAAAAGGCCAACTGCTTGACTATGTCTTTGTCGAACGAAGCCATAAGCAACCCAAAAATTGGCACAACCAAGTCTTGGATGTCGTTTCAAAGAGAGTGACGCTACCTGGTACACAGGAGCCGTATTACTTTTACGAGTATTCCGACCACTTCCCCGTTGCCGCGTTCGAGTACGCGGATGAAAGCACGCCAACCCAAAGCGCTCGTCCCCAAAATAAACCCTATAATGCCATTCGACTAAAGCATCAATTGACGGGGCAATATGTTTACGCCGATGCAAATGTCTCGAATGGTTATCTTACTTACGGTAGCGATGGCAGCGTGCCGAATGCAGAGTTTAAATTAGATAATTGGTATCCTTACAACGGTACGTGTATTCACGACCATGACTACGTACAAATTTCACGAAGAGATGGTTATAAAGACTACTACTGGACTTATAGTGGTAGTAAGTATTATACCGAAGATCGCGACTCTTCTGACTTTATGAAAATCAGCCGCCAAGTGGAGTCAGATGACTGTATCCAGAATGGTGATGTCGTCTATATTTATGATCATGCACATCTGCTATGGGCTTCAGCGAATGAATATCTTGAGCCTAGCGACTCGTACATTAAAGCAACCAAGGAACTGCCGGTTGGAGATAATGGACTATTTATTGTTGAAATGAACGACTTTAAGTTTTCTGATTGGAAATCGACGCTAACTTACAAGTAAATATCGTCTAATTGTTATTTTAAATAAATTATTCTTCAGGACGATCAATCATTCGTTTGAAGCCTGATGGTTAAACATTTTCAAAGTAAAAGCCACAGTTTGTGGCTTTTTGTTTATATAAATAATTTATTAAAACATTAAGTTGTTTAGTTAATCGATTACTGTGATGTTTCGCTAAAGGTATAGGAAACCTTTAGCTGAGAATGAGTGATAAAAAGTTAGAGCGGTTTGTTGCTCTGTAAGGTGTGGAATTATGAACTTTGACGGATATTTTGACAAAATAAAAAATCAAATAAAGAAAGTTGAATCACTTGAAGAACTACTTATATGGCGAAAAAGAACGAATATCGGTCACTCCGGGCTTTCATTTAGAACGACGCGAGGACGATTGACTTCCCATAGCTACCGAAGATTTAAGGAGGAGAAATCTAAATCTTTTTAGGTTTTTATATCAAATTCTCAGTTTGTTGATGCTTGTTAAATACTTATTAATACGTTCATAGCTACTCAGGAAAAATCAAAAATAGAATTGATGCTTTTATTGCCAATTATTTGTGAATAGATTCTTTTTACTCGTTAAATTAGTGAGGTATCGACATTGGTGCAAACACGATTAAAAGGAACAAGTGATGAAAATAAAAAGTTTCAGCCTGAGCTTGATAACAGTCTCTATGTTATCGGGTTACGCTCATGCATCTCCTATCCCAGGAATTGATGATGCTTACTTTAAGGGAGCTGATGAATATGTTGCTTACGACGATCCGGCGACAGCATGTGACATATTCAATGCCAAAGTAGCGTACATTAACAATCATTTAGAGCAGCAGGGATTACCGGGTAAAATTGCGAATCTTTGTCAGCATGCAAGAATAGAAGATGGTCAAATTGAAGAGCAATTTATCATCACTTCTCAGAATGGCGCGTATCACTATGGCAAGGAAGACTATAAAATTCGCGAACAGATTGATGTCGCTCGAACTATTGATCTGTTGATGTTTTCTCAGTCAAACAAGACGAACTATATCATGGCGGTTGATGGCAGCATGAATGTGACTCGCCAAACCCTTGCTGACGGTGGCTACTACTTTGAATGGGTAGATGAAGAAGTTGCTCCGCACTTTTGGTACGGAGAAGGCTACATGGGGCAGATGTTCCATGGAAACTCTCAATTTAACTTCATGTCTGGCGAAAATGCTTATAGATTCGCTCGTAAAAAAGCAGTTAATGAAGCGCCAAATGATGTTGAAGAGCAATCAAGGCTAACTTGGAAGTATTTGGCTGAAGAGTGTGAAAACGATAGAGGTAACGACTACTGTCTTCCTCAGAACCGTTATGGAAATCTGTTTGTGAATCAGCAAAGCTTTCCAAGCTCGAGTAATGTGAATAAAGAGATTTCTCTCGCTGAGAGTACATCTTTTAGCTTTGATATTACGGGTTCTTTTGAAGCAAGCAAATCAGACGGCCCTTCTGCTGGCCTCGCTGTAGGTTTTGGCTTTAGTCAAACAAAAGAATCTAGTCAGACGCACAGTATGCTGAATTACACATCGGTTGATGAAGGTAATGACATTGGCCACTCAGTTGTTCAAACGATTAATACACGTGCGGTGGGAGAAGCTGGCTGGCGTGCAGATAATCCCAAAAATGAATTTTGGCATGTAAAGAATGCTGCTGAAATTTGGGGTGAAGACCTTTACCGAGTTTACGACCTCAAGAGTTATGAGACGTGGCAGGAAAACTACACTTCTGATTGGAATACTTGCCAAGATCAAAAACTTGTCTTTGGTAACGCCGTCACCGTTTCGCGTGCTTACCTCAATACTTATGGCGACAACTGGACAATTAATGAGAACGAGTCGACGTTGTACCAAAGAGAATCTAACTACGGTATTACGATAGATACCGATTGTACTGTTGATGACAAGGGTCAAACCTTCCGCGTTATGAAAGAAACAATTCTTTAATTATTAGAGGGTAAAGAGAATGAATTTTGTTAAAAGTACTATTTTTACAAGTACACTGTTATTGTCTTTGGCTTCTCATGCTGCAAGCCTATCTACGATTGGAACCCAAGATAATGGTGTTTTCAATGAGATGAAGCAAATTCAACTTAAGTCTGCTAGAGAGCGAAGCTCTTCGAAGTCTGCGGATATCTTTTTCATTAATAGTAATGATATTCAAGTTGAAGATTTGACCAAAGAGCTGCTTAAAGATTTTAACTCTATCGTGATCGTTGGCGATTCTTTTAAAAACAAAGAGTTGATGATTAAGCTAGTTGGATTTGGTATCGAGAGGGAAGTGGTAGCGATTACTAATATCCACGACTCATCAAAGCGTCAGATCAATACCTACAGTAAAGGTGATGAAGCTGGTGATGATAAAGTTGCTGCAGTGCTAATGGATACGATCGCTCGTCGACTTTAATCGTAAATGAATTGACTCTATTTGGAGTTAACGCATTTTGACGAGTAACTGATAGCTTTAAAGCTTAACTAAGCCACGGATTTATCCGTGGCTTTTTTGATCAACATCTAGCGATGAACAAATCAAAAAATTAAAACGCAAAAAGCCGCATCGAGTGATGCGGCTTTTCTAAATTTGGCTCCTCCTGCTGGGCTCGAACCAGCGACCTGCGGATTAACAGTCCGTCGCTCTACCAACTGAGCTAAGGAGGAATTGCTTTGCTTGAAAGCGGGTCGAATCTTACCGAGCAGCCCTAATTCTGTCAACACCCAAAAAACACATTTTTAGCAAAAAATCATGCATTTTATTCTTTACTTTTTTGTAGTCCTTGCCAGTAAAGGGCTAGAGTTACTTATCCACTAAAATTGTGGATAACTATGTTGATGAGATCTGAGTAAAGATCTTTTATATGCAACAGAGTTGCTTTGGTTTGAGTTTTTAAGCAGAAATATGCAATGAATAATCAGATAAAACAGTAATTTATTTAAATTAACTCAGAATTGCGCAAAGTGGATAAGATTCAGCCTTTTGGGGATAAAGGATAATATTGGCTATTTTTGGGGAAAAGTTGTGGAAACTGAATTTAGATGATCTGGGATGCTTCATCAAGTAGGGCGGGAGACTATAACAGAGTCACCAAACTAAGGCTAGACCAAAATAGAGAAAGCGCAAAAATTAATCGTAATGAGCTATAAATCTAAAATAGACGTAGATTTCATCTAATAAGGTGTATATATATACAGCCAAAGTGCAGGAAATTTGAGGAAGGGTATGAGTAAAGTTTATGAACTGGTCTCTGAATATCAACCATCCGGTGATCAGCCAACCGCCATCAAACAGTTATTAGAGGGTTTAGACTCAGGCCTTGCCCATCAGACTCTGTTGGGTGTAACGGGCTCGGGTAAAACATTCACACTGGCAAACGTAATTGCAGAAGCGCAGCGTCCGGCGATTCTTCTCGCGCCAAACAAAACACTTGCCGCGCAACTGTACGGCGAGATGAAAGCCTTCTTCCCAAATAATGCCGTTGAGTACTTCGTTTCTTACTACGATTACTATCAACCCGAAGCTTATGTGCCAACGACGGATACCTTTATCGAAAAAGACGCGTCGGTGAATGCTCACATAGAGCAGATGCGTTTATCGGCAACAAAAGCATTATTGGAACGCAAAGATGCAATCATTGTTGCGTCGGTTTCGGCCATTTATGGTTTGGGTGACCCAGAGTCGTACCTACAAATGATGCTTCACTTGCGCCGCGGTGATGTGATTGACCAGCGCGACATGCTGCGTCGTCTTGCAGAACTTCAATATTCACGTAACGATGTTGCGTTTGAGCGTGGCCAGTTCCGCGTGCGTGGTGAAGTGATTGACATCTTCCCGGCGGAATCAGACCAAGACGCCGTGCGCGTAGAGATGTTTGACGATGAAGTCGACTGTATCAGCGTATTTGACCCATTGACTGGTGTGGTCAAACAGCGAGACCTGCCGCGTTATACGATTTACCCAAAGACGCACTATGTCACGCCACGTGAGCGTATTCTTGATGCCATTGAAAGCATTAAAGACGAGCTTGAAGTGCGTAAGAAGCAGCTGTTAGACAACAACAAACTCCTAGAAGAGCAACGTATCAGCCAGCGCACTCAATTTGACATTGAGATGATGAACGAGCTGGGTTTCTGTTCCGGTATCGAAAACTACTCTCGTTACTTAAGTGGACGAGCGGAGGGGGAGCCGCCACCAACGCTATTTGACTACTTACCTCACGATGGCTTGCTGATCATCGACGAATCACACGTTACCGTACCGCAAATTGGCGCGATGTATAAAGGTGACCGCTCACGTAAAGAGACGCTGGTGGAGTTTGGTTTCCGTTTGCCTTCTGCATTGGATAACCGCCCGATGAAATTCGAAGAGTTCGAGGCGATTTCTCCACAGACAATATTTGTCTCTGCAACGCCGGGTAACTACGAACTTGAGAAGTCAGCCGATGAGATTGCGGACCAGGTTGTGCGTCCAACGGGTCTGCTTGATCCGGAATTAGAAGTTCGCCCAGTTGCTACTCAGGTTGATGATCTGTTGTCTGAGATTCGAATTCGCGCAGCGCAAGACGAGCGTGTTCTTGTGACGACGCTAACCAAGCGTATGGCAGAAGACTTAACCGAATACCTGCACGAGCACGATGTGAAAGTTCGTTACCTTCACTCAGATATTGACACGGTTGAGCGTGTAGAAATCATTCGCGACCTTCGTTTGGGTGAATTTGATGTGTTGGTTGGGATCAACTTATTGCGAGAAGGCCTCGATATGCCAGAAGTGTCGCTGGTGGCAATCTTGGATGCAGATAAAGAAGGCTTCTTGCGTTCAGAGCGTTCATTGATTCAGACCATTGGTCGTGCGGCTCGTAACATCAAAGGTAAAGCGATTCTTTACGCAGATTCGATCACTAAGTCGATGAAGAAAGCGATGGACGAAACAGATCGTCGTCGAGAGAAGCAAAAAGCGTATAACGCAGAGATGGGTATTGAGCCTCAAGCCTTGAAGCGAAATATTAAAGACATCATGGAGTTGGGGGATATCACCAAATCGAAGCGTCAGCGTAATACTAAGCAAGTGCCGCTATCGAAAGTGGCAGAGCCTTCTCAGACTTACGAGATCATGTCTCCACAACAGCTGGAGAAAGAGATCAGTCGTTTGGAAGCGGCGATGTACCAACACGCTCAAGATCTTGAATTTGAATTGGCGGCCCAGAAACGTGACGAGATTGAAAAGCTGCGCGCTCAATTTATCGCGAACAGTTAATTCTTCTCTAAGCGTAATTTCATTGCCACACCTAATGCCCGAGTGACTGTGTTTACGACCATATCTCGGGCATGTCCCGTTCCCAAATCTGCAGACAAAAAAGAAGCCAATAGGCAGTCGGATCTATTGGCTCGTTCTGTGAACATGTCGTTCACTAACAACGTCAGTTGGCTAGGTGACCCGAGGGGTCAAAAAGTATACAGCATGGTTTATGCCATAATTTAACCTGTTGATATTCGGTTTACTTTGTTTAGAATACCCACAGTCTAACAAATGATTATTTGCAAAATGCAAAGCGTAATGCGATTATTATTTAAAACACAACGAAAAATCGGCTAGGCTATGCAACAAATAACAGAAGGTCAAAAGTCTCGTTATCTACTAATGGTAGAAGACACCGCATCCGTTGCGGCACTTTACCGTTCTTACCTCACGCCACTTGGCATCGATATCAATATTGTTGGAACAGGCAGAGATGCCATTGAAAGCCTGAACCATCGCATTCCTGATCTTATTCTGCTCGATCTTCGTCTACCTGATATGACGGGGATGGACGTATTGCACGCGGTGAAGAAAAGCCATCCAGACGTGCCAATCATCTTCATGACAGCCCATGGCTCTATCGATACTGCGGTAGAGGCGATGCGTCACGGTTCTCAAGACTTCCTAATCAAACCATGTGAAGCAGACCGTTTACGTGTCACGGTGAATAATGCGATCCGCAAAGCAACCAAATTAAAGAATGAAGCTGACAACCCTGGTAACCAAAATTACCAAGGCTTCATCGGCAGTAGCCAAACGATGCAGCAGGTTTACCGTACCATTGACTCGGCAGCGAGCAGTAAAGCGAGTATTTTCATCACGGGTGAAAGTGGTACGGGTAAAGAAGTGTGTGCCGAAGCGATTCACGCAGCAAGCAAACGTGGTGATAAGCCGTTTATCGCCATCAACTGTGCGGCAATCCCGAAAGACCTTATTGAAAGTGAGCTGTTTGGTCACGTGAAAGGTGCGTTTACTGGTGCTGCGAATGACCGACAAGGTGCGGCAGAGCTTGCTGATGGCGGCACGTTGTTCCTTGATGAACTCTGTGAAATGGACTTGGATCTTCAAACTAAGCTATTGCGCTTTATCCAAACGGGTACATTCCAAAAAGTCGGTTCTTCTAAAATGAAGAGCGTGGATGTACGCTTTGTGTGTGCAACTAACCGAGACCCTTGGAAAGAAGTGCAAGAAGGCCGTTTCCGTGAAGACTTGTATTACCGTTTGTACGTGATTCCTTTGCACCTTCCGCCGCTGCGTGAGCGTGGTGAAGACGTTATTGAAATTGCATACTCGCTGCTTGGTTATATGTCTCATGAGGAAGGCAAGAGTTTCGTCCGTTTCGCACAAGACGTGATTGAAAGATTCAACAGCTACGAATGGCCGGGTAACGTTCGCCAGTTGCAAAACGTATTGCGTAATATCGTGGTACTGAACAATGGCAAAGAGATCACGCTGGATATGTTACCGCCACCACTGAATCAGCCTGTTGTGCGCCAATCGGTAGCAAAATTTATTGAACCTGACATTATGACGGTGTCAGATATTATGCCGCTTTGGATGACAGAGAAAATGGCCATCGAGCAGGCAATTCAAGCGTGTGAAGGCAACATTCCACGCGCTGCTGGCTATCTGGATGTTAGCCCATCAACGATTTATCGCAAGTTGCAAGCTTGGAATAGCAAGGACGAAAAACAAAACGTATGAATACGGACGTATTAAATCAGCAAAAAATTGAAGAACTGTCTGCGGAAATTGGCAGCGATAATGTTCCTGTTTTGCTTGATATTTTTCTTGGGGAAATGGACTCCTACATTGGCACTTTAACTGAACTTCAGGGCTCAGAGCAGCTGTTGTATTTAAAAGAGATCAGCCACGCACTGAAAAGCAGTGCTGCAAGCTTTGGCGCAGATCGATTGTGCGAACTAGCAATTGCCATCGACAAAAAAGCAAAAGCGAATCAATTGCAAGAGCAGGGGATGGAGATGAGTGAAATGCTCGATTTACTTCATATCACTCGTGACGCCTACCGTTCTTGGACAAACTAACGTTTCCAGAACGACATTAAGCGCAACGCAAAAACACAAAGCCCTTCCGGTGTGGAAGGGCTTTTTTGTTTAGGGAGTTTGCTCCGAATCGAAGCCGCTTTCTCAATGCTTTTCGTCTAGTCAGACAGTAGTTGATTTTCAATCGCGAGCTTTAGTTTGTCTCGGTCGTGGCGCCAATCACGGTTCGTTGAAGCCAATGACTCCGTGACTACGTTCCAGTTATCCAGCACTTCTTGCTCAGTCTCTTCAGCCAGTACCACATCGATCTTACGGCCTTGGCACGCACGCTCACACCATTCAAGCTTTTGCTTCATCGTCATACGGCCAGCAGGGCCATATTCTGGGCTCAAGTTTGCCACAAAGATGACTTTCGCCTTTTGGTTAGCAGCAATCGCTTTACCAATTTCAGGCAGCAATAGCGGCGGCATGATGCTCGTTAAGAAGCTTCCCGGACCAAGAATGATGACATCTGCTTCTGAAAGCGTTGTAACGGCTTCTTTGGTTGCAGGGACTTCCGGTGACAGATCAAGACGACGCAGATCGGTTTCCATTTCATCCACATTGGTTTCACCTGTGACCCATTGCCCATCTACTGATAGAGCCGTTAGGTCGGAAGGGTGCTCAGACATAGGCAGAATGTTTACGTCGACCTTCAGCATATTGCGAATAAGGTTGATCGCATCTAGTGGTCGTACCGACAGGTTGTCCAATGCCGTCAGCATCAAGTTACCTAGGTTGTGTCCATCTAACTCGCCAGTACCTTTAAATCGGTACTCAAACATCATCGAGCTGATTGATGGTTCGGTGATCAACTGGTTGATACAGTTACGAGTATCACCCCAAGCAATACCCCCCTGACAATGACGAATACGGCCCGTAGAACCGCCATTATCTGTTGTCGCAACAATGCCAGTTGCATTGCCGCCAAAATCTTTTAATGCCGCTAACATACGGCCCAAACCGTGACCACCGCCAACTGCGACCACTTTCTTATCGGTGTAGATATTCATTACGTTCTTCTAATAATCTTGTAAAAAACGACTACAATTTAACTTAATGAGTGCCAAAGAGGTACTCACTAAGCGGTAAATTGTGTTTCCAGAGAGTTTTTTATCACTCAAGTCTGGATTCCATTACAAATATTAAGTATTTTACACGGCAAAGCTATCAGGGGGTTATCTCCTCTGGTTGCCATAACTCCGAGCTCACTATGCTAAGTCCAAGGATAGGCGTCTTGAGCCAGTGACATACTGTCACAAGGGCATAATTGGAAATGATTATGCCTCCCGTGTTTGGAAAGGTGTTCCGTGGCGCAACAATTCGAAGACAAATTTCATCGTAAGTTCTATTACTTGCGTCTGTCTGTGACCGACGTATGTAATTTCAAATGTACCTATTGCCTTCCTGACGGCTACAAGCCATCGGGCAATAAAAACTCGTCTTTCTTATCTCTCCCTGAGATCAAACGTGTCGTAAAAGCGTTTGCAGATTGTGGTACCTCAAAGGTACGTATCACCGGTGGTGAGCCGAGTTTACGCAAAGACTTTACTGACATTATTCACTCAGTCGCAACCACGCCGGGTATCAAAAAAGTCGCCACAACGACGAATGGTTACCGCATGGCGAAGCAAGTTGCAGATTGGCGTGAAGCTGGCCTTACGCACATCAACGTGAGTGTGGATAGCCTGGACCCACGTATGTTCCATCAAATCACTGGTGAAAATAAGTTCACCGAGGTGATGAATGGTATCGAACGTGCGTTCGAAGTGGGTTATGAGCAAGTCAAAGTCAACGTGGTGCTGATGAAAGACCTCAACCATAACGAGCTGCCTGCTTTTCTTAATTGGATAAAAGATCGTCCTATCCAACTGCGTTTCATTGAATTAATGCAGACGGGAGAAATGGATGATCTGTTTGCTAAGCACCATGTCTCTGGTGTCGCTATTCGCAATCAATTAATTGCCAATGGTTGGTTACTTAAAGTTCGTTCTCACAACGATGGCCCTGCTCAAGTTTTCGTTCATCCAGATTACAAGGGTGAAATTGGCTTGATCATGCCGTACGAAAAAGACTTCTGTGAGAGCTGTAACCGACTTCGTGTATCGGCTATGGGTAAACTGCATTTATGCCTGTTTGGTGATCATGGCGTGGAATTGCGAGACCTGTTAGAACGTGACGAGCAAGAAAACGAATTGATTGAACGTATTCAAGCTCAACTGCAAACGAAATCCGTTAGTCACTTCTTGCACGATGGCAATACAGGTATGACGCCACATCTTGCGTCTATCGGCGGCTAATTCCAATCAGATTTTACATCGGGAGCTGACGTGGCTTCTGATGATTTTTCCAGAATCGATACCTTACGTATCAAAGCAAACTTAGAGAATAGGTGAACAAATGGGTCACGCTGAAAGCAAATTTCAACCTGCAAACATTGCCGTTCTAACGGTATCTGACACTCGTACTGAAGAAAACGACACTTCTGGTGGTTACCTAGTTGAACACGCGAAAGAAGCGGGTCACAACGTTGTTGATAAACAAATCGTTATCGATGACATGTACAAGATCCGCGCGATCGTTTCTCAGTGGATTGCTGACGAAAACGTACAAGCAATCATGATCACTGGCGGTACAGGTTTCACTTCACGTGACAGCACGCCAGAAGCACTTAAGCCTCTGTTTGATAAAGAAGTAGAAGGCTTTGGTGAGTTGTTCCGTTTGGTTTCTTACGAAGAGATCGGTACTTCAACGATCCAATCTCGCGCAATTGCAGGCTTTGCTAACCACACGGTTATTTTCGCAATGCCAGGTTCTACTGGTGCGTGTCGTACAGGTTGGACGAAGATCATCAAGCAACAGCTAGATGCAAGTCACCGTCCTTGTAACTTTATGCCTCACCTATCTGTATAACCTTTCCTAAAAGCGAAGGAAAAACAATGACCCAATTTACCCATATCAACGCGTCTGGCGAAGCTAACATGGTCGACGTGTCCGCAAAAGCGGAAACGGTACGTGAAGCGCGTGCTGAAGCATTCGTACACATGGCTCCAGAAACGTTGCAATTGATCGTGTCTGGCCAGCACCACAAAGGTGATGTGTTCGCCACAGCTCGTATCGCTGGCATCCAAGCCGCGAAGAAAACTTGGGATCTGATCCCGCTTTGTCATCCTCTTCTATTGTCTAAAGTTGAAGTTCAACTGGAAGCCATCGAAGCAGAAAACAAAGTACGTATCGAGTCTGTGTGTAAGCTTGCAGGCAAAACCGGCGTCGAGATGGAAGCGCTAACGGCTGCTTCTGTGGCGGCTCTGACGATTTACGATATGTGTAAAGCAGTGCAAAAAGACATGGTTATTGGTCAAGTTCGTCTTCTTGAGAAGACGGGCGGTAAATCGGGTCACTTCAAGGCGGAATAATGATTAAAGTACTTTTCTTTGCTCAAACGCGTGAGCTTGTTGGTATCGATGGCCTAGAACTCGAAGAGCAGTTCAGCAATGTTGAGGCGATTCGCGCACATTTGGTCGAAACTGGTGCAGATAAAGAAGGTAAATGGGATCTAGCGCTAGAGCCAGGTAAGTTACTGGCTGCGGTAAACCAGTCTATCGTGCCTTTAGATACAGCAGTGAAAGCGGGTGATGAGGTTGCCTTCTTCCCACCGGTAACAGGGGGCTAATATGGATCCTCGCGTTTCTGTACAAGCTGAAGACTTTTCGGTTGATCAAGAATACCAACGTCTATCAGAAGGCACATCTTCTGGTGCGGTAGTGACCTTCATCGGTAAAGTTCGTGATATGAACCTTGGCGACAACGTGATTGGTCTTCACCTAGAGCATTATCCGGGTATGACGGAGAAAAGCCTGATCGACATCTGTGATGAGGCGGAATCACGTTGGCCTCTGTTAGGCGTTCGCGTTATTCACCGTGTTGGTGATCTCGACACGGGTGACCAAATTGTGTTTGTTGGTGTCTCTAGTGCACACCGTGGTGCGGCATTTGATGCTTGTGAGTTCATCATGGACTTTCTAAAGACCAAAGCGCCATTTTGGAAAAAAGAGCGCACGACTAGTGAAAACCGCTGGATTGAGTCGCGCGATACCGATCATCAAGCTGCACAGCGCTGGGAAAAGTAGGGCAGTTTTTTATTCTGCTAACAACCCTTTCAAAGCCAGATGTTAATAACGTCTGGCTTTTTCTTTTTTTAGGGCTGAAACAGCCTATATTTCCTTCTGTGATTTGCCTTCAAAATCACCACCTTTCCTTTCTTTCTCCTCTCGGTGACCTTGTTCACAATAAAAAATATCTAACGGAATATATGCAATTATTTATTAGACTCAATGTGTCATAAATGTTAACTTTTTTACATATATCTAGCATAAGATGCTATCAATAAGTTTGAAATTAGATTTATCGAAAGTTTCACCTGTCAAATAAGCGGGTGAATCAGTATTTCTCTATTCAATACTTTTATTGCGGTATTTATTGCTAAATATGTGCACTATTTACAGAATTATTAGTTTTTTTGCTACCTCTTTATGGCAAATTACTTCAATGGTTGCTAATGTGTGCCGCAGTCTTTGTAAGGTTTTAGAATTTTGTGCTCAAAAAGTGCACTAAAAACTTCTAAAATACTGACCGTTCCAGTCCCTTGCAGAGAAGTCATGGATGCTAATGAAAAACTTGGAGTTTTACGCATGTACAAGAATAAAATCACCAAAGCCCTTCTTCTAGGTGCTGGTCTGGCAGTGGCTGCCTCTTCTACTACCGCTTTCGCTGCTGACGTTCCGGCAGGCACTAAACTAGCTGAAAAACAAGAAATCGTTCGTGGTAACGGTACTGAAGTTGCAACAATTGACCCGCATAAATCTCAAGGTGTTCCTGAATCACATGTGATTCGTGATCTTCTTGAAGGCTTAGTGAATCAAAATGCAGACGGCGACACTATCCCTGGTGTAGCTGAGAGCTGGGAAACCTCAGACAACAAAACTTTCACTTTTCACCTGCGCAAAGACGCTAAATGGTCTAACGGCGATCCTGTAACAGCACAAGATTTCGTATACAGCTGGCAGCGTGCAGTCGATCCTGCAACCGCTTCGCCATACTCTTGGTACATGGAATACACCAAGATGAAAAACGCGAAAGACATCGTTGCGGGTAAAAAAGACAAAAGCGAGCTAGGTGTTAAAGCGACTGACGACCACACACTTGTGGTTGAACTAGACACAGCGGTTCCTTACTTTGTAATGATGGTTGGTCACACAACAATGAAACCAGTACACAAAGCGACAGTTGAGAAGTTTGGTGATCAATGGACGAAACCGGAAAACTTTGTAGGTAATGGTGCATATAAACTGAGCAAATGGGTCGTAAATGAACGTCTCGAGCTTGTTCGCAACAGCGAATACTGGGATGACGCCAAAACAGTTATTGGTAAGGTGACTTTTTTACCGATAGAGAACGCAGTTTCAGAGATGAATCGATTCTTATCTGGCGAAATTGATATTAGCTATCAACTGCCAGTAGAGCATTACAAGCGTCTAAAAAAAGAGCACCCTGAGTCCCTCTCGGTTGTTGGTAATCTTTGCACTTATTACTACTCATTCAACACCAAGAAAGAGCCTTTTAACGATGTTCGCGTTCGTAAAGCAATTTCTTACGCTATCGACCGTAACATTGTAGCAAACGCGATTCTTGGCCAAGGTCAGAAGCCTGCGTACTTCCTAACGCCGGAAATCACAGCGCACTTCAACCCTGAGCTTCCAACTTACGGTAAGATGACGCAAAAAGAGCGTAACGAAGAAGCAGCACGCCTATTGGCGGAAGCGGGTTACGGCAAAGACAACCCTCTTAAATTCTCTCTTCTATACAACACAGATGAGAACCACAAGAAGCTAGCAGTAGCGCTTGGTTCTATGTGGAAGAAAACTTTGGGTCTAGACGTAACGCTAGAAAACCAAGAGTGGAAAACTTACCTATCTACGAAAGACCAAGGTGATTTCGAAGTAGCACGCGCAGGTTGGTGTGGTGACTACAACGAAGCATCTTCATTCCTAACCCTTATGGTTAGCTCGAACACAACTGGTGGCCAGCACTGGGGTAACAAAGAGTACGATGCTTTGATCGACAAAGCGATCAAATCGACTTCAGAAGAAGAGCGTACCAAGCTCTATTTAGAGGCTGAAAAACTAATGGCAAAAGATATGCCTATCGCGCCTATTTATCAGTATGTCAAACCTCGCTTATTAAATCCGCACGTTGGTGGTTTCCCTGCTAACAACGCGGAAGAAAAGATCTACACCAAAGATCTTTACATCAAAGCAGACTAATTAAAGTCGCTTCAAGACTATAAGAATAAGGCCCACACGTCCCAAGAAAGGGACGTGCGGTGCCTATCATCAATTTTTTTAACTGTCACAGACTGAAAGAGTGAGTTTATGCTTAAATTCATCGCAAAAAGGATATTTGAGGCGATCCCAACAATGTTGGTTTTGATCACCGTATCTTTCTTTCTTATGCGTTTCGCACCGGGTAACCCATTCTCGAGCGAGCGTCCATTACCGCCAGAAGTTATGGCGAACATTGAAGCCAAATACGGTCTAGATAAGCCTGTGTTTGAACAGTACACCACGTACTTGACTAACGTTGTCCAAGGCGACTTTGGTCCTTCATTCAAATACTTAGATTACACAGTAAACGAGCTAATCTCGGTAGCACTGCCAGTATCGGCGAAGGTGGGTTTCATTGCCTTTATCTTCACGGTCATTCTGGGGGTGACGATCGGGACCATAGCCGCGCTCAAACAAAACTCCTGGCTTGACTACACCATTATGTCTACGGCGATGCTTGGGGTAGTAATGCCATCTTTCGTGTTGGCGCCAGCTTTGATTTACTTGTTCTCGCTCCACTGGAATTTATTCCCTGCTGGTGGTTGGCACGATGGTTCATGGCAATATTTGGTACTACCAGTGATCGCCATGTCACTGCTTTATGTCGCCACGTTTGCTCGTATCACTCGTGGTTCAATGATCGAGACATTGAACAGTAACTTTATCCGTACTGCCCGTGCGAAAGGTCTAAGCTACCGTTACATCATCCTGAAACACGCATTAAAACCAGCTCTGCTTCCTGTAGTGTCTTACATGGGACCTGCGTTTGTCGGCATTATCACTGGCTCGGTAGTTGTTGAGACCATCTTTGGTCTGCCAGGTATTGGTAAGTTGTTTGTAAACGCAGCCTTCAACCGTGACTACTCGCTAGTAATGGGTGTAACCATTTTGATTGGTTTCCTATTCATCTTGTTCAACGCTATCGTTGATATTCTGCTAGCAATGATTGACCCGAAAATTCGCTACTAACAGGGAAGTATGGTTATGTTAACGAAAAAAGAGAATCTTGAAGCGGTCGAGAAATTTGCAGAGAACCTGGAAGTTGAAGGCCGTAGTTTGTGGCAAGACGCCCGTATCCGCTTTATGCGTAACAAAGCGGCGATGGTGAGCTTGTTCATTCTTACATTGATGACCCTTGCGGTAATCTTCCTGCCAATGTTGGCACCTTACACATTTGATGATACAGACTGGTACGCAATGCACGTCGGCCCAAGTGCTGAGCACTGGTTCGGTACTGACAGCTTAGGTCGTGACCTTTATGTACGTACGCTGATTGGCGGTCGTATCTCTCTAATGGTTGGTGTTCTAGGTGCATTGGTTGCGGTTGTGATTGGTACGCTTTACGGTGCGGCTTCTGGCTTCATCGGCGGTAAAGTTGACCGTATAATGATGCGTATTCTTGAAATCCTATACGCGGTTCCGTTCATGTTCCTAGTTATCGTACTGGTAACATTCTTCGGCCGTAACATCGTTCTTATCTTCGTCGCTATCGGTGCTATTGCGTGGCTAGATATGGCTCGTATCGTACGTGGTCAAACGCTAAGTCTACGTAGTAAAGAATTTATTGAAGCGGCACACGTTTGTGGTGTGAGCAAGTGGAAGATCATCACTCGCCACATCGTTCCAAACGTACTGGGTATCGTAGCGGTTTACTCAACACTACTTATCCCAAGCATGATTCTGACCGAATCATTCCTTTCATTCCTTGGTCTTGGTGTACAGGAACCAATGACAAGTTGGGGCGCACTTCTACAAGAAGGTTCGCAAACAATGGAAGTGGCAATCTGGCAGCTGGCGTTCCCAGCAGCATTCATGGTTGTGACTCTATTCTGCTTCAACTACGTTGGTGACGGTCTGCGCGATGCGCTGGATCCAAAAGACAGATAATTAAAAATAGAAAGAATAAAGGAAGCAATGATGAGTTTATTAGATGTCAAAGATCTGCGCGTCGAATTTACCACGCAAGATGGTATCGTAACCGCAGTAAACGATTTGAACTTCTCTCTGAATCAAGGTGAGACCCTAGGTATCGTAGGTGAGTCTGGTTCAGGTAAGTCACAAACTGTATTCGCAATCATGGGTCTACTGGCTAAGAACGGTATTATCTCTGGTAGTGCGAAATTCGAAGGTAATGAGATTCTTAACCTTCCAGAAAAAGAGCTGAACAAGGTTCGTGCGGAACAGATCGCTATGATCTTCCAAGACCCGATGACGTCTCTTAACCCATACATGAAAGTGAGCGATCAGCTGATGGAAGTACTGATGCTGCACAAAGGTATGGGTAAAGCAGAAGCGTTCGAAGAGTCGGTTCGCATGCTTGAAGCAGTAAAAATCCCAGAAGCTCGTAAGCGTATCACCATGTACCCACACGAGTTCTCAGGCGGTATGCGTCAGCGTGTAATGATCGCAATGGCGCTGCTGTGTCGTCCAAAACTGCTTATTGCGGATGAGCCAACTACGGCATTGGACGTTACGGTTCAAGCGCAGATCATGGATTTGCTGAACGAACTGAAATCTGAGTTCAACACTGCAATCATCATGATCACGCACGACCTTGGTGTCGTAGCGGGTTCATGTGACAAAGTGCTAGTGATGTACGCAGGTCGTACCATGGAGTACGGCACGGTGAACGAAATCTTCTACAACCCAAGCCATCCTTACGCGGAAGGTCTATTGAAGGCAATTCCTCGTTTGGATACAGAAGGCGAGATCCTGCCGACGATTCCAGGCAACCCACCTAACTTGCTTCGTCTACCACCTGGTTGTCCTTACCAAGATCGCTGCCACCGTGTGATGGATCGTTGTAAGCGTGAAGCACCAATTCTGACGCCGTTTGGTGATGGCCGTCAGCGTGCATGTTTTTCTGAATGGGAGGCTTGGAGCAAATGAGTACAGACAAAAAACTAATTCTGGATGTATCTGATCTGAAAGTTCACTTCAGCATTGCATCAAAATCTGCATGGCCTTGGGCAAAACCTTCAAGCCTAAAAGCGGTAGACGGCGTAAACGTCCGTCTATACGAAGGTGAGACTCTTGGGGTAGTAGGTGAGTCTGGTTGTGGTAAATCGACGTTTGCTCGCGCGATCATTGGTTTGGTCGAAGCAACAGATGGCGAAGTTGTTTGGTTAGGCCAAGACCTAACGAAGATGAAAGACGTCCAACGCCGTGAAACGCGTAAAGAAATCCAAATGATTTTCCAAGATCCTTTGGCTTCTTTGAACCCACGTATGACAGTGGGTGACATCATCGCTGAGCCGCTAGAGACGTTTTACCCAGAATTAACTAAGCAAGAAGTGAAAGACCGCGTTAAAGAGATGATGGCGAAGGTTGGTCTACTGCCAAACGTTATCAACCGTTACCCACACGAGTTCTCAGGTGGTCAGTGTCAACGTATTGGTATCGCACGTGCACTTATCCTTAAGCCGAAGATGATCATCTGTGACGAACCGGTATCAGCACTGGATGTATCGATTCAGGCTCAGGTGGTTAACCTACTGAAAGAGCTACAAAAAGAGCTAGGTCTTTCATTGGTATTTATCGCCCACGATTTGTCAGTGGTGAAACACATCTCTGACCGTGTATTGGTTATGTACCTAGGTAACGCTGTTGAACTGGGTGAAGCAGAAGCATTGTTTGCCGATCCAAAGCACCCATACACACGTGCGTTGATGTCAGCGGTTCCAATTCCGGATCCGAAAATTGAACGCAGCAAGAAGATTCAGATGCTAGAAGGTGATCTACCATCACCAATTAGTCCTCCTTCTGGTTGTGTGTTCCGTACTCGTTGTCCACAAGCAACAAAAGAGTGTGCGAAGACTAAGCCACACATCGAAGGTTCAGACGTTCACGCAGTATCTTGTCTACACGTAGCAGTGTAATTAAATTCGGCCTGTGACGGGCTTAAGCGCGGCTCCTTTTTATAGGGTCGCGCTTTTTTTATGCCTACGATTTCTCTTAGTTTTAGTTCATTCGAAATTCTTGAACAAGATGGACTAAATGGTCGGATTCTAAGCTGTACATGAAGCGCTAATATAGTAGAAAACAGAATATGAGGAGAGCAGTCATGGGTAAGTTAGTTGAAGGCGTTTGGCACGACGTATGGTACGAAACTAAATCAAGCGGTGGTAAGTTTGTTCGTGAAGATGCAGGCTTTCGCAATTGGATAAAGAACAAACCTGATGCAACGTTCCAGCCAGAGTCGGGCCGTTACCATTTGTATGTTTCACTCGCTTGTCCGTGGGCGCATCGCACACTGATCTTCCGTAAACTCAAAGGCTTGGAAAAGCACATTGACGTCACCGTTGTGTGTCCAGATATGCTAGGTGAAGGCTGGCAAATGGGACTCCCAGAGCCACTATTCGGTCACAGCCGAATGCATCAGATCTACACTCAAGCCAAGTCCGATTATACTGGTCGCGTTACCGTTCCAGTTCTGTGGGATAAAAAGACCAACACGATCGTGTCGAATGAATCGTCTGAAATCATCCGTATGTTCAACTCCGAGTTCAATGAATTAACGGGCAACCATGATGATTATTACCCAGAGCAACTTCAAAGCGTGATTGATGAGTGGAATGACTACATTTATCCGAACGTGAATAATGGCGTATACCGTTGTGGTTTTGCGACAACGCAAGAAGCTTATGAAGAAGCGTTTGATTCACTGTTTACTGCTCTGGATAAAGTTGATGCACATCTTGCGACGCATCGTTATCTAGCAGGTAATAAAATCACCGAAGCGGATTGGCGCCTATTTACTACTCTTGTTCGTTTTGACGCTGTGTATGTAGGCCACTTTAAGTGTAATAAACAACGCATTGCGGATTACCCAAATATTCAGGGTTATTTGAAAGAGCTTTATCAAGTGGAAGGCGTCGCAGAGACTACCGACTTCTACCACATTAAGCGTCACTACTACTTCAGTCATACGGGTATCAACCCGACGCAAGTCGTACCAAAAGGGCCTGAGTTAGATTTGGATTCACCCCATGACCGAGATTTAATCTAACTTCAAGCTCTCCGAGAAAAGCGCCATTTGATATAGCGCTTTTTCTTTTTTCCAATATCTTCCAATCATCACAACTTCTTTCCGCTCATAACATAAACTGATGATATAACGGCCGATCTTGGACTGAGGTGGGGTATGGATATCAATGAGTTTGTCAGTGGCGAGCATCTAATTTGGAATCTGTTTATTGCGCTGTTATTGGGGGCAATTGTCGGAACCCAACGTGGCTGGGTAATGCGTAATAGCGTTGAAGGCAGTCGCGTTGCGGGTATCCGTACCTTCTCTTTGGTCGGTTTGCTGGGTGGCTTAGTTGGGATTCTTGCCAACATCTACACACCGTTATTGTTTGGCTTTGCGTTGATTGCTTTGGTTATTCTTGCCTGTATTGCGTTTGTGATTCAACAAAGAAAGAGTGAGGACATCAGCATTACTGGCGTGGTTAGTTTGGTGATCACCTTTGTTCTTGGCAGTCTCGCTGTTTCTGGGGAGCCTGTTCTTGCTGCGGCCGCAGCGGTTATCACTGCGGTGGTACTGGATAACAAGAAAGAGCTTCATCAGGCGCTTCAGCGTCTCCAAGAGTACGAGCTTGATGCTGCTTTGCGTCTGCTGCTCATTTCTATCGTCCTATTACCTCTTTTACCCAACCAAGCTTACGGCCCATGGAAGGCTTTGAACCCTTATGAAATTTGGTGGATGGTGGTGCTGATTGCCAGTATTTCATTTGTTGGTTATTTCGCGATTAAGATCGGCG
The DNA here is from genome assembly GCF_030248375.1 of Vibrio sp. B181a. Taxonomy (NCBI): domain Bacteria; kingdom Pseudomonadati; phylum Pseudomonadota; class Gammaproteobacteria; order Vibrionales; family Vibrionaceae; genus Vibrio; species Vibrio sp. B181a. The sequence goes on along the minus strand of NZ_JAHGAD010000007.1, from coordinate 260,216 downwards.
GTGCAAAGCGGGGTATTTTGTTTACGTCTGTCTTTGCTGGGCTAAGTTCTTCTACTGCACTTACACTGCAGTTCTCTCATCTTTCACGGGAGCAAGCGAATATCAGTCCTTTGCTTGCCAGCGGCATACTGCTAAGTTGCGGGACTATGTTTCCTCGGTTGCTGATCGTTCTTTCGGTGATTAATCCCCAATTAGTGACATTGTTGGGACCCGTTGTCTTGGGCATGATGGCTGCCCTCTATTTGCCTGCTTGGTGGATATGGCGTCGCAGCGAGGTTGAGAAAATAGAACAACCGAATAAACAAACCAACCCATTAGCCCTTCAATCGGCGCTTTTCTTTGGGGTTGTGCTCGCCGTGATCATGTTGTTATCGCATGCACTGTCTGATCTGTTTGGTAGTGCTGGTGTGCTAATACTGTCTGCGCTATCTGGTATTACGGATGTTGATGCTATTTCCCTTGCGCTTGGGCGGCAAAGTATCCAAACCTTGAGCGTGGAAACCGCGGCATTGGGTATTCTGATCGCGGCCTCAGTTAATACAGTGGTAAAAATGGGGATGGTTGTTGCAATAGGGGATAAGGCATTATGGAGAAGAGTTGCGCCCGTTATGGTTGGCAGCGTGCTTTCTGGCGCTATTTTGTTTTTGGCTTTGTATTGATTTATTCGAACACAAAGTGAAAAAAAACCTCGCCGTGGCGAGGTTTTTTGCATTCAGAAAAGTGCAGTTAATTAGTTAACTGCTTTTTCGCGAGCTTGGTCAGCTTGATCCGCCTGAATCGCAGTTAGAGCAACTGTGTACACGATATCGTCTACTAGTGCACCGCGAGATAGATCGTTTACAGGCTTGCGCATACCTTGCAGCATTGGACCGATAGATACTAGGTCTGCTGAACGTTGTACCGCTTTGTAAGTCGTGTTACCAGTGTTTAGGTCTGGGAATACGAATACTGTCGCTTTACCTGCTACTGGAGAGTTAGGCGCTTTAGAAGCTGCCACGTTTTCCATGATCGCTGCGTCGTACTGTAGAGGACCGTCGATCACTAGATCTGGACGTTTCTCTTGAGCAATCTTAGTTGCTTCACGTACTTTATCTACGTCTGCACCCTTACCAGATTCACCAGTAGAGTAAGAGATCATAGCAACGCGAGGGTCGATACCAAATGCCGCTGCAGAATCAGCAGATTGGATAGCGATTTCAGCAAGCTGTTCAGCTGTTGGATCTGGGTTGATCGCACAGTCACCGTAAACCAATACTTGGTCAGGTAGCAGCATGAAGAATACAGAAGATACGATAGACGCATCAGGTGCAGTCTTGATGATTTGGAACGGAGGAACGATAGTGTTTGCTGTGGTGTGAACCGCACCAGAAACTAGACCGTCTACTTCGTCGTTCTCAAGCATCATTGTGCCAAGGAATACTGAATCTTGTAGTTTCTCGCGAGCAACAACTTCAGTCATGCCTTTCGCACCACGTAGCTCAACTAGACGAGCCACGTAGTTTTCACGAACTTCATCAGAGTTGATGATAGTTACGCCAGCACCTAGTGTTACGCCTTGCTGCTCTGCAACGCGACGGATTTCGTCTGGGTTACCTAGAAGCACACACTCCGCGATGCCGCGCTCAGCACAGATAGCCGCAGCTTTAACTGTACGTGGCTCGTCACCTTCAGGAAGAACGATACGCTTGCCAGCTTTACGAGCGAACTCAGTTAGCTGGTAACGGAATGCTGGTGGGCTTAGGCGACGAGACTTCTGAGTACCCTCAGTCATAGACTCGATCCAGTTACCGTCGATGTGACCAGCAACGTGCTCGTTGATGAACTCGATTCGCTCTTTATCGTCTGCAGGAACTTCGATAGAGAAGCTCTGTAGGTTTAGAGAAGTCTGCCAAGTGTTACCTTGTGCTTTGAAGATCGGTAGACCCGTTTCAAATGCTGGTTTACATAGACCTGCAATCTCTTCAGGAATGTCGTAACCGCCAGTTAGAAGTACCGCACCGATATCAACACCGTTCATTGCTGCAAGTGCAGCTGCAACGATAACGTCTGGACGGTCTGCAGAAGTAACAAGTAGAGAACCTGGTTTGAAGTGCTCAATCATGTTTGGCAGAGAACGTGCACAGAAAGTGATGCTCTTAATACGACGAGTCGCGATGTCACCTTCGTTGATGATGTCAGCGTTTAGGTGCTGAGCCATATCGATTGCACGAGTAGCGATTAGATCGATGCTCCATGGCACACAACCTAGTACACGAATTGGAGAAGTGTTGAAGATTTCCATCACTTTCATTTCGTTTTGCTTCGCGCTGTCTGCATCGTCAAAGATTTCAGATAGGTCAGGGCGAGTACGGCCAGCTTCGTCAACAGGCGCGTTCAGCTTGTTGATGATTACGCCAGAGATGTTCTTGTTCTTAGTACCACCGAAGTTAGAACATGCTACTTCGATGCGCTCTTTAAGTTGAGCTGGGTTATCTGTACCAGGAGTTGCAACAAGAACGATTTCCGCACCTAGAGTTGCAGCGATTTCCGCGTTCACTTGGTTAGCGAATGGGTGCTTACGAGTTGGTACTAGACCTTCGATAAGCGTTACGTCTGCATCTTTGTTGATTTGGTTGTAACGCTCAACAACAGTTTCTAGCAGCTCGTCCATGTTGTCGTTACCAATTAGGCTTTCAGCAACAGACATCGCTAGTGGTTGACCGATCTTCATATCGCTGTTGTAGCCAACGATAGTTGAAGTTAGATCTGGTTGATCACCGCCAGAACGTGGCTGTGAAATTGGTTTGTAGAAAGAAACCTTAACGCCTTTGCGCTCCATTGCGCGAAGAACACCCATGCTTACGCTAGTTAGACCAACACCAGCACTTGCAGGGATAAGCATAATAGTACGAGACATTCGTAGAGTACCTTTAGCTATTGGGGGATAAAAGCTCAACTCTTATTCCATGAATAATTCAGAGAATAGGAGTTAAGCCCCTAAGAAATTCTTTGGAAGAAAAACTGGCTAGCCGGAGTGGCTAGCCAGTTTAATCTATTAAAGACCTGCTAGGCGTGCAGTGTCTTCAGCAATTACTAGCTCTTCGTTAGTAGAGATAACCATTGCTGGGATACGGCTGTTAGCTGTAGTGATAGTACCTTCGCCGCCGAAACGAGCTTTAAGGTTAGCTTCACCATCAACTTCGATACCGAAGATACCTAGACGGTTTAGAACCATTTCACGGATAGGGCCAGAGTTCTCGCCGATACCGCCAGTGAACGTGATTGCGTCTAGACGACCTTCCATAGAAGCTGTGTAACCCGCTACGTACTTAGCTAGACGGTGACAGAACACGTCCATTGCACGTGTTGCTTCTTCTTTCTCACCGTAGTTGTCTTCAACGAAACGACAGTCAGAAGTCACTTCAGTTAGACCAGCAAGACCAGACTCTTTAGTTAGCATGTTGTTGATTTGTTCAACAGAGTAACCTAGAGCGTCGTGTAGGTGGAATACGATAGCTGGGTCGATATCACCACAACGTGTACCCATTACTAGACCTTCAAGAGGAGTTAGACCCATAGAAGTGTCTACAGATTTACCGTTCTTGATTGCACATACAGAAGCGCCGTTACCTAGGTGACAGTTGATGATGTTTACTTCTTCAACTGGCTTGTCTAGTAGGTTCGCAACTTCACGAGTGATGAATAGGTGTGAAGTACCGTGCATGCCGTAACGACGGATGCCGTGCTCTTTGTATAGGTTGTATGGAAGAGCGTATAGGTAAGACTCTTCTGGCATAGTTTGGTGGAACGCAGTGTCAAAAACAGCAACGTTTTGTAGGCCAGGGAAGTTTACTTTAGCCGCTTCGATACCGATTAGGTGAGCTGGGTTGTGAAGAGGTGCGAAAGTTGCAGCGTCTTGAATACCCTTAAGTACGTCGTCAGTGATCAGTGCTGATTGAGTGAACTGCTCACCACCGTGTACGATACGGTGACCGATAGCGCCTAGGTTAGCTTTAAGCTCTGGCTTAGAAGCAAGAATAGTTTCTACCATGAAAGATAGTGCTTCTACGTGAGCTGCGCCTGCGCCTAGTTGAGCTTCGTGCTTGCCATCAAGTTTCCACTTCATACGAGCTTCTGGAAGACCAAGACACTCAGCAAGACCGGTTAGGTGCTCTGCACCTGTTTCTGCATCTACAACAGCAAATTTAAGAGAAGAACTACCACAGTTTAAAACTAAAACTAGCTTAGACATGTATGACTACCTGTTTATTCGTCTGATCAAAATCAGTTAAAGGATGAAAAATTAATCACAAGAATAGACGATACCCGCAAGGCTGCGTACTAATCTTGGTCAAAAATCGTTCTAATTCCGTATAAATGAATAGTGATGAACCCATCCACCACTATGAAGCGATCCGTGCAGAATAAAATCTCGGAGTTGCTTAAATTGTAAATAACGGCAACAATGAGATTGAGGGTCTGCAAAGGATAGCGATAATAGGCAATGATAACAAAAAAATTTTGAAAGAATATTAACTTTCATCAATTTTTTGCGCCTTTAGTTGAAATGTTCAACTATTTTTTAGTGAGAGAGCGGTATGAGCAAACAAGTCGGATTAATCCATAGCCTGAAAGACGGCCAAAGTTACATGGAGATCTGGCCGGTTCGTAAAGAGCTGAACGCCATTTTTCCCGAACAACGTATCATCAAAGCAACGCGTTTTGGCATTAAAGTGATGCCAGCGGTCGCCGCGATCAGTGTGCTCACTCAAATGGCTTTCAATAACTATGATGCACTGCCTCAAGCCATCGTAGTTGCATTGTTCGCAATCAGTATGCCTCTGCAAGGTATTTGGTGGTTGGGCAGTCGTTCCAACACCAAATTGCCCCCTGCATTAGCCTCTTGGTATCGCGAATTGCATCAAAAAATCACAGAAACAGGTTTTGCGCTCGAGCCCGTCAAAGCGCGCCCGCGATACAAAGAGCTTGCGGTCATCCTGAACCGTGCATTCCGTCAATTAGACAAAACGGCTCTCGAACGTTGGTTCTAGACCCTTAACAAAACCACAACTACTGAAATGGAGTGTGCAATTGCCACTCCATTTTTTATGCCTGCGCTTCTGACTTCACTCCTTTCTAATTTGCAATAACCGCCTTTCGTACCGATTGCGAGATCACAAATGTTACATTGTTGTTAAGTCTTGCTTTTCTTTCCCGAGAGTTAGCGTTAATAATGAAAAACAGATGCACAAAAAGTGCACAGTTATAAACACAACATCCCATCTTCCGGATTATTTCTGTTGAGCACTCATTTTCGATGAGGCTTTCAGTTCAAGGACGAAGAGACATCAAGGAGTCATGATGAAAACGAAACGTATACTTGCCACTGCTATTCTTGCCGCAACCACAGCTTTCTCCTCTGCTAGTGTGCTTGCCAATACCGCGACCGTAGCGGTTTCTCAAATCGTAGAACACCCAGCACTCGACGCGACTCGTCAAGGCTTGATAGATGGCTTGAAAGCCAAGGGCTATGAGCAAGGTAAGAACCTAGAGTTTGACTACAAAACCGCACAAGGTAACCCAGCTATAGCGGTACAGATTGCCCGTCAATATGTGGGCGAGAGCCCAGATGTGCTGGTGGGTATTGCCACACCGTCAGCGCAAGCTTTGGTGTCTGCAACACGTTCTATCCCAGTGGTGTTTACTGCGGTAACGGATCCGGTGGGCGCAAAGCTTGTGAAATCCATGCATCAGCCGGGTAAAAACGTCACTGGTCTTTCCGATTTGTCTCCTGTGGCACAGCACGTTGCATTGATTCAAGAAATTCTGCCTGCGGCTAAATCTATCGGTGTGGTTTACAACCCAGGTGAAGCAAACGCGGTGACTCTGGTGCAACTGCTAAAAGAGAGTGCAGAGGCCAACGGTCTTGAAGTGGTAGAAGCGACGGCTCTCAAAAGTGCCGATGTTCAGTCCGCGACGCAAGCTATTGCGGCTAAATCTGATGTGATTTATGCGCCGACAGACAACACGGTAGCCAGTGCTATTGAGGGCATGATCGTTGCGGCAAACCAAGCGAAGAAGCCGGTCTTTGGCGGTGCAACCTCTTACGTAGAAAAAGGCGCTATTGCGAGCTTGGGTTTTGATTACTACCAAGTGGGTGTTCAAACTGCCGACTACGTTGCTGCTATTTTGGAAGGGCAAGATCCTGGCAAGTTGGATGTGAAAGTCGCAACCGGTTCTGATCTTGTTGTGAATGAAGGAGCTGCAACCAAGCTTGGCATTCAACTACCGAGTTCTGTTGTGAAACGTGCGACTAGCATGCAGTAATAGTGATGTTCAGGTCGGTTTGATGCCGACCTGATATGTGCAGAAAGGAGCAGTTATGTCTGCATTTGCTTTTTTTGGTGCGCTCGAGATAGGTCTTATATATGGCTTAGTTGCTTTGGGCGTCTACCTTACGTTTCGCGTTCTTGATTTCCCTGACTTAAGTGTTGACGGTAGTTTCCCTATGGGCGCCGCCGTTGCTGCAACCGCGATTGTTGGGGGCATCAATCCTTGGATTGCCACCGGAATGGCCGTGATTGCTGGTAGCATGACTGGGTGGGTGACCGCCTTCCTCGCCGTTCGTTGTGGCATTCTTCATCTACTTGCTTCCATTCTTACCATGATTGCGGCGTTCTCTATCAACATTCGTATCATGGGTAAGCCGAACATGGCGCTGCTTGGGGAAGACACTATTCTCACCCCGTTTGAAGCCATGGGGGACGCCATGTACATCCGACCTTTGGTTGTTGGTGTGCTGGTCTTACTTTCCGCTCTGTTTGTTGTACGCCTCCTTAACAGCGACTTTGGCTTAGGGTTAAGAGCAACGGGAGTGAACGCCCGAATGGTGGCAGCGCAAGGGGCGAGTACTGGCTTTTACACTTACTTTGGCTTGGCGCTGTCTAACGGGTTTGTTGGTTTTGCTGGAGCCTTGTTTGCTCAGACCAACAGCTTTGCCGATGTCACCTCTGGCGTGGGCACCATCGTAGTTGGTCTTGCGGCGGTTATCCTTGGGCAAACCCTCATACCAGGGCGGAAAATCTGGGTCGCGGTTTGTGCGGTGATTATTGGTTCGGTACTTTATCGCCTCGCAGTCGCGTTTGCCCTGAGTTCCGGCATGTTTGGTCTACAAGCTTCGGATCTAAACTTGGTTACAGCTGTGCTCGTTGCGGTGGCGTTGATTGCGCCGAAATTGAAACAGAGTATGAAAGCGAAACAACGCTTGAACAATGCTAAGCAATCGACATCAAAAAATGGTTCAGGAGAGGCACTATGATTGAACTCAATGATATTCAAGTGACCTTCAATCCCGGAACCATTCTGGAAAACAGAGCCTTGAAAGGTGTTTCGTTAGAAGTGCCTGAACATCAGTTTCTCACCGTTATTGGCTCCAATGGAGCAGGGAAGTCAACCCTGCTTGGAGCAGTGACAGGAGAGACGCCGATGATTGGCGGCCAAGTGATCATTGATGGACAAGACGTAACCCGTAAGACGGTTGCACAACGCGCCACTCAATGTGCTCGCGTATTCCAAGACCCACTAGCTGGTACTTGTGGGGATTTGTCGATTGAAGAAAATATGGCGCTTGCTTACATGCGGGGTCAGCGTCGCGGGTGGGGGATGGCGCTATCAGCGAAACGTCGCAAGCTGTTTCAAGAGCGCATCAGCATTCTGGGTTTAGGGCTTGAAGATCGCTTGGGGGACAGCATTGGGCTACTTTCTGGCGGTCAGCGTCAAGCAGTCAGTCTGGTTATGGCAACACTATCAGACAGTAAACTACTCCTGCTTGATGAACACACGGCCGCTTTAGACCCTCGTATGGCGGCTTTTGTTATCGACCTGACCAAGCGCATTGTCACCGAGTTTAATCTTACGGTTATGATGGTGACACACTCGATGAAGGATGCTCTGGCTTGTGGTGACAGGACAGTAATGTTGCACCAAGGAGAGATTGTTCTTGATGTCGCGGGTGAGCAAAGAGCGAATATGCAAGTACCAGACTTATTGGAAATGTTTTCTAAAGTGCGTGGAGAAGAGTTGGCAGATGATAGCTTGTTGCTGAACTAGCTTAAAGTGTTTGTCGACTACGCCTACCAAATGTGATCCTCCTTGAGAAAATGACCCGTACGGTATTTTTAAAAGGAGGATTTTTAGATGGGTGCTCTTTAATAAAATAGTGGAATATTCCAATACTAAGAGCGCTTACCATGACCCTTCCATTTCTCTTCCATAGCCAGACTGAAGATGGCCTTGTTTTTGATGGTGAACGACTTACCGTCACTTTGAAAACCGAAAACATCGAGTTTGATAGTGTGCACGTGCGCTGTGAACCAGACAACGAAGAATACCTCATAGAGATGAAGCCTTGTGGTAACGCAGGTGAGCTTCAGCTTTGGCAAGCACAGTTTGCAGCAAACCGAGACCGTGACGTCACCCATTACGTATTCAAGCTAATTAAGGGTAATCAGCAACTTTGGCTCGATGGTAGAGGTGTGCATAAGCGTATGCCACCGAAAGAATTCCACTTTAAGTTGAACACGCAGTCTCAGCCACCGAGTTGGGTGCAAGAACAGGTCTTCTACCAGATCTTTCCTGATCGTTTTTCGGCTAGCCAAGATGAACAAACGATTCGACATGCTTACGCCCAATACGATCCGGATAGCATGGTGAAATCTTGGGGCGAGGCCGTTGGGGATCACCACAACTCGGGGGCGCGTGAGTTCTTCGGCGGTGATTTGAAAGGCATTGAGCAGAAATTGGACTACTTGGAAGAGTTGGGAGTCACTGCGCTGTATTTCAATCCTATCTTTACTGCGCCAAGCAACCATAAGTACGACACAAAAGATTACCTTACTATTGACCCGATGTTTGGTACCAATGAGCAGTTTGCACAGTTGTGTGAACAGCTCCGCGGTAAACAGATGAAGATAGTATTGGATGCGGTATTCAACCATACGTCGGTTCATCATCCTTGGTTCGACCTGAAGCAAGAAGGTCAGGGTGCGTACGGCAATCCGAGTTCAGACTTCCGTGACTACTACTTCTTTGAGGGCCAAACCAACAATTACATTGGCTGGAAAGGAATCGGCAATTTACCGGTTTTGAACTTTGAGAACGAACAAGTCCGCGATCATATTTATCAAGGTGAGGAAGCGGTGATCAAGCATTGGCTTAAACCACCATATTCTGTCGATGGTTGGCGTTTTGATGTAATCCATATGCTGGGAGAAGGCGAGGGGGCAAAAAACAATGCTCACTATGTAGAAGCGTTTCGTAAAGCGACTAAAGCGATCAACCCTAATGCTTATGTGTTAGGAGAGCATTTCTTTGAAGCGACTCAATGGCTGCAAGGCGGACAAGAAGATGGAGCGATGAACTACTACGGGTTCGCGCACCCTGTTCGTGCCCTGATTGCTAAGCAAGACATTATGTACGATCCGATCGACATCAACGTGCTAGATTTCAAAGAGTGGGTGGATGAAGCGCGAGCAAAAGTACCATTTGCCAACCAACTGTCTCAACTGAATCAATTAGATAGTCATGATACCGCCCGTTTTCTGACGCTTTTGAATGGCGATAAGGAAAAAATGCGTCTTGCACTGGGGTTACTCATGACTTATGTCGGCACTCCATGCCTTTATTATGGTAGTGAAGTTGGGTTGGAAGGCGGACAAGATCCTGATAACCGTCGTTGCTTTCCTTGGGGGCAGGTTGAGGCTTCTGATTGGTTGTCGATTTATCAACGATGGATAGGAATTCGCAAGCAATACAAGGCTCTACAAGCCGGAAGTTTGCAATGGCTTTACTGTGATGAACAGGTCATGGTTTTCGTTCGACAATGGAAAGAAGAAGCAATAGTTGTGGCATTTAACCTCGATGAATACGACCGAAATGTTAACCTTCCATTATGGCAAGTTGGCTTAAATGCAAAACAGTTGCATCAATTATTAGACAAAGGTGAAGTTGTAAGTGGTGAACGTCATTTTTCTGTCAATATCCCAGCAATGAACTGCAAAATATGGCAGATCGAGTGACTTCGAGCGCCTTCTTTATTAAAATTTATGAATACATAAATATAAAACTATAAACAGCCCTTCGATAATCTAAGCTTTCGAAGGGCTTATATTATTAGAAACAATGGTGCTCAATGGGTAATAAAAGGCGATTTAGCCTCAAGTTTGTCATCTTCTTCCCACTCTTTTTATTCTGTGTTGTCATGCTGGTGACAGCAAAGAACTACTACGATGCGATGAATCGTTACATCACGCTAGAGTACTCTCAAGTTGACCGTGCCATCGATCGCGCAATCAAAGTATTGACCGCGTTGGACTACAGCTTTGTTAACTACTCGAATCCCGCGCACCCGCTATTTAAAGAACATAACCATATGGAAAAAAATGGCTTATGTTACGTGTGGCCGATAGATGTTCTGCTATTAGAGAACAAACACTCAGGTGGGTTACCTGCAGTGGAGTTGGATTACATGATCGTGGGACAAAAATCGCTTTGCCAACCCGGCACCAAGCTGTTTAAGTTGGCAGAAAAGAAAGCTGGCTTTGCCCCATCTCTCTCTTTCCTTCATGACATTGAGTCCCATATCGTTGCGATTCATTACATTGATCAACGAGGCTACATCATCTCCTCGCCAGATACCTATGCTCAATATTTCTCTCAACAGCTGTGGGAGACGCTAAAGGCGAGACCATTCTGGCAAAAAACAGCTCAAGAGACGATGAAAGTGACCATGTCAGGCCCTGCGCCTATGTTAGACAGACATGATGGCCAAGTCGTAAGTTTAACCGTGCCCATTTATGAAAAAGATGAGCACCAAGGCGTGTTATCGATTGATTTCGATGTTGATGGGTTACTAAAAGCAAATGAAAACCTGGCAGGTAAGCTACACATCATTTCTGCTGTAATGGATGTTCCTGACAATGTGATGCGTTTAAAGCCTATAGAGCATGAGCGTCTGAGTGCTAATCACCGTATTTTCTATGAATACGACCTTTGGAGTGAATTGAAGAATCTATTGGCGTTCGAGAAGTACAGCGTCGCGGTGGCTTTCTTTATTTATGTTTTGAGCACAGTGGCATTGTTCCTAGTCAACACTCAAACAGAGCGTCGCTATTTCAAAGAGTTGGCTGCGAAAGACCCAATGACTGGGTTATTGAATCGACGTGGCATACAGGCTGTATGGCGCAATAAGATGACTAAAAAACACGTCGCGCTGGCGGTATTCGATATTGATGACTTTAAATCAATCAATGACACCCATGGACATGATGTGGGGGATGATGCGATTCGTTTGGTGGCAAAATGCATCCGAGACAATATTCGTCATTCAGATGTCGCATCACGCTTCGGTGGTGAAGAATTTGTACTTGCTATCTACGACGAAGATTTTGAAAGTATGCTTCGAATTTTAGAGCGAGTAAGAAAGGCGATCGCCAAAAGTTCACGTAAGGTGGTTGCTGGTGGCTTTACCGTTTCGGGTGGTGTGGAGTTTAAGTCTGCTGCTCAACTGGAAAGCTTTGATGAGCTGTTTAAGCTTGCCGATGAGAAGCTTTATGAAGCGAAAAGCACGGGCAAAAACAAAATCTGTCACTAGAACTAGCGAGTGGTAGAAACACAAAAGGGCGAATTCATCGCCCTTTTTCTTATTCTTAATTCACTGTACTCTCAAATTATCTCAACCACTATGCGATGCGAGATTGCAGCTCGTCGCGGTAACGTTGAATGTGCTCAACGATCGGCGCTGCTTTATTGAATGTACGAATTTCGCGGAACAACTCATTTGCTTCATGGTAGGCTTGGCGTAGGTAAGAGAACCATTGCTTAACGCGGTTTGGATAATACAAACCTTTATCGCCTTTCATTTCAAACTGAGAGTAATAGATCAGCAGCTCGACAACTTCTGGCCAAGCCATTGGTTGCTGGTTGTGTTTCACCATGTTACCCAAGTTTGGAATATTGAATGCGCCACGACACACCATCAGAGAATCCACTCCTGTGGTTTCAATACAGCGTTGGCCATCTTCGTAGTTCCAAATCTCACCATTAGCGATGAGTGGGATAGAAAAACGCTCACGGATCTGGGTAATGTATTCCCATTTGATTTCTGAGGCTTTGTAACCACCTTGCTTTGTACGAGCGTGAACCGTCAGCTCGTTTGCTCCAGCAGATTGAATCGCATCTACAATCTCGAAGCAGTCTTCAGGGTTTTCCCAACCGAGACGAATTTTCGCGGTTACAGGAATATTGCTTGGTACGGCATCACGACATGCTTTTACGATGTTGTGAATGAACTCTGGGTGCTGAAGAAGTGCCGCGCCACCTTTACTTTTGTTTACCAGTTTTGCCGGACAACCAAAGTTAAGATCAATACCTCGTGCGCCCAGTTCCGCTGCTTTGACTGCGTTTTCTGCCATCCAATTCGGCTCTTGGCCAAGCAATTGAACATGAACAGGCACGCCAGATGCGGTCTGTGAGCCTTGAAGTAGTTCAGGACACAAACGATGGAATACGTGATCAGGTAATAGCTGATCGATGACTCGAACAAACTCTGTCACACACAGATCATAGTCGTTTATCTCGGTCAGGATTTGGCGCATTAAATGGTCCAAAACGCCTTCCATCGGGCCTAATACAACTCGCATAGCTTGCCTAATACAGTTTGGTGGTAAAAAGGAGGGCGATTGTAGCGATGTGAGGGAAGTTTGTCATTAAAAGACTCATCAGCATCGAGTGACATCAACTAGCATCCTATATACCCAAGTGACTTCAAGATGCTGGATTCAGAGCGTTGTCATTGATTCCCTGTTTACCGAAAGTAAGCAAAGAAAACAACGCAGCGTAATAGCCAGCTCTTACCAAGTTGTTTGACGCAGCCATTGGTTTAATAAAAAAGCGAGTTCAATGACACGCTCCCGAAGGGCGAGTTGCCTTGGCTTGTATACTTTGTTGCCGATTCTTGATTTAGGCCCACTAGACCTTTAAATCGGCGCCGCGTCTACAAACCAACTCATTCTCGCTGAACCAAGCATCTCGAGGTTACTTGGGTATAAGCTCTAGGGTATAATGCCGCCAAATTCATGGGAAACCAGATGACATGCAATACACATTAATTGAGAAAGGTGAAGTTCAACTCGAAGAATCTTCGCTGTTTATGGAAGGGGCGGTCCTAGCTGCGAACCTGACCACGAAACCGTTAGCACCGGAAACATGGCTAGAGCCACTTCTAGGTGAGGGCTTTAAAGCGATTCAGCCAATGGTTGAAGAGCAGATTCACAAGCAGCACAACTACATTCTGCGCAACGAGTACTCTATACTTGCGCTGACAGAAGCCAACCCAGAGCAGTTAGCGGATTTTGCTGAAGGCTTTATGTCTGTCTGGCCGGTGATTGAAGAGCAGTGGCATGATGTCGCATTGAACGATGGCCTTGAGCGAATGCTGCAAGCGCTTTTGACGACGATGATGTTGGCGATTGATGAAGAGCAAACTCAGCAACAGATGCGTGATGTGGGTATTGAAACGCCGCCAGCGCTTGTGGACTTCATCGAGCAGTTTGACCTGATGATCAACGAAGTTGCACTTGGTGCCGACGAATTGATGGTCGGCAAAAAGTCGAAGAGTTTGAACCCTTTCAAAGGTGTTGGGCGTAATGACCCTTGCCCATGCGAAAGCGGTAAGAAGTTTAAGCAATGTTGCGGTAAGTAATCGAATTGCAAAGAAAAGCCGACCTCATGGTCGGCTTTTTTGTATTCGTTTTCAGTAATTAGAAGTCGGAAAAACGTTACTGGATTGGATTCTTGCGCTTACCACGAACAAATTGCGCAATCACAATGAATGCAAGAGCGACTAAGTTACCCGCAAAAATGACGACAAGCCATTGAGGCATAGAAAGACCAAGGAACTGCCACACAATCTTCGCGCAGTCACCGTATGCTTCAAACATCCATGGAACCCACTGGTTTAATGGTGCCCAACTTGGAAACGTCACAAATAGGTCACATGTTGCAAATGGTGACGGGTTGAATTGATAGTCCACATGCTGCATCGCAAGCATCAAACCTTTGTAAGCACTTGCGCCCCATGCTGCTAATGCTATCCAGCGAACGAGAGGGTTGTTTGGTGCGATAAGACCAATCATCGCGGCAAAACCAATTCCCATCATTGCCACACGTTCGTAAATGCACATAACACAAGGTGCTAGCATCATAACGTGTTGGAAAAATAGGGCACAGGCTTCAAAAAAGATAATCGCTAAAAGGAGAAGGAGCCAAGATAAGCGTCCTTTCGAAAACTGATTAAGTGATGCAAAAATACTCACGGTTACAATCCTGTCTGAAATATAAAAAAGCTCTGAATACTCAGAGCTTTTTAACTTGGATAAGTTTCCTAATCAACTCAAATTTTTAGTGTCCACCTGACACAACAGGAGCCAGATCACCACTGCTTGGCGAAATCCAGCCTGCATCGTAGAAGAATGCGGTTGCTGGTTCTAGGAAGAACATGATGCCCATCAAGCCAACAAGCGCCAGTACGATAGTGTATGGCAGTGCCATGATCACCATGCGACCGTAGGATAGACGAATCAATGGTGCCAGTGCGGATGTTAGCAGGAATAGGAACGCAGCTTGGCCGTTTGGCGTTGCAACTGAAGGTAGGTTAGTACCTGTGTTAATTGCTACTGCTAGTAGGTCGAACTGTTCACGAGTAATTTGGCCATCAATCAGTGCCGCTTTTACTTCGTTAATGTAGACCGTACCCACGAAAACGTTATCTGAGACCATTGAAAGTAGACCGTTGGCGACATAGAACAACGCCAGCTGTGTGCCTTTGTCTTCAACTGCAAGTACAGCGTCGATAACCGGCTTAAATAGCTCTTGGTCAATGATTACAGCAACGACTGCAAAGAACACGGCAAGAAGTGCTGTAAACGGCAGGGCTTCTTCAAACGCTTTACCCATTGAATGTTCTTCAATCACACCAGTGAATGAGGTTGCAAGGATAATAACTGAAAGACCAATCAGACCTACGGCCGCTAAGTGCAGAGCAAGTGCTGCAATTAACCAAACTGCGATTAGACCTTGAATCCAAAGCTTAGCTACGTCTTGGTTAGTACGGGTTTTACGCTCTTCACGGTCGAAATCAACAAGGATTTGACGCACGTTATCAGGCAGCTGCGCACCGTAACCACAAATCTTTAGCTTCTCTACTACTGCACAAGTGATCAAGCCGCAGAAGAAAACAGGAAGAGTCACTGGCGCCATTCGGATCAGGAATTCACCAAAGAACCAACCCGCTTGGTCTGCAATGATCAAGTTTTGTGGTTCACCAACCATTGTTGTTACACCCCCAAGCGCAGTACCCACACCAGCATGCATTAGCAATGAACGTAAGAATGCACGGTAGTTCTCAAGGTCGTCACGCGTAAGCTCAGTGATGGTGTCATCTTGAGTATGGTCATGGTCACCGATAGGGTTACCAGAAGCGACTTTGTGGTAAATCGAGTAGAAACCCACTGCAACGCTGATGACAACGGCGATAACGGTCAGTGCATCGAGAAATGCTGACAAAAACGCTGCTGCGAAACAGAATGCGAGTGAAAGTAATGTTTTAGAACGGATACCAAGCAGGATCTTCGTAAAAATGAACAGCAGAAGCTGTTTCATAAAGTAGATACCCGCAACCATGAATACCAATAGTAGAAGAACTTCGATATTCGCAACCAGCTCATGCTTCACCTGGGCAGGGCTGGTCATCCCGATAGCAACCGCTTCAATTGCAAGCAAACCACCTGGTTGAAGTGGGTAACACTTCAGCGCCATTGCTAGCGTGAAAATAAATTCTGCTACTAGCAACCAACCTGCAACAAATGGGTCAATTAGGAAGAAAACAATCGGGTTAATAATTAGGAAGGCTATAATGGCAACTTTGTACCAATCAGGCGCTTTACCAAGAAAGTTCTTGATAAAGGCATTTCCGAGCGACATCGGCATGATAATTCTCTTTATAACAAAATTATGAATAGACACTACAATAGTGCTTAAGTATCTGTTTGTTAGGCTTATTATTTAGCCTTTTAAAACAATAACTTAGAAAAACAACAATCCCTTGTTTCACTGTAGTCTTGCCAAGTTACTTCCCCTGAACTTAAGCACCGCTCACTTTCGACCGCAACTCTACACTTCGGCATTTTATAGTCAATAACAAAACGTAATGCTGCCGACTAAAACTGCTTTTTATTTGTAATAACGCGATCAAAACGGCGTTACTATACCATGAAAAGCTTAAAAAAAATCACCTTGGAATTTAAAACCAAGTCAATTACGAGAAAAGATCAATTAAGAAAGAATATTAATCGTAAAACATAAATTTATTTTGCATATTTTGAGCATAAAAATGTGACGAGGTAGGCTTTATTTTTCCTGCGTTTGTGGTCAGTAGGATTTGTCCAAAATATAAATTTTACGAGTTTGATTCAAAGTGATTAACATTTTGAATTGAATATATATGTAGAGTATTAACTCTATATTGAGATTTCGTTTCATTTATTGATCGTTAATTTTCGCAAATCGTTAAGTAGTGGTATGATGAGTGGTATCGACCCTTAGAAATCAATATTGGATAAAAACAGAATGGTCATTAAGGCTAAGAGCCCTGCGGGTTTCGCAGAAAAATACATTATCGAGAGCATTTGGAACGGCCGTTTTCCACCTGGCTCAATCTTACCCGCTGAACGTGAGCTATCTGAACTTATTGGTGTTACTCGTACTACGTTACGTGAAGTGCTTCAGCGTCTTGCGCGAGACGGTTGGTTGACTATCCAACACGGTAAACCAACCAAAGTTAACCAATTCATGGAGACCTCTGGTCTGCATATCTTGGACACGCTAATGACGCTAGACGTTGATAACGCAACAAACATCGTTGAAGATTTGCTTGCGGCACGTACTAACATCAGTCCAATCTTCATGCGCTATGCGTTTAAAGCAAACAAAGAGGCGTCTGAGCGCACAATCCAGAACGTGATTGAGTCTTGTGAAGCGCTTGTTAGTGCCTCTTCTTGGGATGACTTTATTGCTGCGTCTCCATACGCCGACAAGATCCTGCAAAGCGTAAAAGAAGACAACGAAAAAGATGAAGCGAAGCGTCAAGAAATCCTGATTGCTAAGACATTCAATTTCTACGACTACATGTTGTTCCAACGCTTGGCGTTCCATTCTGGTAACCAGATTTACGGATTGATCTTCAACGGTCTAAGAAAGCTTTATGATCGCGTAGGCAGCTACTACTTCTCAAACCCAGCATCACGTGATTTGGCTCTGAGTTTTTACCGTCAGCTTCTAGAAACGTGTGAAACAGGCCAGCGCGATCAACTACCAATCGTGATTCGTCACTACGGTATGGAAAGTGCACAAATCTGGAACGAGATGAAGCAAGAGCTGCCAACTAACTTCACAGAAGATGACAGTTAATTAACCCTTGAATTCCAACGATTTCAGTACAAAAACCGCAGGTATAAACCTGCGGTTTTTTTTGATACTTATTCACCCTAGCGATTAAGCTAAGGACAATCTGGGTAAAGGTAAATAAAGGGTTTCGATAATATCCGATAGCATTTGATCGTAGGTATTAAATATCGTGAGAGACAAGTCAGAAGTGATATTGTAAAGCTCTTCTTCACTCAGCGAAGTGAGCTCGCCCTCAATGTACTCATTTAAAGATTGAATCGAACGAGTTGACATAGGAGAGGCAATACTTAAAGGGCTAATCACAGCCAACTGGTTCAGTCTTCTTATCATTACCGAAGCGTAATTCTTCATCCGCTCTGGAGCACCTTTATCCCCCATGTCTTGAATGCTGATACGCAGTTGTGTCAGCGTATCTAAGCTATCAATGACAGTTTGCCAGTTCATGTGGTACTCATCATTTAGCTCGTCCTTCTGAGCGATGGCGAGCCAAGCAAGGGTGACCTCATCCATTAGGTACAAACTGTGGCGAATCAGCTTGCCATGCTCCATCTGATTGCGTGCAACAGTGTTGTCCTGCCACTGCTCGAGCAATTTATCAATTTTGATTTGCAGCACGCGATACATGGGTTTGTTCTCAAAGCGAGAGGTTTCCACTAATTGGTGCAGTTTATAACCTAGTTCCTGATGGATGTGCTCTATCTCTTTCTCATGATTTTGTTGGTGTTGGATAGAGTAGTGGGTCACTGCACGATGACGGCGCAATAGATGGATGGTATCGCGTAATAAGGTGAGCAATTGATACTTACGAGCATGTTGCTTTTCTCGCTTCGCAGCCAAGTGATAGATCCCAGCCAGAATAGCAATCGAGATCAAAGTAGAAATCAAAACAAACATAACCAACTCCTTGTTAGTGCTTTTGACCTAGCAACTATGAAAGAGCAGTTTTGATGCCAACAATTAAAATAAATCAAAACAATAACTTATGTTTGGTTGGAAAAAGAAACTGTACGAATTTGGTGCGTAATCTCCCCAAAAGTGTGAATTTAGTCAAAAAAAATCCCCGCCGAATCGGGCAGGGATTTTCTAATTTCTTCGCGAAGTAACGAATTACATTACACGCATACCTGGTTGAGCACCTTCGTGTGGCTCAAGAATCCATAGATCGCTACCACCAGGGCCAGCGGCTAGGATCATGCCTTCAGACATACCAAACTTCATCTTACGTGGTTTTAGGTTCGCTACCATTACGGTTAGCTTGCCTTCTAGCTCTTCAGGTTTGTATGCTGACTTGATGCCAGAGAACACCTGACGAGTTTCACCGCCGATGTCTAGTTGGAACTTAAGCAGTTTGTTTGCTTTTGGCACTTCTTCACAAGAGATGATTCGAGCAATACGCATATCAACCGCTGCGAAAGCATCGAACTCAATCTCTTCAGCGATTGGATCTTTATCTAGCTCAGTTTGGCTCGCTTTGTTCTTTTCTGCTTCCGCTTTCTCTTTTGCTGCCATTTCTGCCGCAGCGTCTTCTTTCGATGCTTCAATCATCGCTTCGATGTTCTTAGGATCGATACGGTTGAACAGTGCTTTGAACTTAGTGATCTCGTGACCAGTAAGCGGTGCAGCGATGCCTTCCCAAGTTAGCTCTTCGTTAAGGAAAGCTTCAGTACGTGCTGCTAGTGCAGGCATCACTGGTTTCAGGTAAGTCATCAGAACGCGGAACAGGTTGATACCTACAGAACAGATTTCTTGCAGTTCCTGATCTTTGCCTTCTTCTTTTGCTACAACCCAAGGTGCTTTTTCATCAACGTATTGGTTAGCTTTGTCTGCTAGCGCTGTGATTTCACGGATTGCACGACCAAACTCACGAGTTTCGTAAAGCTCTGCGATACGGTCTGCTGCAGCAACGAATTCGTTGTATAGCTCAGGCTCTGCAAAGTTTTCAGCAAGCTTGCCTTCAAAACGTTTAGAGATGAAGCCAGCGTTACGAGAAGCTAGGTTAACAATCTTGTTTACTACGTCAGCGTTAACACGTTGAGTGAAGTCTTCCAGGTTAAGGTCTAGATCGTCGATACGGCTGTTTAGTTTTGCAGCGTAGTAGTAACGAAGACACTCTGGGTCTAGGTGGTTTAGGTACGTGCTTGCTTTAACAAACGTACCTTTAGACTTAGACATCTTCGCACCGTTTACCGTTACGTAGCCGTGTACGAATACGTTGTTTGGCTTACGGAAACCGCTACCTTCTAGCATTGCTGGCCAGAATAGCGAGTGGAAGTAAACGATGTCTTTACCGATGAAGTGGTATAGCTCAGTCGAGCTGTCTTTCTTCCAGTACTCGTCGAAGTCTAGACCTTCAGTTTTGTCACATAGGTTCTTGAAAGAAGCCATGTAGCCAACAGGCGCGTCTAGCCATACGTAGAAGAACTTGTTTTTCTCGCCTGGGATCTCGAAGCCGAAGTACGGTGCATCACGTGAGATATCCCACTGTTGCAGGCCTGATTCGAACCACTCTTGCATTTTGTTCGCAGTTTCAGATTGTAGAGAGCCTGAACGAGTCCACTCTTTTAGCATGCTTTCGAACTGGGGTAGGTCGAAGAAGAAGTGCTCAGAGTCTTTCATGACTGGAGTTGCGCCAGAAACTGCTGATTTTGGATCGATCAGCTCAGTTGGGCTGTACGTCTCACCACAGTTATCACAGTTGTCACCGTATTGGTCTTCTGACTTACACTTAGGACAAGTACCTTTTACGAAACGATCCGGTAGGAACATTTCTTTCTCAGGATCGAACAACTGAGAGATTGTGCGGCTAGAGATAAAACCGTTTTTCTTCAGCTCAAGATAGATGTGAGAAGCTAGCTCACGGTTCTCTTCTGAGTGTGTGCTGTGGTAGTTATCAAAGCTAATATCAAAGCCAGCGAAGTCTTTTTGATGCTCTTCGCTTACTGCAGCGATCATCTCTTCTGGCGTAATACCCATCTGTTGTGCTTTTAGCATGATTGGCGTGCCGTGAGCATCGTCAGCACAGATGAAGTTTACAGTGTTGCCACGTAGGCGTTGGTAGCGAACCCAGATGTCAGCTTGAATGTGCTCAAGCATGTGACCTAGGTGAATCGAACCATTAGCGTACGGAAGGGCACAAGTTACCAGCAGTTTTCTTGGATCGTTTGCCATACTTAATAATCGCTTTTTGATAGGTATAAAAAATAGAGAGTAATACTACCCCATGAGCTCCCTGACGCCAAGGCATCAAACCATGGATTGCCTTAGTTTTTTTGGGGTTCTGAATCTCGCCGCTGGGTGCTACGATTAGATGCATAAAGGAGGCCTCATGCATCAGTTCACTTCAAAACAAGATTTTTGTCATTGGCTAAACCAGTTCCAACATCCACAGTTGGTGGAAAACTGGGCAGATATGAATGGGATGGTTGCTATCCCTGCGCAAGGCGGTATTCAAATTACCTTGCCATTCGCGAGCAACGAACTTCAAATCGCGCTGAACGACTGGATTAAAGAGCAACAAGCAGCAGGCGACGTCCCTGCGTTTGATTTCCAAATCGAGATAAAGGTTAAAGCGCTTGAGACGCAAGTTACCAATGCTGTTAAAGGCGTGAAAAACATCATTGCGGTCAGCTCGGCAAAGGGAGGCGTGGGTAAATCGACAACGGCGGTTAACCTTGCTTTAGCTATTGCACAGTCGGGTGCGAAAGTTGGCTTGTTAGATGCTGATATCTATGGCCCATCGGTTCCTATGATGTTGGGGCAAGAAGACGCGAAGCCTGAAGTCCGTGATGCGAAATGGATGGAGCCTATTTTTGCTCATGGCATCTATACTCATTCTATCGGTTACTTGGTGGATAAGTCGGAAGCGGCTATTTGGCGCGGTCCTATGGCCTCCAAAGCGCTATCACAACTGCTGACAGAAACGGATTGGCCTGAGCTTGATTATCTGGTTATTGATATGCCACCAGGCACGGGTGACATTCAGTTAACGCTTTCACAGCAGATCCCAGTAACAGGTACAGTGCTTGTCACGACACCGCAAGATCTTGCCTTAGCGGATGCGCGTAAAGGCGCGGCCATGTTCCATAAAGTGAATGTGCCAGTTGTCGGCGTTGTTGAGAACATGAGTTACCACATTTGTGGTCAGTGTGGAGCGGTTGAGCATATTTTCGGTACTGGTGGCGCAGAGAAAATGTCGCAAGAATTTGGTTTGGCGCTGTTAGGGCAAATACCACTCCATATTTCAATGCGAGAAGACATTGATGCTGGCATTCCAACTGTGGCACGACGTCCAGAAAGCGAGCACGCTGGCTACTACAAACTGCTGGCTGATCGCGTGTGTTGTACAATGTATTGGCAAGGCAAAGCAAAACCAGATGCAATCAGTTTTACCATGGTGAACTGAGTTTAATATCAACGCTGGTTGAATATTGTACATATAAACGTTTGCTTGGAGGTTGATCCTCTGAGCAGACAGAAACTTATAACGAAACCCTAATTCCAACTAGTAACGAAGGGGGGAACTCCCTATAATCAGGCAGTTTATCTCTTTATGTGACTAGAAAATCATCATCGGGTGCAAATTAATGTCTGATAATAATCAATGCGTCATCGTAGGTATTGCTGGCGCTTCTGCTTCTGGAAAAAGTCTGATCGCGAGCACTATTTACAATGAGCTTCGCGAGAAAGTGGGCGATCATCAAATCGGTGTCATCACGGAAGATTGCTACTACAACGACCAAAGCCAACTAAGCATGGAAGAGCGTGTAAAGACTAACTACGACCACCCGAGCGCGTTGGACCACGACCTACTCTGCGAACACCTAGAGAAATTGGTACGTGGCGAAGCTGTAGAAGTTCCTGAGTACAGCTACACAGAGCACACTCGTACAAGCAACACGACTCCAATGACACCTAAAAAGGTCATCATTCTTGAAGGTATCTTGCTTCTTACTGACCCACGTCTACGTGACCTAATGCACGCAACTGTATTTATGGATACGCCTCTGGATATCTGTCTACTTCGTCGCGTTAAACGTGACGTTGAAGAGCGTGGTCGTACAATGGAATCTGTTCTTAAGCAATACCAACAGACAGTTCGTCCGATGTTCATGCAATTTATCGAACCTTCTAAGCAATACGCGGACATCATCGTACCTCGCGGTGGTAAAAACCGTATCGCAATTGACGTTCTTAAAGCGCACATTGCAAAACTTCTGAAAGCTTAAGCCTTTAGACGGCTATATCGCTTTATTTTTGTATGAAGAAGTGGCACCTTAGGTGCCACTTCTTTTTTTGTTTTTAAATTAATCAGTTGCAATACGAAATCGGACGTTTTTCACGCTTTTGTGGAACTGTCGGCGATTAATTAAGTCTGTGCTTATAATTGTAAAAACACTCGAGCAAGGAAAAAGCGAATGAAAAAACTGCTCTTAATCATCGCCATCCCAATTGTGGCGATTTTGGCTGTTATTTTAGGGTTAGTGATTTTTGTTAATCCAAACCAATTTAAACCACTGATTGTGGAACAAGCTCAAAAACAAACCGGCTTAGAACTCGTTATTGACGGGGACATTAGCTGGCAGTTTTTCCCATCAATTGGCTTCGAGCTGGGCCGCACTGAATTAAGAAACCCACAAGGCTTCAGCCAACCTAACCTGTTTAAAGTTGAAACGGTCGGCGTGGATGTGTCTGTTACTCCTTTGTTCAGCAAACAACTGGAAATTGGCAATGTCACTCTTGACGGTGCTGAGTTCTACCTTGAAACGCTGAAAGATGGTACCAAGAACATTGATGCGCTAACCAAAGCACAAACTCAGCAAGCAGAAAAAAACACGGAAGCAACGCCAGAGCAAGCGGCAGACTCTCAGAGTACGGCTTCTGATTGGACGATCAATTTAGCTGGCGTCACCATCTCCAATGGCTATGTTGAAATCCAAGACAAGCAAGCGGGTAGCTACACTAAGCTGTCGGATATTTCTTTAAACCTTTCTCAGTTTGCCTTTGATAGCTGGACAACGGCAGATTTTGGCGTGAAAGGTGAAATGGATGATCAGACGTTTACAGCGCAAGGTAAAGCGGATTTCAAACTGGCGAAAGGTTTGACTAGCTACGCTCTGAAAAACATCAACTTTGATGCAACTTACCGCGATCCTGCCAACAAAATTGAATCTGCGACCATCGGTTTAGAGACGTTCGAATTCGATAAAGCAAACAACCTAAGCTACGCATTGAAAGGCGAAGCAGGTGGCATGAAGCTTGATATGCAAGGTGGCGGTGAGCTAAACGTCGATAAAGCTATCAGCAAAGTGCAGTTGAACAAGTTGACGTTGAACTCAACGTTTGAAGGAGATGCGCTTCCACAATCACCAATGAAAGTTGATATGGCTTCAGATCTCTCTTTCGATCTTACTAAGAGTCACTTGAGCTTTGTGTTGGAAAAGCTAACAGCAAACGCAATTGCATTGGATGGTAAAGCGGACGTGACTTTGGGTGAGATTCCGAAAGTACGCTTTGCTGTGCACAGTCCTAACATCGACTTGGATGAATTCCTTGGCTTGAATAAGCAAGCTCTAGCGGGTGATCAACCAGCATCAGGCGGCAACAGTGCTCCTGCTGGTCCTGAAGTTGAACCAGACCTGTCTGCACTAAAAACGCTTGATGTGAAGGGCGATATTACGATTGATAAGTTCAAAGCCGCTAATGCGAAGATGGAAGCGGTAAAAGCAAGCTTCTCTGTCAATCGCGGTGTGTTCGATCTGACTTCATTCAGTTCTAAGTTGTACCAAGGTACGATTACTGCAACCGCTAAGCTAGATGCACGTAAATCACCAGCAACTTACTCAGCGAAGAAATCAATTAAAGGTGTCCATATTCAACCATTGTTGATCGATGTGGCAAACAACGACATGTTGGAAGGTACTGGTAACATTGATGTGAACGCTAGTGGTAAGAGTCTAACGCCAACCGGCATCAAGAAGAACCTGGCCGGCACTATCGTGATCAATTTTGCCGATGGTGCTGTGAATGGCATCAACGTTGCTCAACTGATTCGAGAAAACTACGCACGATTCAAAGGTCAAAGCCTAGAAGGCACGGATGAAGTTAAGAAAACAGACTTTAGTGCCATGACGGCGACGTTGAAGCTGAACAAAGGTGTGGTTTCTACCGATAACATGAAAGCGCAGTCTCCACTTCTTCGTGTTCGTGGTAAGGGTAAAGCGAACTACTTAAACGAAACGGTCGACTTCACTATTAGCACTTCGATTGTGGGCTCGTTAGAAGGCCAGGGTGGTAAGAACATTGATGAACTGAAGGACATCACTATTCCTATCAACGTTTCTGGTAAGTGGGCTGATCCTAAATTCAAGCTGGTTTTCGATGACGTATTGAAGCAAAAAGCACAGAAAGAAATTGACCGTGGTGTAGACAAGCTAACGGATAAGATCAAAGACGAGAAAACCAAAGAAGCCGTAGATGGTTTGTTGAAGAACTTATTTAAATAACGAACCAAGCTTCCTATCTATATATCGTTAAAGCAAAAGGGTTGGTCTGAGCCAACCCTTTTTTAGTTTGTGCATTATTCGAATTCTTTGGAGCTTTATTCGCTCGGAGAAATCTTTAAACAATTACCAATCGACACCTTTTAGGGCTTTTACGCCGGATTCGAAAGCGTGCTTAACGTTCTTCACTTCGGAAACGGTATCTGCCATCTCAATTAAGGTGCGGTGTGCACCGCGACCAGTAATTACGACAGATTGCATCTTCGGGCGGTTGTTCAGCGCTTCGACCACTTCGTCTAAGTCGATATAGCCATAACTCACCATGTACGTCAGCTCATCAAACAGAATCACATCAATAGATTCATCTTTAAGCATGCGCTTACACTCTTGCCACACCAATTGAGCGGCTTCTGTATCGGCGGTTTTATTTTGCGTTTCCCAAGTAAAGCCCGTTGCCATCACTTGAAACTCAACGCCGAGTTTCTCTAGTAGGTTGCGCTCGCCATTATCCCATGTACCTTTGATAAACTGAGCAACGGAACATTTCAATCCATGGCCAACGGCACGCGCTATGGTGCCAAAACCGGATGTCGATTTACCTTTACCATTGCCAGTGATGATAAGTAGTAGGCCTTTTTCTTCTTGGGCAGCGGCGATTTTAGCGTCTACCTGCTCTTTTACTTTCTGTTGGCGAGCCTTATGGCGTGCTTCTTTGTTTTCTTCGATAGACATAATACTTCCTCAATTCCGTTGTGTGCTTTGCCCGTGGTTACTTGGGTTCATCGAATTATCTCGTTATGATAGACCAACAGTTGGTGAAGAAAAACCATCGATAATTCAGGGAATAAAATGAAGAAACTACTCGTTGTTTGTATGGGAAACATTTGTCGTTCGCCAACAGGTGAAGCAGTATTAAGAGCGAAAGCTAAAGAACTGGGCATTTCAGTGGAAGTGGACTCCGCAGGGACTATTGGTTACCACGCCGGAAATCCTCCCGATGCACGCTCCATGCAAGCAGGAAAGCAACGAGGCTATTCGTTTAAAGGAATGCGTTCTCGTAAGGTAACGGTAGGGGACTT
This sequence comes from Vibrio sp. B181a, assembly GCF_030248375.1. Lineage (NCBI taxonomy): Bacteria > Pseudomonadati > Pseudomonadota > Gammaproteobacteria > Vibrionales > Vibrionaceae > Vibrio > Vibrio sp. B181a. The sequence goes on along the minus strand of NZ_JAHGAD010000007.1, from coordinate 234,139 downwards.
TGATGAATTTGATATGGTGTTAGCGGCCGACAAAGCGAATCTTGCCGATCTATTGGATATTTGTCCGACAGAGCATCGCCACAAAGTGTCGTTATTCTTAAGTCATGGTGATTCAGACTATGACGAGATTCCGGACCCATACTATGGTGGAGATGCGGGTTTTGAATTGGTACTGGATTTGATTGAAGATGCGTCGGAAGTGATTTTGAAAAAGCTCTAAGTAGTGACAAGCGACAGATAGCAAAAGGGATGAGTCATGCTCATCCCTTTTTCGTTTTCATTAACCAGCAAGTACGTCGGTTGCAACCTTGTAGCTTGGGTCTTCTTTCACGTTGATTTCAACCAAGCTGCCTGCTTTATCTAGAAGCTTGCGGCAGTCAGGGCTCAGGTGACGTAAGTGAAGTGTTTTACCTAGTACAGCGTAGCGCTCAGCCAAAGTCTCAATTGCCTCAATAGCTGAATGGTCTGTTACGCGAGAGTCTGCAAAATCAACAATGATGTCTTTAGGATCGTCTTGAGCATTAAACAACTCAAGGAAGTTTGCAGCAGAACCAAAGAAGATAGGGCCGTGGATCTTGTACTCTTTTGAACCTTCTTCGTTTAGACGCGTGTCTGCGTAGATATGTTTAGCATGCTGCCATGCAAACATTAGCGCAGATGCAATCACACCAACGGCAACTGCAACCGCTAGGTCAGTCAGTACAGTCACTACTGTTACTAGAACGATAACGAAGAAATCTTGCTTAGGTACACGACGCGCAAGTTTGAACGTTGCCCATTCGAATGTACCGATTACCACCATGAACATAACACCAACTAGCGCAGCCAGTGGAATCATTTCAATCAATGAAGAAGCAAACAGGATAAACATCAGTAGGGCAATAGCCGCAACGATGCCTGATAAGCGACCACGACCGCCGGAGTTTACGTTGATCATTGACTGACCAATCATCGCACAACCACCCATTGCACCGAACACTGAACATGTCATGTTCGCCATGCCTTGGCCGATACATTCACGGTTTGATTGACCACGAGTATTGGTCATTTCATCTAGTACCGTCAGCGTCAGTAGAGACTCAATCAGGCCGATAGCAGCAAGAATGATTGCGTAAGGCAAGATGATCTGCAGTGTTTCAAGAGTGAAAGGTACAGCTGGAATAGAGAAGGTCGGAAGAGAGCCCGCCAAAGTCGCTGCTTCGTCACCAGACATAGTACGTAGGAAATCAACAACTGTGCGCGTTTCTAGATCCAAACCCACAACAAGAGCCGTCACCGTCACGATTGCTACTAGAGAAGACGGTACCGCGGTTGTGATCTTTGGTAGGAAGTGAATGATCGCCATTGTTAGCGCAACGAGACCTAGCATGAGCAGCATTTGGTCTTGTGGTAGCCAAGTCAGCATGCCGTTGATGTCAGGCGCTTTAAACTGACCTAGCTGCGCAAGGAAGATAACGATAGCTAGACCGTTTACAAAACCAATCATTACTGGGTGTGGAACAATTCGAATGAATTTACCCAGCTTGAATAGGCCTGCTGCGATCTGAAGAATACCCGCGAGCATAATTGCGGCAAACAGATATTGAACGCCGTGAGTCGCCACTAGCGATACCATAACTACCGCCATAGCGCCGGTTGCACCAGAAATCATACCTGGGCGACCACCGAAAATAGAGGTGATAAGGCCGACGATAAAGGCTGCGTACAGACCAACCATAGGGTCTACACCAGCAACGAATGCAAATGCTACAGCTTCAGGAACCAGTGCTAGCGCAACCGTAAGACCTGATAGCACATCGTTTTTTACAGAGTGCTTAGAAAATTGAGGAAATTCGAACATGTTTTAAATTGGGTTCTCTTGGCGATGAATTTCTCCCGACACATATTCGTATTGCACAAGTACTGATGGGGAAGCGAAGTCGCTTCTAACAGTACAAACCGTAGTAAAAAAAGAGCAGCATCAGAATGGTGTCGAAAACTTGAGTCGGCGAATGCTACCGAAAAGTGTGATTAAGTTCAACAAAGAAGGGGATATTGACGCACAAATGTGATCGGTAGTTGATATTAATATGAACAATGAAAGCCAACGGGCCGAATAACAAAAAAGGCTGCCAATCGGCAGCCTTTTCATTAGCTTTTCGCTTTGTGTAAAGACAAATTACAACTTAGCTAAAGTTTGGCTTTGTCATACCTGCAGACGCACGGTTTGTTGCTACTTGGCTACCTGCGCCTTTCGGTGCGTAGCGTTCAGCTTTAAACGGTGCTGCTGTAACAGTGATTTCGCGAAGCTCTTGAGGACCCGGCGCTTTTGTCATCGGTGCGCTAGCACGTGGCTTGGTCGCTACCTTGATAACTTCTGCTTTAGGCTCTGGTGTTTCTACTTTCGCTTCCGCTGTAACTTGTTCTACAGTTTCTGCTACTACTTCGACTACTGGCTCTTGAGTTGGCGCCGCTTCTGCTACTGCAGTTTCAGTTGTTTCAACTACAGGTGCTTCTACGATTGGCTCAACTGGTGTCGCTTCTGCTGCTACAGTTTCAGCTTGCTCTACAACTGCTGCTTCAACTACTGGTGCTGCTGCAACCGGTGTTTCTACAACTGGAGCTTCTACTTTCGCTTCTACAGGTTGTTGAACTTTTGGTTCAACCACTGGCGCTTCAACGACTGCAGGTTGCTCACGGCGAATGATCACTTTACCCATCGCCATTTCAGGACAAGCAAAACCACCTTGGATTGCAGGTACTGCTGTTGCAACAACCGCTGCTTCTTCCTTCACTCGCTCTTCCTTCTTAGGTGCTGGTTTTGGAATGTAGCGTGGCATTACTTTACCCATTGCCATCTCAGGAGAGGCTACACCACCTTTGCGTAGGCGGAATGGGTTAGGGCGACGATCGCGACCGCGACGACGACGTTGGCCACTTGCACGTAGGTGACGTGGTGAACGACGGTTACGACGCTGTTTAGATTCTGCTTTGTTGTCTTGTTGTGCTTCTGCTGCTGCCTCAACGGTCTTTTCAACAGGTGCTTCAACCGCTTCAACGACTGCTTGTACAGGTACTTCCTGTTCCGCTTTCTCAGCCGCTTGCTGATCTTTAACACGTACAGATTTGTTCAGTTTGCGACGCTGACGGCGCTCTTTCACTTTCTCTGCTTTCGCGTTTGATTTCGCTTTGCTTTCTTCCGGCTTCGCTTCTGTACCAGTGCGTGCTTCAGCGGCAAGTTGCAGACCTTTTTCCGCTACCTTCGCATTTGCTTTTGGCTCTTGTGCTTTTTCAGCTTGTTGAGCTCTAGGCTTACGTTTCTGGTTGCGGTTTTGCTGCTTATTAGGCTGCTGTTGCGTTTCGTTTTGCTCAGTCGCTTGCTCTTCACGTGGCTTACGGCGACGTTTGTTATCGCGGTTGTCACGACCTTCGCGGTTATCGCGTTGGTTGTTGTTGCGACGACGATCGTTGCGGTCACGTTTGTTGCGCTTGTTATCGCGGTTTGGCTTCTTCTCTTCTTTCTTAGGCTCTTCTTTTACTTCTTCAGAACCACCGAATAGGAAACTGCCAAGCGCTTTAAACAGACGGCTGATTAGACCTGGTTTTTCTTCCTGTGGCGCTGCTTCTTTCTTCTTCGCAGCTGGTGCAGGTTTAGACGTTGCTGCAGGAGCTGGTGCAGTTTGCGTTGGCGCTGCGAAACCTTTCAGTACAGGCTCTTCGATGCGCTTAGGCTTAATATCAACTTCTGCAGGCTCTTTGCCTTCTGCTTCTTTCATCGCTTCCAGTTTCTTAGGAAGTAGGTAAGAAAGCAGGTCGAACTCTTCACCCTCACGAACACGGATAACTTCAAAGTGAGGCGTTTCCATGTCTGAGTTAGGAACAACAGTGATCTTCACTTCTTGAGTGCGTTCAATGTGGTTCACAGAGCGACGTTTTTCGTTTAGAAGGTAAGACGCGATTGGCACAGGTACCACAGCAAGTACTTGTGCTGTGTTGTCCTTAAGCGCTTCTTCTTCAATAAGACGAAGAACAGAAAGTGCTAGAGACTCGTTGTCACGAACCACACCTGTACCCGTACAACGAGGACAAATATGGTGGCTTGCTTCCGCTAGAGAAGGGCTCAAACGTTGACGAGACATTTCCAAAAGACCGAAGCGAGAAATGCGACCGATTTGAACGCGGGCGCGATCTAGACGAACGGCTTCACGTAGACGGTTTTCTACTTCACGCTGGTGGCGTACTGGCGTCATATCGATGAAGTCGATAACAACCAGACCACCAAGGTCACGTAGACGCAATTGACGAGCGATTTCGTCTGCTGCTTCTAGGTTGGTATTAAGTGCTGTTTCTTCGATATCGCCGCCTTTCGTTGCGCGAGCAGAGTTGATATCGATAGAAGTCAGTGCTTCTGTTGGGTCGATTACGATAGAACCACCAGATGGTAAGCGCACTTCACGTTGGAAAGCCGATTCAATTTGGCTTTCGATTTGGTAGTGGCTGAACAGTGGTACTTCGCCATCGTATTTTTTAACGCGGCTGATGAAATCAGGACGAACCAATTTGATGTGCTCTTTAGCACGCTCATAAATGGTGTTGCTGTCGATTAGGATTTCACCGATATCACGACGTAGGTAGTCACGGATTGCACGAACGATTACGTTACTTTCCTGGTGGATTAGGAATGGGGCAGGGTTAGAATCTGCCGCGCCCTTAATCGCGCTCCAGTGGTTAAGTAGTACGTTCAAATCCCACTCTAGTTCTTCTGCGCTCTTGCCAACGCCAGCAGTACGAACAATCAGGCCCATGCCTTGAGGCAGTTCCAGAGTGCTTAGTGCAGCTTTAAGTTGTGTACGCTCATCACCTTCGATACGACGAGAAATACCGCCGGCACGAGGGTTATTAGGCATAAGAACAAGGTAGCTACCCGCAAGAGAGATGAAAGTAGTTAGAGCTGCGCCCTTGCTACCACGTTCTTCTTTTTCCACTTGCACGATCACTTCTTGGCCTTCTGTTAGCACTTCTTTAATGCTAGGACGGCCTTGGTAAGTGTAACCTTCAGGGAAGTATTCGCGGGCAATTTCTTTAAGAGGAAGGAAACCGTGACGCTCAGCACCGTAGTCAACAAATGCGGCTTCTAAGCTTGGTTCGATACGTGTGATACGTCCTTTGTAGATATTCGCTTTTTTAGATTCATGACCTGGACTCTCGATATCAAGATCGAAAAGTCGCTGGCCATCAACCAGAGCGACACGCAACTCTTCTTTTTGAGTTGCGTTGATTAACATTCTTTTCATTGAAAATTTCTCGTTGTCTTTTCTTTATCTTTCTTTGCAACTTGCCACTGTTTTTTCACTCTTTCACGGTGCCTGATCCCATGGCTATATTTTGCAGCCTCCCGGCTGGAAGGGGATGCTCTAGGGCACTTCAGTCATCACAAACTTCTTTGGGTTTCGTTGGAAACGTAAACTTGTGACCCGCTATACGGAGCGGTAGATACTCAACGTGAATATGCGAGGAGTAGAGTGACAAGTGTGTTGAACTCAATGTGTCTTACGCCAATGCTGCACCTGACATTCAACAGTCTACTCACATTGCTTGGGGATAAATGATTGGTAATGAACAAAATGTAACCAAACCTTCCTTAGCAGCTGTGAACTATAGCAGCGCAGGTGGATATCAGCAATCTGCTTTAACGTAAACGATGGAAAATTTGGCGCTAAATTCAATTTTTGTAATTTATAACTGGCTGTTTCATAAGCAGTTGAGTCTCGCAAACTGAGAAAGACGCAAATTAAATCGAGAAGTTGATAGAGAGTTTTAATAATTTAAACAAAAGCTTGGCGTGTTTTAGCTCGATGAACGGCAACAAGTGTTTCTTTTGCGGCAAGAATAATGTGAAGTCGTACAGATTTGGGTTTACAATACCGCCCATGAGCGAAATAAGAACAAAAGTCCAGTTCGTTGATATCGACGAAGACATGGCGGGTCAACGCATTGATAACTTTCTGCGTAACCAATTAAAAGACATTCCCAAAAGCATGATTTACCGAATCGTGCGTAAGGGTGAAGTGCGCGTTAATAAAAAGCGTATTAAAGCCGAGTACAAACTTAAGGCAGGCGACCTCGTACGTATTCCACCGGTAACGGTCGAGAAGAAAGAAGACGATGTCGCACCGAGCACTAAGTTAAATAAAGTGGCAGAACTAGAACATATGATCATTTTTGAAGACGACCATATGTTGGTGCTAAATAAACCATCTGGTACAGCAGTACATGGTGGCAGTGGTTTGAAGTTTGGCGCGATTGAAGCACTTCGAGCATTACGCCCACAGGCACGCTTCTTAGAACTGGTTCATCGTATTGACCGTGACACTTCCGGCATTTTGTTAGTTGCTAAGAAGCGTTCGGCATTGCGTCATCTGCAAGCCCAATTCCGTGAAAAGACAGTGAAGAAGTTCTACTTCGCGCTTGTCATGGGTGAGTGGAAAAACAGCTGCAAAGTCGTTAATGCGCCGCTACTCAAAAATGAAGTAAACAGTATCGTACGTGTGAACCCAAATGGTAAACCGTCAGAAACGCGCTTCAAGGTTTTGGAAAGGTTTGAGCAGGCGACGTTGATTCAAGCAAGTCCGATTACCGGCCGTACTCACCAGATTCGTGTGCATACTCAATACACAGGTCATCCAATCGCATGGGATGATCGTTACGGTGACCGCCGCTTTGATGCTTATACTGGCCAGGTTGGTTTGGACCGTTTGTTCCTTCATGCGGCGAACATCAAGTTCCAGCACCCATCGAATGATGAGTGGATGGAGATCAACGCGCCGATGGAAGCTAAGCTTGAAAAAGTGTTGGTAGGTCTACGTAAGAAGTAGAGGCGAGAGCGTCTACATCCTTCGGGATCGCAAAAAGCTATGTAAAAGCCGATGTTAAGACATCGGCTTTTTTGATCGTAGAAAGCTTCTTAGAGAGTGGTGGCACCTTTGCCTGTTGAGTTATGAGAACTTTGTGCTCAGCAATACCGTTGAAAGAGATCCCCAACTCGCTCGTTCCTCACTCTTGAGGATGACGTGCAGTGAATTCTGAATTTAAGTGGGTTATGACTTACGTTTTGATGGATGAGCTTAAACGACGTCATTCCCGAAAGCGACGAAGGAGCATTGTCGGGAATCTCTGGTTGAGATGCAAAGTCATTAGCTTGATGACTGCTTACACCGTCCATATCAGCCCTTTGGAGTCTTCTGTATTCCCTACAAAACCTCTAACCCTTGTTTTTGCAGCATGTCGATCAAATCAATCAGTGGCAGGCCGACTAGCGTATTTGGATCTTTACCGACTAACTTATTAAACAGGCAAATGCCCATTCCCTCGCTCTTAAAGCTGCCGGCGCAATAAAACGGTTCCTCTCTGTCTACGTAACGCTCGATTTGTTCGCGAGTCAAATCCCTAAAATGCACTTCAAAGGTATCGAAGCCGACTTCAGTATGATTTGTCGCGGTGTTATGTACCGCAAGCCCGGTATAAAAAGTGATGGTTTTACCGCTTTGAGCTAATAACTGCTTGATCGAGTTTTCTCGATTTAGTGGCTTACCGACAATTTGGCCATCGATGACACAAACTTGGTCACTGCCGATGACCAAACTGTCCTGAGTTGTGTGGCAAGAAGTCGCTTTTCCCATCGCGAGCCTTTGAACCAGTTCTAAAGGGGTTTCGTTGGGTAAAGGAGTCTCGTCACAGTCTGGTGATAAGCAAGTAAAAGGTACTGCTAGTTTTTCCAGCAGTTGTTTACGAAAAGGGGAGGTTGAGGCTAAAACCAGTTGGTAATTTTTCATTTTGAATTACAATTCGCAAAAGCATTTCCGATAGGATAATCGATCAAAATCGATTCTGGCTAATGCTCTGTACGTTAAGCGTAAAAAAGTACAACTTTTTTGCCTTTTTCTTTGACTAATTTTGATTTGGAAGATAATATTCGCGCCCTATGCAAAAGGTAAAAATACCGCGAACGGTTGATCCGGCGAAGTCCGCACAGAAACGATTAGATTACGATGGCATCATCCAAGCTAGTCTTTTCAAGCGCTTAGCGGAAACAACTGAAGGCGTAAAACGCGACGCAGAAGTCTCATTGTCATTTGATATTGATGAACAGCGACTTGTTGTTATCTCTGGTAAAGCTAACATCGAAGTCGATTTAGAGTGTCAGCGTTGTAATGAGGTATTCACACACATGTGTGAAGTTGAATTCCTTTACACTCCTTACTACGGTGAGAAGACGGAAGAGGAAGCACCAGAAATTTATGATTTGGTAGATCTAAATGAGTACGGTGAATTAGACCTCATACAACTGGTTGAAGACGAGTTCATCTTAACATTACCTCAAATCGCAATGCACGATGATGCGGATTGTAGCGTTGACTCAAATAACATGGTTTTTGGTGAGATTCCTGAAGAAATTGAGGAAGAAAAACCGAATCCATTCGACGTTTTGAAAAATCTGAAAAAGTAACTGGTGTGGTAGCCGCTTCTTCTTTAGGTTTTTAACCCAATAGTATAGGAGTAGGGTCAATGGCCGTACAGAAAAACCGTAAAACTCGTTCTAAGCGCGGTATGCGTCGTTCACACGATGCGCTAACTACAGCTGCACTATCTGTAGACGCGACTTCTGGTGAAACTCACCTACGCCACAACGTAACTGCTGAAGGTTACTACCGTGGTCAAAAGGTTATCAACAAGTAAGGTTGAACCTTTGCAAAGTATTACCGTTGCACTTGATGCAATGGGCGGGGATTTCGGTCCACGCGTAACAGTGCCTGCCGCCGTGCAGGCACTGTCTCATTTCCCAGAGCTAAAAGTGATTCTTATAGGTGATCAATCCCTGATCACGTCTCAATTATCTCAACTAGGTACCTCTACCAGTTCTCGTTTGAGCATTCTTCACAGCGAGAAAGTGATATCCAATTCAGAAAAGCCTTCTCTAGCATTACGTAATAGCCAAAATAGCTCCATGCGTATGGCCATTGATCTCGTTTCTGACAACGAAGCAGATGCTTGTGTGAGCGGTGGCAACACCGGAGCCTTGATGGCGCTCTCACGATTTGTTCTTAAGTTGCTTCCTGGTATTGAGCGTCCTGCTTTAGTTTCCGCCTTACCGACCATCAGTGGTAAACGTACTTGGATGTTAGATCTTGGTGCGAACGTGTCGTGCGATGCTGACTCGTTGTTTCAGTTTGCTGTTATGGGCAGTGCATTAGCAGAAGAACACCTAGGTCGACCTCCTCGTGTTGCTGTGCTAAATATCGGCGCAGAAGAAATTAAAGGTAATGATTTAGTCAAACGCTGTGCAGAAATGCTTTCTCAAACCGACGCAATCAATTTTGTCGGTTATATTGAAGGTAATCAAATTTTGCATGACGTGGCCGATGTCATCGTTTGTGATGGCTTTGTCGGTAACGTATGCTTAAAAGCCAGCGAGGGAACAGCGCAACTCTTTATCGAAAAATTAAAAACCAGCATGATGGCATCGACGATAAAGGGTTGGATTGCTAGAAAGTTGTTTTCTCGGCTATTTAATGAACTAAAAACACTGAACCCCGACCAGTATAACGGCGCAAGTTTGCTAGGATTGCGCGGCATTGTCATAAAAAGCCATGGAAGTGCGGATGTATCTGCGATTGTCAATGCACTTGGCGAGGCAGTACACGAGGTCAAACGACAAGTACCAAGCCGTATTAGCGATCGTTTGGAAGCGGTTTTACTCGAGAGGCATTATTAGTCTTCATGTATAGCAAAATTTTAGGTACTGGCAGCTACCTGCCATCTCAGGTGCGTACTAACGCAGACCTAGAGAAAATGGTAGATACAAGTGATGAGTGGATCGTTGCTCGCACGGGTATTAAAGAGCGTCGAATTGCAGCAGAAGATGAAACTGTTGCGGACATGGCATTCTACGCAGCTGAAAACGCTATCGATATGGCCGGCATTGATAAAAATGATATCGACCTAATTATCGTTGCTACCACGAGCAGTAGCCATACTTTCCCTTCATCTGCGTGTCAGGTGCAAGGAAAGCTTGGCATTAAAGGTTGTCCTGCATTCGACTTAGCCGCTGCTTGTTCAGGCTTTGTATACGCATTGTCTGTTGCTGATCAGCACATCAAATCAGGTATGTGTAAAAACGTACTCGTGATTGGCGCAGACGCATTGTCTAAAACGTGTGATCCAACGGACCGTTCAACCATCATCCTATTTGGTGATGCGGCTGGCGCGGTAGTGATTGGCGCGAGCGAAGAGCCGGGCATCATCTCTACACACGTATACTCAGACGGCCAATTTGGCGATCTGTTGAGCTTACCTGTGCCAGAGCGCGGCAAAGATGCCGACAAATGGCTGCACATGGCAGGTAACGAAGTATTCAAAGTGGCAGTAACTCAGCTATCCAAGCTAGTGAAAGACACGCTTGAAGCGAACGACATGCACAAGTCTGAACTAGACTGGCTAGTGCCGCATCAAGCGAACTACCGAATTATCTCAGCGACAGCGAAGAAACTTTCGATGTCACTAGACCAAGTCGTGATTACACTTGATAAACACGGCAATACGTCAGCAGCAACTGTGCCAACAGCACTAGATGAAGCTGTACGTGACGGTCGTATTAAGCGTGGTCAAACTCTGCTTCTTGAAGCGTTTGGCGGCGGATTCACTTGGGGCTCAGCTCTGGTGAAATTCTAAGTTTCACAAGAATTCAAAATTTAAGATGCGCTACGGTGCATCTTATTTCTTTTTACTTTGCTTAAAGGAAAACAACATGAGCAAGTTTGCTATCGTATTTCCAGGCCAAGGTTCACAAGCTGTAGGTATGCTTGCTGATCTAGGCGAACAATATGACGTAGTAAAACAAACATTTGCAGAAGCATCTGACGCACTAGGTTACGACCTATGGGCGCTTGTTCAAAATGGACCTGCAGAAGATCTAAACCAAACTTTCCGTACACAGCCTGCATTGCTAGCTTCATCTGTTGCTATCTGGCGCGTATGGCAAGAGCTTGGTCTTGAGCAACCAGCAAACCTAGCGGGTCACAGCCTAGGTGAGTACTCAGCATTAGTATGTGCTGGCGTGATTGACTTTAAAGAAGCAATCAAACTGGTTGAGCTACGTGGTCAACTTATGCAAGAAGCCGTACCAGCAGGTACTGGCGCAATGTACGCGATCATCGGTCTAGATGATGAAGCGATTGCAAAAGCTTGTGAAGAAGCAGCGCAAGGTGACGTAGTTTCACCAGTAAACTTCAACTCGCCTGGTCAAGTTGTTATCGCAGGTAGCAAAGACGCAGTAGAGCGCGCGGGTGCACTATGTAAAGAAGCGGGTGCTAAACGTGCACTTCCTCTTCCTGTTTCAGTGCCTTCACACTGTGCACTAATGAAGCCAGCAGCAGAGAAACTAGCGGTTGCGCTAGAATCTATCGAGTTCAACGCACCACAACTTCCTGTTATCAACAACGTTGATGTGGCAGCAGAAACGGATCCTGCAAAAATCAAAGACGCACTTGTTCGTCAACTTCACAGCCCAGTTCGTTGGACTGAGAGCGTGCAACTAATGAGCGAGCAAGGCGTAGAAAATCTTCTTGAGCTTGGTCCTGGCAAAGTACTGACAGGTCTGACTAAACGTATCGTGAAAACACTAAGCGCAGCAGCTGTTAACGACGTAGCGTCGCTAGAAGCCGCTAAGTAATTCGTTCACGATAAGAAAAGGAAAACACAACATGATGAATCTAGAAGGTAAGATCGCTCTAGTGACAGGCGCGAGCCGTGGCATTGGTCGTGCGATTGCTGAGCTTCTTGTTGAGCGCGGTGCAACGGTAATTGGTACTGCGACTTCTGAAGGTGGCGCAGCGGCTATCAGCGAATACCTAGGTGAAAACGGTAAAGGTCTAGCACTTAACGTAACTGACGTTGAGTCTATCGAAGCAACCCTAAAAACCATCAACGATGAGTTCGGTGCAATCGATATTCTTGTTAACAACGCAGGTATCACTCGCGATAACCTACTAATGCGTATGAAAGATGACGAGTGGAACGACATCATCAACACAAACCTAACGCCAATCTACCGCATGTCTAAAGCGGTTCTGCGCGGTATGATGAAAAAACGCGCAGGTCGCATCATCAACGTAGGTTCTGTTGTTGGTACTATGGGTAACGCTGGTCAAACGAACTACGCAGCAGCGAAAGCTGGCGTAATTGGTTTCACTAAATCAATGGCTCGTGAAGTCGCTTCTCGTGGCGTAACGGTTAACACAGTGGCTCCTGGTTTCATCGAAACTGACATGACTAAGGCGCTAAATGATGACCAACGTGCAGCAACGTTGTCGAACGTGCCGGCAGGTCGTCTAGGTGACCCACGTGAAATTGCATCAGCAGTTGTATTCCTAGCTTCACCTGAGGCTGCTTACATTACTGGTGAAACTTTGCATGTAAATGGTGGCATGTACATGGTTTAATGCACAGTTCGTGCAAAATAAGCTACTTTACTTTGTGAAAAATAGCCTATAGTTGCTGTTAACTGTCATTAAGTTGTCATGCTCATGCGCAACATTTGTGCATGATTTAAGTCAAAAATGTATTGAAATTCGGTTAAATTCGCTAATTTTGTGGTTTGACCAGCAAGGACCCCCTTGCAACTTTCAATAGTTCGAATAAACTACGGAATCATCGCATTAGGCGAAATCTGTAAAGGAAAAGAAAAATGAGCAACATCGAAGAACGCGTAAAGAAAATCATTGTTGAACAGCTAGGTGTAGACGAAGCAGAAGTTAAAAACGAAGCTTCATTCGTTGACGATCTAGGTGCTGATTCTCTAGACACTGTAGAGCTAGTAATGGCTCTAGAAGAGGAATTCGACACTGAGATTCCTGACGAAGAAGCTGAGAAAATCACTACTGTTCAAGCTGCAATCGACTACGTAAACAGCGCTCAGTAATTATCTCTCCCAGGCGGTCTCCTAGACCGCCTGTGTTCTTTCTAACTTCTTCTATCCTCTCATAGAAACATTCAATTCCCGGAGAATTATATCGTGTCCAAGCGTCGTGTAGTTGTCACAGGCATGGGTATGTTGTCACCGGTAGGCAACACAGTAGAATCATCTTGGAAAGCCCTGCTAGCAGGTCAAAGCGGTATCGTGAACATCGAACACTTCGATGCAACGAACTTCTCGACTCGTTTTGCTGGTCTTGTGAAAGATTTTGATTGCACAGAGTACATGTCTAAGAAAGATGCTCGTAAAATGGATTTATTCATCCAGTACGGCATTGCCGCGGGTATCCAAGCACTGGATGACTCTGGCTTAGAAATTACCGAAGAAAACGCAGCTCGAGTTGGTGTAGCAATCGGCTCAGGCATCGGCGGTCTAGACCTAATCGAAACAGGCCATACAGCGCTTGTTGAAAAAGGTCCTCGCAAAGTTAGCCCATTTTTTGTTCCTTCGACCATCGTAAACATGGTTGCAGGTAACCTATCTATCATGCGTGGTCTTCGTGGTCCAAACATCGCGATCTCTACGGCATGTACTACAGGTCTACACAACATCGGCCACGCAGCGCGTATGATTGCATACGGTGATGCTGAGGCGATGGTTGCTGGTGGTTCAGAGAAAGCATCTACACCACTAGGTATGGCTGGTTTCGGTGCAGCGAAAGCACTTTCAACTCGTAACGATGAGCCTCAAAAAGCGTCTCGTCCATGGGATAAGGGCCGTGATGGCTTTGTTCTTGGTGACGGTGCGGGCATGATGGTTCTTGAAGAGTACGAGCACGCAAAAGCACGTGGCGCTAAGATCTACGCAGAGCTAGTTGGCTTTGGTATGTCTGGTGACGCTTACCACATGACTTCTCCAAGTGAAGACGGTTCAGGTGGCGCTCTAGCAATGGAAGCGGCGATGCGTGATGCAGACATCACAGGCACTCAAGTTGGTTACGTGAACGCTCACGGTACATCGACGCCTGCTGGTGACGTTGCTGAGATCAAGGGCGTGAAACGTGCTCTTGGTGAAGAAGGCTCTAAACAAGTATTAGTATCTTCAACTAAATCTATGACTGGTCACCTTCTAGGTGCTGCAGGTTCTGTTGAAGCTATCATTACAGTGATGTCTCTAGTTGACCAAATCGTTCCACCAACGATTAACCTAGATGATCCTGAAGAAGGCCTAGATATCGATCTTGTTCCGCATACTGCGCGCGAAGTTGATATGGAATACGCAATCTGTAACTCGTTTGGCTTCGGCGGTACGAACGGTTCGCTAGTATTCAAAAAATTCGCTGAGTAAAAATCTCTAACACTGTTTTAGAGTGGCGATACTTGTATTCTAACGGCTCGATGCTTAGCATTGAGCCGTTTTGTTTTATTTGTCGATCAGAAAACAAAGGGTATCTGAATGTTCTGGGTAAATGGACTTCCACAAACGCATGTTCCGCTTGGTGACCGCTCGTTTCAATATGGTGATGGCTGCTTCACCACCATCAAGACTAAACACGGTCAGTTGGAGCTCTGGCAAGCGCATATTGAGCGAATGGAAGCGTGCCTAAAAACATTACACATCCCTTTTCCTGATTGGAGCCAAGTGTTCGATTGGGTAATGAAAGCAGTCTTGAGTGACGAGCTTGCTGGAATCAAAATTCATATCAGTCGTGGCACTGGAGGGCGAGGGTATAGTCCCAGTGGTATTGAAGGGCCAGTAGTGACTATTTCGAATTTTGCGTTCCCTTCTCATTACTCTTTATGGCAAGAAAATGGCGTGCAGCTAGGGGTTTGCGAAACTCGCTTAGGTATTCAACCAATCCTTGCTGGCCATAAGCACAACAACCGGTTAGAGCAGGTTCTCGCAAAGGCAGAAATTGATGACTCTGAATTTGCAGATGCTGTGACGTTAAATGTGCAAAATCATGTCATTGAAACTACAATGGCAAACCTTTTTTGGGTTAATGATAAGAAGGTTTACACACCGGAGTTGAATTTGTCTGGTGTGGCTGGCGTAATGCGCCGTCAGGTATTGGAATTACTCCAAGCTGAAGGTTACCCAGTGCAGGTAGCTGAGTTCACACTGGCTGATTTGCTTGATGCAGAAGAGGTGTGGATGTGTAACTCATTATTGGGTGTCGCGCCGGTTTGCGGTATTTCAACACCAGATAACAAGATTGAATTTCCAATTGGAAAATTGACACGACGACTTCAAGGGAATCTAAATTCGTGATTAAAAAACTGTTTGCTTTTGTTGTACTGATTGCCGTTATTGGTGCAGCTGGTGTTTTTTACGTTGTTTCACAGACTAAGCAATACGTTAACTCGCCAATTCTAATAGAGCAGCCACAACTGTTTACCGTTGAAAATGGTACTAGCTTTCACCGCGTCATGCGTGATTTGGTGAAAGACAATATTATTGAAGCCTCTGATTACACTCGCTTAATGCCTCACCTTTATCCAGAGCTTCTTCAAGTGCGAGCCGGCACTTACCAACTTGAGCCGAATGTTTCTTTATACGAGACGCTAGAGCAACTAAACACAGGTAAAGAACATCAGTTTGCGATTACTTTTGTTGAAGGTAGCCGTTTCTCTGAGTGGGTTGAACAGCTAAGCGTTGCGCCTTATGTAAAACATGACTTAACTGGACTGTCTGAAAAAGAGATGGCAGAAAAGCTAGGTATTGAACGTGATAAGCTTGAAGGTTTATTCCTTGCGGAGACTTACCATTACACTGCTGGAGCAAGTGAAAGTCAGATCTTAGAGCGTGCACACAGCAAGCTAAACAAGATCCTGGATGAACAATGGGAAGGACGTCAGGACAAGTTACCACTGAAAGATAAATACGAAGCGCTGATCCTTGCTTCTATTATTGAGAAAGAAACGGCAATTGATGCTGAGCGTGAACGTGTCGCATCAGTCTTTGTTAACCGCCTCAATAAACGTATGCGTCTGCAAACGGATCCGACCGTTATCTACGGTATGGGTGATGCGTACGATGGTAATATTCGTAAAAAAGATTTGCGTACACCAACGCCATACAACACATACACAATCAATGGTTTGCCGCCAACGCCTATCGCTATGGCAGGTGAAGCGTCGATTGAAGCTGCTTTAAACCCAGAAAACAGCAACTATCTATATTTCGTAGCAAGTGGAAAGGGCGGACACGTGTTTTCGAAATCCCTTGCTGAGCACAACCGTGCTGTACGTGCCTATTTAAGAGAACTAAGAAAGAACAAATGATGAAAGCAAACTTTATTGTCGTTGAGGGCCTAGAAGGCGCGGGTAAAAGCACTGCGATTAAAACTGTTTTAGACACACTTAAGGCCGCGGGTATCGAAAATATCGTCAATACGCGTGAGCCGGGTGGTACGCCACTCGCAGAGAAAATGCGCGCGCTAGTCAAAGAAGAGCACGAAGGCGAAGACCTGAAAGACATGACAGAGCTGCTTTTGCTTTACGCTGCACGTGTTCAGTTAGTTGAGAACGTGATTAAACCAGCGCTAGCGAACGACCAATGGGTAGTGGGTGACCGTCATGATTTGTCCTCTCAAGCTTACCAAGGTGGTGGCCGTCAGATAGATGCATCATTGATGAAGAATCTGCGCGATACAACGCTAGGTGAGTTTAAGCCTGCTTTCACATTGTACATGGATATCGATCCGCGTGTTGGTCTTGAGCGTGCACGTGGCCGCGGTGAACTAGACCGCATCGAAAAAATGGACATCAGCTTCTTTGAGCGTACCCGTGAGCGTTACTTGGAGCTTGCGAACGCAGATGACTCTATCGTAATTATCAACGCAGAACAGTCGATTGAAAACGTGGCACAAGATATCAAAGCTGCGCTCAATGAATGGCTAGCAGCACAGTAAGCAAAGTGTGGATTGAGGTAATTCATGTTAAATGACTTTCCATGGTTACAACCCGTTTGGGATAACCTCAAAGTAAGTTTGGATTCCGAAAGAGTTCCAGGTGCCTTGCTGCTGCAAAGTGCGCAAGGATTAGCCGTTGAGAAGTTGGTCGAACTCTTTAGTCATTCGCTTTTGTGCCAAAACTACACCAGTGAAGCGTGTGGTTTTTGCCACAGCTGTCAGCTAACGCAATCGAACAGCCACCCTGACTTACACTGGATCAAACCAGAGAAGGAAGGGAAATCCATTACCGTTGACCAGATTCGAGCATGCAATCGTCTTGCGCATGAATCATCTCAGCTAAATGGCTATCGTGTGTTTATCATTGAACCTGCGGATGCGATGAACGAATCAGCGTCGAACGCGTTGCTCAAAACACTCGAAGAACCTGGGCAGAAGTGCTTGTTCTTGCTTGTCACGCATAACCAAGAACGATTACTCCCAACCATCCAAAGCCGTTGTCAGCAGTGGGTGGTGACGCCACCTTCGACAGAACAAGCGATGAGTTGGATGAGCGAGCAGGGTTCTTTGAAAGTGCCAGCTTACGCGCTTAAGCTGAACATGGGCTCCCCAATCAACACACTAGAAGCAGTAAAAAATGGCGAGCTTGATGCCTACCAGGCATTTGAGCGCAGTTTGATTGAGGCTTTGTCTTCTCCTGTTTCTGATGTGTTCCAATGTGCGTCTTTGATGGCCAAGAACCCAGATAAAGCGTTGGATTGGGCTTGGTACTTATTAACTGATGCACAGAAAGCGCAATTTGGTGTGGCTGAGGCAGACCAGTTGCCAGGGGCTGACAAGTTTCAACCGAACAACTACAACGGTTTATACTCAGCAGCACAAAAATTACTCGAGTTAAAGGCTCAAATGCAGACCTTTCCAGGCTTGAACCTTGAGCTACTATCAATGAATTGGTTAATTGAATCACGAGAGGCATTATGTTCGTAGATTCTCACTGTCATTTAGACAAATTGAATTACGATGATCTTCACATCAATGTTGAAGACGTTATTAACAAAGCAAAACAAGCGAACGTAACAGAGCTTTTATCTGTAGGCGTTACGCTGGATTCCTTCCCGAAAATGTTGGAACTGATCACGCCGTATGAAAATGTCTACGCGTCTTGTGGTGTCCATCCTCTCGATGTAGAAAGTGACTTCTCGATGGAGGTGTTACGCCAGCATGCTTCTCACAATAAAGTCGTTGCGATTGGTGAGACAGGCCTAGACTACCATTACAAGCCAGAGATGGCAGCGCTACAACAAAAGCGTTTTGAACAACAAGTCGACTTAGCGGTAGAGTTGAACAAACCACTTATCATCCATACCCGCAATGCGCGCGAAGATACATTAGAAATTCTACGCAATGGCGGTGCAGAAAAATGTGGTGGCGTGATCCACTGCTTTACTGAAGATCTAGCTTTTGCAGAGGCGGCGCTTGATTTAGGTTTCTACATCTCGATTTCGGGTATTGTGACCTTCCGTCAAGCAACAGAATTGAAGGAAGTTGTAAAAGCTTTGCCCCTTGAAAAGTTGCTTATAGAGACTGACTCACCATATCTTGCGCCTGTTCCGCACCGCGGAAAAGAGAACCAACCAGCCTTTGTAGTGGAAGTTGCGGCTTACATTGCACAGCTAAAAGGGTGTTCATTATCTGAAGTCGGGCAAAAAACCACCGAAAACTTCCGAAATCTTTTTTTGCGATGAAAAATCAAGAAACGGTTTAAAAAGGGGCGAAAGCCCCTTTTTTGTTTAGAAATACGCCAAAAAGATCATTTAGTTTAATGTTTACTAAATTTGTTGATTTAAGCGTATTCAAATTCATCAAATGTAATTTTGTTACTAAAAATAACATCGGCCTTTATTTTATTTACGCCTTAAAATTAATTATGTAGATAATAAAATCTTTATAAAACAGTAATATAAGTTTAATGCAAACCTTTTCATTGGCTGTTTTTCGGTGTGATCCAAGACTTGTTTTGAAACTAAATTTCGTAACTGTGTGGAAAGTTTGAGGGCCATCAATATATATTTAGAGCCGGAAAATATAATGCCTCGTGTGGTTACATTTTCATTGGGTGCTAACATTTAGGCTACGGGGGTGTGCCGTTAGTGCCCAAATAATACTTATAATTTATCAGGAGCATAAACATGTTTAAGAACCTTTTTGCAAACCTGCAAAAAGTTGGTAAAGCTCTGATGCTACCAGTATCAGTGTTGCCAGTCGCAGGTATCCTACTAGGTGTTGGTGCTGCCCACCTAAGCTTCATTCCAGAGGTTGTATCTAACCTAATGGAACAAGCTGGTGGTTCAGTATTCGGCCAAATGGCACTTCTATTTGCTGTTGGTGTAGCTCTAGGCTTCACGAACAATGACGGTGTAGCTGGTCTAGCTGCTATCGTTGGTTACGGCATCATGACGGCAACGCTAGGCGTTATGGCTGGCATCATGGGCGTTGAGAAAATCGACACAGGTGTGCTAGGTGGTATCCTTGTCGGTGGTGTTGCTGCTTGGGCATTCAACCGTTTCTTCAAAATCCAACTTCCAGAGTACCTTGGCTTCTTCGCTGGTAAGCGTGCAGTGCCAATCATCACTGGTTTCGCTGCGATCTTCCTTGCAGTTGTTCTTTCTTTCGTATGGCCACCAATCGGCGGTGCAATCTCTGCATTCTCTGACTGGGCTGCACACCAAAACCCACAACTTGCGTTCGGTATCTACGGCGTAGTTGAGCGTTCTCTAATCCCATTCGGTCTACACCACGTATGGAACGTACCATTCTTCTTCGAAGCAGGTACTTGTGTGAACGCTGCTGGTGAAACGCAAAACGGCGTACTAACTTGTTACCTAGTTGCTGATGAAGCTTCTCGTGCTGCTGGTAATGGCTTCGGTCAGCTAGCGGGTGGCTACATGTTCAAGATGTTCGGTCTACCAGCTGCAGCAATCGCAATTGCTCACTGTGCTAAACCTGAAAACCGCGCGAAAGTAATGGGTATCATGGCGTCAGCTGCTCTGACTTCATTCCTAACAGGTATTACTGAGCCAATCGAATTCTCATTCCTATTCGTTGCTCCACTACTATACGGTATCCACGCTCTACTAGCTGGTTCTGCGTATGTTGTTGCTAACACGCTAGGCTTTGTACACGGTACATCATTCTCACACGGTCTGATCGACTTCCTAGTTCTATCTGGTCACGCTCAGAAGATGGGTCTGATGGTAGCTGTTGGTCTAGTTTACGCAGTAATCTACTACGTAGTATTCCGCACAGTAATCACTGCTCTTGACCTTAAAACTCCAGGTCGTGAAGACGAATCTGAAGAAGCTGCTGCAACTTCTGGTTCTGACATGGCAGGTGAGCTTGTTGCAGCATTCGGCGGCAAAGCAAACATCACTGGTCTAGACGCATGTATCACTCGTCTACGTGTAGCAGTAGCTGACACAGCTGCAGTTGACCAAGACAAACTAAAACAACTAGGCGCTGCTGGTGTTGTAGTTGTAGCAGGTGGTGTTCAGGCTATCTTCGGTACTAAGTCTGACAACCTGAAAACTGAAATGGATGAGTGGATTCGTAACCACGGCTAATCTCAGTCATTCATGATAGAAAGGAGGCTTCGGCCTCCTTTTTGCGTATTATCCTTTTCGTTCTCCATCCAACGTTGCGTATTTTTCTCGCTTCTCTCTTCTTAGGGCTTACTTTCTGACATTGTTGTTGTGATCCCTGACTCAGCCTTACGTTTGTGGCCTTTTTCGTACGTCATTCTTACTCATTACTGACATAATAAAATGCCACCATGTTTGAATTATGTACGCCGTTTTTTAAGAGTGATGACGTGTATGAAAAAGCAAATAATGTTGGCAGCTGCACTGTTCCCGAGTGTTAGCATGGCAGCAAATCAACCGACAAACTTCTCTGTCGGTATGGCAGTGGATCAGCAGCTAAGTGTTGTGATTGAAATTGAAGATAAGTATCGCGGTATTATTGGTAACGATGGTATGGCGTTTGACTACATCGCCAAGCGCGGGTCATTTGATCAGAGTATGCCGCTAACATGGTACGTAGGTATCGGTGGTTGGTATGAATGGGATGACGAATTTGGCGTTCGTGTGCCATTAGGTCTGAACTGGGACCTATCGAAAGGCTGGGACCTTTACGCTCAAATTCACCCAGAGCTAGAACTTTACAAAGGGCCGGACCTACAAATCGGTGGGGCACTTGGTATCAAGTACAGTTTCTAAATGGACACAAAAAATGCCGGCGTAGAGCCGGCATTTTGTTTGTAAAACTTATGTGTTCTGTGAATTAACGGCGTTATTGCTGTTTATTCATTGCTCTTTTGATGCATACCGCAGCGCCACCCCAAGTGATGCCAAGACCGATAACCATCATGATGATTGCACTTGTAGTCATTATGCTTTCTCCTTGCTCGCAACATTAATCAGTACACCAAACACAAACAGCGCGGCAATCATTGCCCAACCTAGTGTAAGGTCGTAGCCGCCGTAGCCCTCTGTTAGAAGTGCGTACAGTTTTGTCGCCAAGATAATCGCTAGCATGATCGGAGTGATGAAGCGTAGACAGACTTCAAACCATTGACCTACAGAGAAGTCAGAGCGTTCGTTTACGTAGCGACGAACTTCCGGTACTTGTTTCAGCAACCATGCCATCAGAAGGATTTCTACTAGGCCACCTACCATAATACCGACGTTGTTTGCGAAATGGTCAACAAGGTCAAGCAGAAGTAGACCGCCATTGGTTGCAAATGCCATTGAGACCACAAAACCCGTACCAATCACAACATTCGCAGCTTTCTTACGGCTCCACTTCAGCTTGTCGATAACCGCTGATGTTACTGCTTCCATGATTGAGATGTGCGAGCTTAAACCAGCCACAACCAAAGCAAAGAAGAATAGGGGACCAAGAATGTATGGTGCTGGTAGCAAGTTAATTGCCGCAGGTAACGTAACAAATGCTAAACCTACACCCGCTGATACAACCTCAGTCAGAGGTTTGCCTTGTTCTTGAGCCATGTAGCCCAACACAGAGAAAATCATGATGCCTGATAGAATCGAGAAACCGCAGTTGATCAATACCGTCATGAAGGCGTTATTGGTGATGTCTGATTTCTCTGGCAGATAGCTTGAGTAAGCCAGCATGATGGCAAAGCCGATACTCAACGTAAAGAAGATTTGACCGTAAGCGGCTGCCCATACCTTCACATCCCAGATTTTGCTGAAGTCAGGTTCGAACATATAGTTCACACCGTCTAGTGCGCCAGGAAGGAAGATCATACGGCCAATCAAGAAGATCACCATAAAGAATAAGATAGGCATCATGATCTTAGACGCACGCTCGATCCCTGATTTTACGCCACTCACAATCGCTGTGTAGGTAATGGCCCAAGCAATGAGCATAGACACTGCGATCTTCCATTGAATGCTGCCTAAATCCGTTGGAGAGTTATCACCAAGCTTTAGGTATTCACTGAAGAAGAAAGCGTTGGTATCTGAGCCCCAACTTTGGGTAAACGACATGCCAAAGTAAGAAATTGCCCAACCAATCACGGCTACGTAGTAAACGGCGATAACAGCGGCGACACCCACTTGGAACCAGCCAAGCCACTCAAACTTGGAATGAATTTTGGCCAGTGTTTTTGGTGCAGAACCACGGTATTTTTGACCCATGCTGAACTCAAGGATCATAAAAGGAATACCAGCAGTGATCATGGCAAAAAGGTAAGGAATGAAAAAGGCACCACCGCCATTTTCGTAGGCCATGTATGGGAAACGCCAGATGTTACCCAAACCGATGGCTGAACCGACTGCGGCTAAGATGAATCCCGCACGGGATCCCCATTGTTCTCGCTTCATATTTGACTCCTGTACGACTCCCTAAGGAATGAAGCTCTTCTCGGCAACCTGCAATCCAGAAGAATAAAGAACAACTGTTATCCGTCAGTCTTTTGTCCAATATTCGGTATTGTTATTAAATTCTGGAGTTTTGCTTTGTATTGCCTAAAAAGAAATAGAATTAAATGCTTTAAATTTTGATGTGTGTTTGTGAAAGCTGAAACATTCTTCTGCTTTATGTTGTCAGACTAACTTTTTACATTATTTAGCGCAATAGATTCTAAATGTTAATGGCGATATTTTATCTGGTATAAATATTGTTAATTAGTGATTTGCTAGGCTATCTGACCAGTTATTGCGGCTAGTTTTTGAAATAAAATATTGATGCTTGGATGTGATCTTGGTCAAATTAACTATTTTTATGTATTAGGGCGTATCCCTGTATTCGATACGCCCCATAGAGGATTTTTCGCCAAAATCATTCTTTGAAAGTGAAAGTTATTAGAAGCGGAAACTAAAGCCAATATTGGACTGGAATTGGTTCATCCAGTCGGTCTCAAACTTGATGATGCAAGATGAGCCATCAGTCGGAAGGACACATGCACCAGAGGTATCATTATCCACAACGGTGCCTAACCAACGGATCTGAGCCGTCATGGCAAAGTTTTTTGAAAATTCATATTCGAGACCAGCGAAAGCACTGGCCGAAAAACCATATTTGTCACTAACCCAATCCGCATCGGTATAAGAGCCACCTAAACCAAGTCCGACATAGGTTTGCCATCCTTGAGAGAGTGGGTAGTAAATACTGCTTTGAAACTGCAGGTAGTGAACATCTATCGAGTTATTGATGTCTTGTAATTCAGAAGATTGATTAGAGTAAAACAAACCAATACGACCCATTTCAAAAGGGGTTTCTACCGATAATGCGTAGTTAATAGAAGGATCTAAATCGTAGGTACGTTCCTTTTGATCCTCGACTTCCCCACCTCCTGTAAAGCCGACATAGGGTGTAACGATAACGTTTGCTTGAGCAGTCATAGAACAACCCAATAATACACTCCCCATTAGCCAGCCAATTTTATAGTTCATTTGCTATCTCCTTATTATGACTAAGCTAATTGTGATGCCTTAGTCAAAATCGTGCGACTAAATTAAGCAAATCTTGAACATAATTCACACTGGTGTTATTAATTTGTTACAACAAAAGGAGGTGTCTATGGAACACGATCTAAAATCAGCCCTACTCATCGTCGTCACGGTATTCGCAGTTTTACTCTCTTTTGGCATTATTGCGATTACTACGGCTTAAATCACTGGCACTGCGCCTATGATACGTAACAGCGGTATTATCACTGACAGCCATACAGAGCTAAACGTCGACGTTTATGAGCACTTTAGAAATGGCAAAACAGCCCTTGTCACGCAAGGAGGAGGGCAGAGAGGGATTTTTACCGCTGGAGTACTGGACGCATTTCTTCTCTCTAACTTTGACCCGTTTGACGAGTTTTATGGCACCTCTGCTGGTGCACTCAACCTATGTGCTTTCCTTTGTCGTCAACATGGCATGGGTAAGTCCTTCATTACAGACCTCACCACATCTGATCAATTCTTTAATCTATTTCGCTATATCCGTAAGAAGCAGTACCTTGGCTTAGAGTGGGCTTTAGAAAGAATTCAAGATTACCCCTACAAGCTGGACTTAGACCTTGGCCGTTTGGCACTAGGCGACCGTGGAGCATTTGCTGCAGTAACCAATGTCGATACGCTCTCTGATCAGTATCTTCCAATACTCGGTGCGGATTGGGTAAGCACTATGGTGGCGACTTGTGCAATCCCAAAATTGTATCAAGGTCCTGTAGATGTGAATGGTCAGCGTTTTGTCGATGGTGGCGTTTCTGCCTCTATTCCTGTGCAAGAGGCGTGGCGGCAAAATGCGCGTAATATTATTGTGATTCGTACCGAACCTTTCTCTGAATCCGAAGCAAAAGCACAAAGTGAAATTGGTGATGACAAAGTCGAATGGTATCGCGAATCCATCAATTCAGTACAAGAGTCTTGGCAAGTTAAAGTGAATCAATGGAAAGAAGATTGGAGCGGGTTCCTTCAGCAGAAAATTAATACTGCGCATGATTCTAAGCTAACTGGTGGTAAGCTGTTAAATGGCGGACGCTGGTTGTTTGGGGCTGATAACTTATACCGTTTAAGTCATCTAATTGGGGAGAACTTTGACTCCGGCTTAGCGGATATGTTGATGATTCACTACCAAACCTTCGAGCTGACTCAAGCATTCCTATCTACACCTCCGGATGACACATTTATCCTACAACTTGCCCCAAGAGAGGAATTGCAATCCTCCTCTTTAATGAGTGACCCAGAAGCATTAGAGCATGATTATCAACTCGGATTACAAACAGGCTTTAACCTTGTTCGGTTGTATGACGAGTTATCTAATCAGTAAGCCTTTAGCATGAGCACTTCATTGGATTGCTCGGATTGTGGGCTGTTTTTTCTTCTTTAACCTATAAAACCTATCTGAAAGTTCTCAAAAGAGTTTACGAAACTCCCTTCAAATAAATTCAAGTTATTGATTTTTAATATTTTAACTTTCTTTATCGTTGAATTACCTAGTGATTCACCATCCTTGCATTAGATTGCGTATAAATTTTTTATCGTTCTATACGCCATGCTATTGAAAAGAATTATTCACTCTTTATTTGTTCTTTCCTGTTTGCCTATCTCCAGTCATTCGGTTTTAGCTCATGAGAAAAATATTGTTGACGAGGCAAGCCGCGAGCAAGTGTCGCACTCTGCTTCAAAAGTTGAGAAAAACACCGTTGTTACCTTTTCATTTTATGGAGACGAAGAGAAACAGCTACAAGCGCTGTTAAATTTGGGTACCTATTGTCGAGAGGATATTCAACCAAGTGGTGCAACCTTAATTCAATGCGGTCCATACACACCGGAATTATGGAAGATAGCGGAGCCTTTGGTGTATGAAATCACGGACAACAACTATCAAGTTACTGAGACGTTGATTGATGCTTTACCTAACTTAGGCTTACAAGATAACTCTAGTGATGAAGTGAGTCCTTACTTAAACACTTTTACTTCTGAGTTGGTTGCGATCAGTCAGCAGCAGTATGAAATGGGCAATACAAAGGCATACCAAGAGCAGCTGCCGTCAAGGCTCGTGGCCAATGGTGTTAGCACGACTGAGCAGTGGTTATCTGAACAATGGGGAGATGCCAAGTTTGATATTGGTCTTTCGCTAAACAAAGGTAATCAATGGACGTTTGATCATTTCGAAACACTACTTCCATTCTGGGATCAAAACGGTCGAGCATTATGGTTTATGCAAACAGGAGCGGTGTTCAATCGTGAGAACTTTCACGGGCGAGATTTTGCGCACCTAGGGTTAGGTTATCGTCAGTTGGATGATAGCCAGTTCTTCGGGGTGAATGGTTTTTTTGATTACGATCTATCGCGTCAGCATACGCGTGTCAGTGTTGGTGCGGAATATGGCTTGGATTACGGCACATTTAGCACAAATGCTTATTTCCCGCTCTCCAATTGGAAAGACTCGCCGGATCACTATGAAGGAATGAACAGCCTAGTTGAGAAGGCAGCGAAGGGCTGGGATTTGAACTTGGAGACGTATCTGCCTTTGGATACGCGCTGGAAGTTTGGTTTAACGGCAGGTCAATACCTTGGCCGTTACGTGGAACACAGTGATGGCAGTTTGCCATCGAAAAATCCATACCATTTCAGCTTGAGTACAGAGTTTCGTCCCGATCCTGCGTGGGCCTTCTCGCTGGGCTATCAAACTGAGCAAGGCGCAAAGGAGCAATGGATTGCAGGGATCAATTATACCTTATCGTTGAGTGGTCTCTACGAGGGTGAGCGACGCTTGTCTCAACAGAGTTTACTACCGAAACCGGAGCGATTGACTGATTTTGTTCAGCGTGACCATAACATGGTGCTGGAGTACAAACAGAAGTTTGCTGAGATAAGTATTCGCCTACCGGAAAGTGCACTCGTTACAGAGTTGAGTCAGCAAATGCTCTCGTCTTGGATGGAAGTCAAAGGGGGCGCCGATATTGTGTCATACCAGTGGCAAGGTGATGCGGCGAACTATCTTAATGACATACAAGCCTCAAGCCCAACATTTATCGCGCCAGCCTATCGTTATGACGCTAACAATACCTTGTCACTGTCCGTTTCTTACAAGTTGCGTAGTGGGCAAATAAAGCAGTCCAACACAATGAAAATCACAGTAACGGACAGCAAGGTTCTTGAATCCTTGGACTTTTCACCTGCTAGAGCCGTTGCCGGTGAGCGAATTACTGCAACCGCGAAA
The DNA here is from genome assembly GCF_030248375.1 of Vibrio sp. B181a. Lineage (NCBI taxonomy): Bacteria > Pseudomonadati > Pseudomonadota > Gammaproteobacteria > Vibrionales > Vibrionaceae > Vibrio > Vibrio sp. B181a. The sequence goes on along the minus strand of NZ_JAHGAD010000007.1, from coordinate 207,032 downwards.
TTAAGCGTAGCGGCAGCAAGTGCGCCGATTGCGTTTGAGCTTTCTGCTGAGAGCTTACTCGGTCTCAATATTAATGGTGAAGTCCCAATTCTCAAAGATGGTCAAACCACGATTATCGTGAATACGACGACTGATGAGGAGGGCGTGGCTGAATTGGTTCTTCTCAGTGAAGAAGCCAATAAAGTGAAAATTACGGCCATTTACCACGATGACCGAGACCACGCTAAGCAGGGGATAGTCGAATGGGCTAAGGCTAAGCAATACCAGATCAAAATATTCAGAGGGCAGCAAGAGATCATTGGCTCAGGGAATGAGAGTAGCGACCCTTTGTTTACTCATCACACATTGACAGCAGAGCTGTTTGAAGACGGTGAGTCGATTAATGATACGTCGAACTTTGCATTTCAATGGTGGCGACGAGCCCATGATAAGTCAGGTGATTTTGAAAAGATTGCAGGGGCTTCAGGGAAAAACTACCAATTGACTGGTGCTGATCAGGGCTTCCAGATCAAGGTTACGGCCAATCAGAAAACAACAACCAATCAACAAAAAATAATCAAATAAAAAGAGAGTATTATGAAGAAAACAGCTATTACACTTGGGCTTCTTATCAGCGGTTTCACAGCAACAGCAGCTTGGGCGATTGAAAGTAATGTCACTGAACCAGTACAGGGTCATCAACCAACCGTGACGGCTCCGGTCATTACAAAAACAGATATCAAGTGGACGCCGGCGCCTATTAAAGTGGAGTTCAGTGTTCCGACTCATGAAGATACTGATAATGATGACATCACTTCTGTGACGTATTGGCTACAAGATGCCGGAGGTACCCAATACGGCAAGGAAGAGAAGGCTGATATTAGTAAGTTGAATGGCGGCGCGATTGAGTTCTCAAACTTCGATGAGCTAAAAAACAAAAAACTAACACTCGTTTGGAAAGTTCATACTCAATATGGCTACCCTTCAGAAACGCTTGTGTCTGATGAAATGACCTCTAACGAATTCAATGTCGCTGCGGAAATGGATCTATCCATCAGTGGCGTTTATGAAGTTGGTGAAACATTGACGGTACACGCATTCGATGGCGCTGATGTCGATCTGAATATCGCAGATGTGACGTTCACGCTGGCAGAAAATGAGACCGGTGACACAGCGGGTCTATACCCAATGGAGCAAGCAGAAGCGGCTCTACAAAGTGAGCTGAATGATTCTGGTAATGACCTAACATTCAAACTAACCAAAGAGCTTCAAGGTTACACCATCACTGCGTCTATGAACGAGGCGCCAATCACTCGTGCTTCACTGCGTTAATTTCGTTTAATTAAGCTTTAACCAATTACCAAGCGGGCTGTTTTCAGCCCGCTTTCTCTCTATGAGGGTACAACCATGATACGTCAATCATTCATCACTATTTTGGCTCTTATCTGTTCTTGGTCTGCGATGGCAGAATGCCCTGAAAACCAAGTGTGTTCGAACAATACGTCAGCCATCACAGGCCACGGCTATCCAACTGGTATGCCTGAATGGAATGTCACGCCGAGTGAAAATAACACCATAGGTACCGGCTCAATTTCTGTTCTTCCGATTCAAGAACTCGATCCTGATGGTGATAAGGTCATTGCCGATTCAAAAACCTACCAGTGGTGTAATGATAAGGGAGACTGCTTCGCGAATTCGCCAACCCTGACCATCAATCCATCGGATATTGACAGGGTGTTTGATAAAGGAGTGGGTTTTAAGCCTCTGACAGTGAAATACAGCGGCAAAGTTGAAAAGGGCTATCCGGAAGCAACACGCACCTTTGAAAGTGAACCGTTACCTGTGGCGCTAGAGTACCCGCCAGATGGCACTAAAGGGATCTGTTATGAGGCCGGCGATAAAGCGGTGCAGACGATGGTACTTTCTACTTCAGCAACTGGGAATCATACCCATTATTTAAAATTTCCAAATATGGCGCTCGGTTCATTACCCGGAAAATTGAGTCAAGTGGATAGTGCTCAGGGGATTGATTTTACCAATGCTGTAAATGCTTTTATCCCAACCTTTCAAGAAAAGGCCTTACCTGAACAATTAACCGTTCAATACTGCCATGACGATTGTAAAGAGTGGATCGAGTTTAAAGTGACCAAAATCCATCCCGGGCCTATGGCGCCAACCATCTATTCTGCTCGCAATATGGGAGTGGTATCCGACGGCGTGACTTTACACGATTTTAATTTTCAAATATTAGCCCAATCCAGTACGGACTATCGCACGAACATGGTGCACTGTACTCAATTTAATTAGTGTCTTGCCACCAATTATCCATCGATGAAAATGCCCTGATTCTGGGCATTTTACACATTTGCGTGTTACAAAATGACGAGTTGCCAGGGCTCTGTTTCCTGTAGAATGACAAGTCATTTCTCTTATTTAGTTCGACCTGCCTGATTCTAAGGTATTGAATTTCATAGTCATAAAAGAATCTCATAAAACCTAAACTAACGGTGATTCGCTGTATTTCCTAGAACGGAAGGGGGGATACTTGCCCTGTCTTTGAATTGCATATTACCTTTAGGTTTTTTGGTGAAGTAGGGCGATTTAGTTGCACCTTTTAACCCGTGTCGCTTAACAAAAAACATCGTGCTCTATGTGGTTTAAAGACGGTTTTTATACCCATTTTAAATACTGTTATTTACAACTAGAGAGACTTAATTTCTATGAGATTAACCCCTATATACGCGGCGCTGCTGACCAGCTTGGCCGGCGTTTCGACTGCGTATGCTACGCAAGTTACGCAAGACATTGCTACTAACTACGGTTCTACCAATATCGTTAACAGTCAACGATGCCTTAATAATAACCCCCACGGCGCAAGCGACTTTTGCATCGCTAATATAAACCCTGAAGGCTTAACGCTGAACCCAGGCCAGCAGATCACTGTAGTCACGCCAGTGTCATTCCCAGCGATGAGCTGGTGGGACGAAATGTCGCCAAGTCTTGTAAAGATACATGGCTCAGATGGGAGTCGCTCTGAATGTTCAAGTTTGGGCAATAACCAATGGTCGTGTGTTTTACCGAACAGTGGTTTTCATTCAAGTGGCCTACGCGTTGAGATTCGTACAGAGGGCTTTCGCGCAGGTTGGGGCGGTGACCTGACTATCGACGACTTAGTACCGGACGCTCCTGAAATTGAAAATGCCTCTGCAACATTTGAACCGGCGAAAGACGAGAAGCTGATCCGAAACGGGAAAATGTGGCTTGCTACTGAAACGCCAATCGAGGTGACGTTAGATTTTGATTTGGTAAAAGGCAACGCAAGTAGCTTTGCTAATCAACCTATTCGAGTTCTGCTGCAAAAGACCATTGGCACTGGTGAAGATAACACCACTGCAGAGTGGGTGACATTGACGGGTCAAAGCCAAAGCATTGTTAGTGGTCACAACAAGATAACGGGACAAATCAAACCGTCAGAAGGTTGGGATAGTGAGGCGTTTTACACTGCAACTCTTGGCTACAAACTGAATGATAACGACACGCCAATCACTTTTGTCGATCCACAAGGTTTGACGACGATGACGGGCCAAGGTGCATACTTAGACGCTTCTCCGATGCGCATTGTCGATTCAAATAACCAAGACAGCCAGTGTGTACTGACACAAGGTAATCCACAAACATGTGATTTGGTTGCTAATGGTAGCGAAGTGCGTTTAACAGGCGTTAACGTCTGGCAAGATGCCGATCATCCGCAAACAATTGACGTCAACGGCAATCACAAGCAGACGTTAACAGGTGGTCATGTAACCACAGATGTCCCTTTTGATATTGAAACCACAGGACAAAAGACATTCAAGTGGAACAATGTCACAACGGTCGTGACTTACAACACGGATACGCGTCAGATCGTTGTTGAAGACATTGATCCAGTGAACAACGTTATTTACGACAATGCATACATCAATGGTGCAGTGACAAAAATTACGAACAAAGGCAGCCGCAGCGATATCCGTGAAGCTAGAAACACCGGCATTCGTTTAGCATTAGATACGCTGGACCAAAGCGCAATTTCAGGTCTAGAGAGAGTGACGTGGTCAGCGGAATATCCGCTTGTTGAGTTTGTGAAAGTTTACGCCCCAGATCTTCCAAGCCTAGTTGAAGAAGGCTTAAAGCTGGTCGAGAAGACGATTAACAATAACATCTTGGCGAAAGCGGTTGAGTTCTCTGAAGATGGTCAATTTTACCTAGATGTTGCAACCGTCAACGACGGTATTACTGATGCGATTGCTAATCTAGGCAGCCAATACGAAAAGTATTTCCCTCGTTTTGCTAATGTTGTTTTACCTCTGGATCTTGTTGCTCATTATCGTGTTCATGGCGTTGATAAAGTGAAATCAAAGCGTTTTAACATTGCGATCGGTGATCGTGGTAAGCGCATTATTAACTTTACGGGTAACGGCACGACCCAATGTTTGACAAACATGGGTGGCAAGTTTGCATTCCAAGACTGTAATGCTTCTAAAGTTGTAAATGAAAACACAGATCCAAACGTCCTATTTAAGTTTGTCCCAGCTGCATTAGGCACAGTTACGCATCCAACGAACGTATTCCAAGTTCGTCCATTCTCTGATGATACTCAATGTCTGACGGTGAATGGTTATAACGTGACTGCTGAGCGATGTGACGTCGATTACGGTGTCTCGCAGTTGTTCTCTTTCAAAGCCCAAAGCGATCAACACTTAGAAGAGTCGATCGTGACTTCAGGTAACACCTCCGAGATGACGATCGCGTCGCTTAAAAATGGTCGTGTCTTTGACCGCAGCGGTGGAGGTGCTGGTGGCAGTGTTTGGGGCGATTTAATCGTGTACCCGAAAAATGGTGACAAAGGATCGATAAACCAGCATATGTTTGTGTCTCGCTTCGGTGTTCAAGACAGCAATAAACCGAAAACTGTTCCTGTTGATCTGACGATGCGATGCCAAACAGGTAAAGAGCTATTCAGCTACTGGAGCACGATCTCTCTAACCGCAACCAACAACTCAGATTACGATGCATATGTTCGTGTTAACTGGAATGAGCGTTGGGAGCTGGTTCGTGCAGGCACAACCAGAAAGGTTGATCAGCGCAGAATGTCTATGCCTGTTGCTTTCGACCAAGTATATCGTTTCTTTACCGAATTCAATCCACATAACGCCTTCTTCTCTTTACCTGCGAATGAAACGGCTTGTGAAACTGGTTTTGGCCGACCGGCACTAGATTTCACTGAGACTAAGAAAGGCTACAACGCTTGGACTGAGCTACCAGAATAATTGATCTGTTCTTTTGGGGGAGGGATGAAAGCCTCCCCTTATTTTCTTAGTCATTTTACTCATTGATTTATAGGTTCGGTAAACCATGAAAAATACACTTTATATCTCGATTACCAGCTCGCTTTTGGCTCTTAGTTCTTCAGCAATTGCTTCCCCAACGGCGGAAATTGACGGTGCAACGCTTCAGGGCCTCATCAATTCACCGGCTGATTATTCTGCACAAGTTGATGCATTTCTTGGCGTAAAATACGCTTCTGCTGAGCGATTTAGTGCACCACAGCGTCATCACTTTATTACTGGCGAGCATTATGATGCGACGGTTACGGGAGATATTTGTCCACAAGTGCCGCATACCATGGAAGCTAATGGTGTTGTACAAGAAGCACAAAGCGAAGATTGTTTGAATGCAAACATCTGGCGTCCATCTGACATTGCTAACGATGAAAAACTGCCTGTTTATGTGTTCATTCACGGTGGCGCATTTGAGCTAGGTTCTAGCACCGTTAAGCAGTTTGATGGCGCTAAACTGGTTGCAAAAAACGCTGATGAAGGAAATCCATTTATTCTCGTCAGCATTAACTATCGTCTTGGCATTCTTGGTAGTTTCTACAGCAGCGAGCACTCGGGTAACTATGGCATCCAAGACCAAAAATCAGCGTTAAGTTGGATTCATGACAACATTGGTAACTTTGGTGGTGATGCTGAGAATATTACTTTGTTTGGCGAAAGCGCTGGTGCGATGTCAATCGGCATTCAGTTAATGGATGAGAAACAAAATGCGCACCTATATCAACGCGCTATCATGGAAAGCAACCCATATGGTGTGAAATACAAAGATGCCAAATCGGCGCAATGGTTAGCTGAGCAGGTAAAAGACAAACTCAGTAATGATCAAGATATTCAAACTGTACCTTTTGAAGAGATCATCAATATACAGTCTCAAATGAAGGCGGCGACAACGCAAATGAATAACTTGATGACAATTACGCCAAGTACATCTGGCCTGTTGGCCTGGGCGCCGTATGTCGATGGAGAGACCATCCCATATCAGCCGATTGACCTACAAAAAGTAGATGGGGTAGATGTGACTCTAGGCTTTAACAAAGATGAATCCAACATCTTTGTCGCTCCTTTCGATGTGATACTCAACGCGCCTGGTAGCTATAATCTTTTGGTTGATGCATTCTTTGGTTCAGACAAAGGAGAGCAGTTGCGCAATTTGCCTGCATTCCACTTAAACTGGTGGAACAGCACGCCTGAAAAGCGAAAAAACAACGCCCGAAAATTGATGAATCAAGTTTTATTTATGTGTTCATCCCAACATGTTGCGCAAAACTTGTCGTCAAACCAAACAACAACCTCGCTGTACCAATTTAACTATCAACCAGACTTTGCCTTATGGCCGGATTACTACGTGGAGAGCTTTACAAAAACATGCTCACCGTCAGAAACATCTTGTCATGGTGCTGAACTGTCTTTCATCTTCGGAAATGAGGTGAACGCAGTATCTGGCCCTACCGTTTTTTCTGAAAAGGATCACCAAGCGAAAGACGTTCTTATGTCCAACTGGCTGAAGTCGAAGACATTCGAACCATATTCGCAAGAGACAGACAATATTACTGTATTTAACGAAGAAGCTTACTTTAATGTAAGTGGTGATTGGGATAATACGAAAAATGGTAATGTGTGTTCTCAAATTAATGAAATAATGAACAGTAATACTAAGCTTTACTAACGCTAATTATCAATATCATAAACTTTAAATGGCAGCTTAGGTTGCTGCCATTTTTTATATTTTAAATTTTTAAAGTTGTCGTAAGTATGTCTTTTGAATTCTTTTTTGAAAAAATAAATTTAAATATTAAATTGGTAAAAAGCCTTGAAGATTTAGTGGTAAGGAAAAGGAGAAAGAATATAGGTAACGCAGGCTCAAGCTTTAAAGAAGTTGATGGTCACCTCTCCGAGATAAAATACAATGTATATCTTAATGAAAAACATCAACGGAATATTGGCACTTAGAAGGCGTACTGCTTGTTGGGAATGATTATAAATTACGAAAAATTTCTTCTTTCACTGTTTTTGTTGATATTTATTTGAGTTATTGATTGGTGGTATTTCGGGCTGATTTTTTATGAGTCAGTACAGGTAAAAAACTAAATTATGGTAATTTACGGTTATTTACCGTAATTTTTTCGGTTTAATAGAGCCTTATTGAGTGTTCTGTTGCTTATTTATTCATTGGACAATCCTGTTTCCACGATGTTTTATGTGATTTTTATCGGTTATGCATTTTTACTCCTATCAAAGTTTAGATTTTATGTGTGGTTGATTAGGTATTTTAATGTGGGTATCATGCCGCTCGTCTCAAAAATATAACAATGTTTTCAGTAAGGTATTAATTCGTGGATGTTAAGTTTGACAGCTCTGGGAGTCGTATCTTTTATCGTCAAAAAAGTGTTTTCTTACAACCCAATGAGCTAAATCTGGCGTTATTACTTTTAAAGAATAAAGGGGATATTGTTTCTAAAGAAGAAATCTTACAAACCGTTTGGAAAGATAAAGTCGTTACAGAGGGATCAATTAAAAGAAGTATCTCTTTATTAAGGAAGTCTATATCCGAAATTGGTGCGAACGTTGAAATTATCGCGCACAGAGGGTTGGGATATAGCTTAAATACACCTTTGAATGTTTTTGTCGATGGCTCATTTATCAAACTGGACAATATTGAGAGCGTTGCATCAGGGACATTTTCATTTTTCAAGCTTAAAGCACAGACGATAATTCTTCTGTTGATTGCATTTAACCTTTCTGCAAGTGCCTATTTTCTATTCGATCATTTATTCAAGCCCGGACTTTCACAAACCACACCTTATTTAGAGGAAATGCTAATTTCTCCTAGCTATGAGGTGGTCACTACTCATGAGGGAGAAGCAGCGAGCGTTAAGTTGATTTACGCTAAACGTGACCATGTTCCTCAGTACTTATGGTCAGCATTAGAAAGTATTAATGAGAATATGGTTGTTTTCTATAGCCAAGAAGAAGGAGAGGTCTACTTTTCCTTGTTCATTAATAACTCTTCAAGTAAAAAATATGCACATAACTACACACTTTCGATAGACACTGCTGATGAAAAAATTAAAGAAATTCTTAGCCAATTCAAATAAGGCGCATACCGCTCTAGTATTGAGCTCACTGCTACTTTTAGGTTGTTTTTTCCTCAGCAAATCGGAGGGCGAGCAACACAATCTCAAGTTTATTTACAATTACAAAGTGTATGAAGAAGAACATGGGAAGATAAAACTGGATATCTTGAGCTCGATGGAGTTTAGCAATAATCAGTTTTCTGTTATGCAGTTCTCCTCGCCGGGCACCGAAGACTCACTCTTGCTCTCTTTTGACGCCAAGATACTCGATCGCAACAAGAATAAGTTTGAGTTCTGCTCTTACAATATTGCCGTTAAGAATACGAAAGAGGCATTCAGTGAAAGCCTAATTGAGAAACACTTTTTTGATATGTCCCAAGTGGTCACCGATTTAAAAAGAGACAGCTCGAGACCTATTTCTGTTGAGTTCTTCAGCGAAGACGTTGTATTAATCACTGGTGGTTTTTTCAATCGTCCAACGTTGATATCGCGTTCCTACCCTTCGGAGACATAAGAAAGACTAAGTTTTTCGAACGAGATAAAAAGAGCCCCTTAATTGAGTACATAAAATAAAGGGCTCTTTTTGTTTGAGAGGGGAGTAACTCTGCTTATGCCGACAAGATACGCATGCAGTTTGTTGAGCCCACAACGTCCATCACATCGCCCTGTGTGAAGATGACTAGATCGCCTTCATCCAATAGACCTTGTTCTTTCAATGTCACGATCGCAGCATGAGCTGTCGTCAAACCAGCACCGCCTTTTGAGTCAAAGAATACGGGTGTAACGCCACGGTATAATGCTGCACGGTTTAGCGTTGATTCATTGCGAGACAGTGCAAAAATCGGTAGGCCAGAACTTAGGCGAGACATCATGAGTGCTGTGCGGCCCGACTCTGTGAGCGACACCATCGCCTTCACGCCTTCCATATGGTTAGCGGCGTACATGGTCGACATTGCAATGGTCTCTTCTGCGGTCGCAAACGTGCGGTCCAATCGGTAAGTCGACAGACTTGCTTCCGACATCTTTTCTGCACCCATGCAGACTTCTGCCATGGATTTAACGGTTTCTACTGGGTATAAACCCGCAGCCGTTTCACCTGAGAGCATAACGGCGTCTGTACCATCAAGCACGGCGTTGGCAACGTCCATCACTTCTGCACGAGTTGGCATCGGTGCGGCCATCATAGATTCCATCATTTGGGTTGCAGTGATAACAATGCGGTTTAAGCTACGCGCACGGCGGATCAGCTTTTTCTGTACGCCGATAAGTTCTGGATCGCCAATTTCTACCCCAAGGTCGCCACGCGCTACCATGACTACGTCAGAAGCAAGGATAATGTCATCAATCGATTCATTGTTTGCGACGGTTTCTGCGCGCTCTACTTTAGCGACAAGTTTTGCCTCTAAACCGGCATCGCGAGCCAAGCGTCGTGCGTAGTTCATGTCTTCGCCGTTGCGAGGGAATGAGATTGCTAAGTAATCAACTTTGATTTCAGCCGCTGTTAGGATATCGGCCTTGTCTTTGTCTGTTAGTGCATCTGCAGACAGACCGCCGCCTTTTTTGTTGATGCCTTTGTTGTTGGAAAGAGGGCCTCCAACAGTGACGCGGGTATGAACTTTATTGCCTTCAACGCTGGTTACTTGTAGTTGTACTCGACCATCGTCAAGCAACAGAATGTCGTTAGGTGAGACGTCTTGTGGCAGTTCTTTGTAATCTAAGCCAACGGACTCTTGGTTGCCTTCGCCTTTTGGTAAGTCGCTGTCTAGCGTGAATTTATCACCCACACTGAGGTGAATTTTTCCATCTTTGAATGTGGAAACACGAATTTTAGGGCCTTGAAGATCACCGAGAATAGCGACTTGGCGACCAAGTTTCGCGGCGATGGCACGGACTTTTTGCGCACGTAGGATGTGATCCTCACTGGTACCGTGAGAGAAGTTCATGCGGACGACGTTGGCTCCCGCTTTGATGATCTCCTCAAGGACATTGTCTTTATCGGTTGAAGGGCCAAGCGTTGTGACAATTTTTGTTCTTCTTAATATAGAAGTCATAGATTCTCCGAAGAATGCAGGTGTAGGGTGAGATAAATCGAATTCTACTCTCGCTAAGTATATGCATAGTGTGTACAGATTGTTCGTATTCAGGTCAAAGTACTGAAAAAACATCCTGTCGCAGGTATTGCTACCTAATTTGACGAATAAAATAAGTCATTTTTCAAACAATTTAACAGGAGTAGATTTCTCGTTATTTGATTGAATACACAAACAAACATGTTTATACGTGATGCTTGTCACGGGGATTTATCAATTCACTTCACAATTACTTCGCAAAGTAAAAAAATTATCCCGTAATAAAATTTCGGAGTGCAAGATGTACATGGCTCAACCGGGCCATATTGATCATATCAAACAGGTCAATGCTGGTCGTGTATACAAACTAATTGACCTCAAGGGTCCAATATCTCGAATCGATTTGTCCAAGCAAAGTGAGCTTGCGCCTGCGAGTATCACTAAGATCACTCGAGAGTTGATTGAAGCCCACTTGATTCATGAAACAACCGTTCAGGAAGCCACCAGTCGTGGTCGTCCAGCGGTGGGTTTGCAGGTCAATAATGAAGGTTGGCAATTCTTGTCGATGCGTTTAGGTCGCGGCTACTTGACCATCGCTCTTCATGAGCTTGGCGGTGACGTTCTGATTGATACCAAAATCGATATCCACGAGCGCGATCAAGATGATGTTTTGGAACGCTTACTCTACGAAATTGATGAATTCTTCCAAACCTACGCCGATCAACTTGACCGTGTCACCAGTATCGCCATTACGTTACCTGGTCTGGTGAACTCAGAGCAGGGCATTGTATTGCAGATGCCACATTACAATGTTGAGAATTTAGCGCTAGGTCCTGAGATCTATAAAGCAACAGGCTTACCTGTTTTTATTGCTAACGATACACGAGCTTGGGCGTTAGCTGAGAAACTGTTTGGTCATTCTCAAGATAACGATAACTCGGTTCTTATCTCTATCCACCACGGCTTAGGCGCTGGTATTATCTTGGACGGTCGAGTGCTGCAAGGCCGACACGGTAACATTGGTGAATTAGGACATATCCAAATTGACCCGAACGGCAAGCGCTGCCACTGTGGTAATATTGGTTGTTTGGAAACCGTAGCCAGTTCACAGGCGATCCGTGAAGAAGTGGTTACTCGCATTGCAAATGGCGAAGCTTCTATCCTTGCAGAGCAAGAAGAGATGAGTATCGAGAGCATTTGTGAAGCTGCTGCGAACGGCGATCCTCTTGCGGTTGACGTGATTGAGAAACTGGGTCGCTATTTAGGCTCGGCTATTGCCATAGTCATTAACTTGTTCAACCCAGAAAAAATTCTCATCGGTGGGGTTATCAACCAAGCGAAGGATGTGCTTTATCCAGCCGTTCGACGTTGTATAGAAGAGCAAAGCCTTCCAGTTTACCATCAAGATCTTGAGCTGGTGGAATCTCGTTTCTACAAACAAGCGACTATGCCCGGAGCCGCATTGATTAAGCAAGCGCTGTACGATGGTCAGCTGCTGATGAAGGTGATTGAAGGCTAATCTTTCCTACATTCATAGCGTTATTTTAAGGGGTGATCGGTGTCGTTCACCCTTTTTTGATCTTCCCAGTGCTGAAAACATCAATCTGAGCGCTGCTTCATTGCTATATCCATGGCATTAATGTAATTTCCGTAAGTATGGTAGAACACTCATAAAAAAGTTTACTTTGTTGTTTCAACACGGTTTTCTGTAAAGAGTGGAAGGTTGTGATTCAAGGTTAGGTAGTGGTATGTCCGGAGTGTTAAATACGGTTGATCAGCGTACAAATCTGGTGGGTGAAAACCGACTAGAACTTTTGCTGTTCACGTTAAATAGTCGCCAGTTGTTTGCGATTAACGTTTTTAAAGTGAAAGAGGTGATCAAGCTGCCTCCACTGACCAAACTGCCGGGCTCTCACTATAACATCCGTGGAGTGGCTTCTTTACGTGGTGAAGCGGTACCTGTGATTGATTTGCGTTGTTCGATTGGCTTTCCACCATTGCGTGGAGAGGCAGAAGAAGAGAACTTGATCATTACTGAATACAACCGCTCGATTCAGGGCTTCCTTGTTGGGCCTGTGCGTAACATTATCAATACCGCATGGACTGAGATTCAGCCACCGCCGTCTACATCTGGCCGTTCTAATTACCTAACTGCCATCACCCAAGTGAAAGATGGTGATTCATCTCAAATCGTTGAAATCATTGATGTCGAGAAAGTGCTGGCGGAAATTGTTCACTATGATGTGACTATCTCCGATGGCATTTTAGACCAAGATCTCGCTCACGCTATGGTTGGTCGTAACGTGCTTATTGTTGATGATTCCTCAACAGCACGTAATCAAGTTCGTGACACGCTATCTCAGCTTGGTTTGAACATCATTGAGTGTCGTGATGGCCTAGAAGCTTTAACAGTACTCAAGCGTTGGTGTGATGAGGGCAAAGACGTTGAGAAAGAACTGTTGATGATGATTACGGATGCGGAAATGCCAGAAATGGATGGTTACAGACTCACGCATGAAGTGCGTTCTGATCCTCGCATGTCGAAACTGTTTATTACGCTGAATACGTCGCTAAGTGGAAGCTTTAATGAAGCCATGGTGCAAAAGGTTGGATGTGATCGTTTTATCTCTAAATTCCAGCCCGATCTCTTGGTTCAAGTAGCACAAGAGCGGATGCGCCAAATCGTATAAACAAATATTTCTTATCTTGTTACAAAGTCACCCATAAGTAGCGGTGATATATGTGTCGCAACTTGCTATACTTTTTTACATATTTCTGACAACGAAATATGTAGGTATATCACGTCACTTTTCACCTATGAGTCTTTTTTGACTTATTAACATAGGGTACTTCCATTTAATGATATGGCTAACATCAAAAGTCATCATGACTTTGTCTTTGTTACTGTATAGGAAATACAAGAGTAAGCGTACGGAAACGATGGCTGAAGATTAATTCAGCAGAATCAAAAAGGGAGGCTTGACCTCCCTTTACTTTTTCCGGCGCACGCTTTTTCCCCGCCATCAAAACGCGATGGCTTAATGGAAGTCACGAGATTTACTTTTTAGCTCAGCAAGGTTGTGTGTGCAATCGATGAGCTTTCCTGCAATTACATGCGTCACTTCTCCTTCTCTTTCTAAAATCCCTTTGACCATCAAGACTTTCGAAGTGAGATAAGCTTGCTTTTGAGCACGCGCGGTTGCTCGCCAGACCACCACATTAATGTTGCCCGTATCATCTTCTAAAGTGAAAAAGGTCACACCTGCTGCCGTGCCTGGAGATTGTCTACCTGTCACAACACCGACGACCGTCACTAAAGACTTGTGCTCCTTTTCTACCAACTGCTTCATCCGAGTAAAGCGTGGTAACTTGCCTGCTTTTTCCAGCAGAGTAATCGGGTGTCGGCTCAGTGATAATCCGGTGCTGGCGTAATCTTCAATCAAATTCTCGTATTCAGAAGGTTGAGCTTGGTAATTCGCCATTGGTTCTTCTATGTGATTAAACAAAGGCAAATCTGACAACGAATCCATTGCGGCCCAACGCGCGTTATAGCGATTGCCAGAAAGGATCTGAAACGCATCGGCAGAAGCGAGTAATTCAATGTCGCGGCGGTTTCTTAAGATCTGTTTCACCTCTTGGATAGCACGATAGCCAGTGCTTGGTCGGCGCTCAACCAGTCGAGAAGCGCTTTCTTGATTAAAGCCCTTTACTAAACGAAAGCCCAGTTGCACACCAAGACGGCCATTAGGACGCTGAACCAAATGGTGTTGATACGAAGAGTGATTGATGCAAACAGGCAGCACTTCGACACCATGTCGGCGCGCATCTTGAATCAATTGCGAAGGGCTATAAAAACCCATCGGTTGACTATTGAGTAGGGCAGTATAGAACTCAGCAGGATAGTAAAACTTTAACCATGCAGAGCAGTAAGCCAGCACTGCAAAAGAGGCGGAGTGACTTTCTGGGAAGCCATACTCACCAAAGCCGCAGATTTGATCGAAGATGCGTTCCGCAAACTCCAAGTCATAGCCACGTTCACGCATCCCGTCGATTAACTTCGGTTTGAACTTGGCAAGATCGCCGTTCTTCTTCCATGCTGCCATCGCACGGCGTAACTGATCGGCTTCTCCACCACTAAACCCCGCAGCAACCATCGCGAGTTTGATCACTTGTTCTTGGAAAATTGGTACGCCCATGGTTCGCTCTAGTACGCTTTTCACTTCTTCTGATGGATAGCTGATCGGCTCTTCACCATTTCGTCGCTTTAGAAAAGGATGGACCATATCACCTTGGATTGGCCCTGGACGAACAATAGCTATCTGTACGACTAAGTCGTAGTAACGTGCAGGCTTTAAGCGTGGCAGCATGCTCATTTGTGCGCGAGACTCAATTTGAAACACGCCAACGGTGTCGGCTTTTTGGATCATGCGGTATACGTGTGGATCATCTTGCAGGCGCGTGATCTCGGCAATTGACAGTGATCGCTGGTGGTGTTTCTCGACCAATTGAAAGCATTTACGGATCGCGTTTAACATGCCCAGTGCCAGCACATCGACTTTCAATAGCTTTAAGCTTTCTAAATCATCTTTATCCCATTGAATAATCGTACGGTCTTCCATTGAGGCATTTTCGACAGGCACCAGTTCATACAAAGGGCCTGATGAAATCACAAAGCCGCCCACGTGCTGAGATAAATGGCGCGGAAAGCCGATGATCTCGTTCACCAACTGGATAAATTGCTGGCCCTTTAACGACTCTGGTTGTAACCCCAATTCGATGATTTGCGCTTGCCAACCTTGGGTGCGATCACGTCGATTGACGTTTTTGATGAAGAAGTCTAGCTGAGTTTCTTCAATCCCCAACGCTTTGCCCACTTCACGTACGGCACTTTTAAAGCGATAGCTGATCACGGTGGCTGCCAAAGCGGCACGCTCGCGGCCATACTTTTTGTAGATATATTGAATCACTTCTTCACGACGCTCGTGTTCAAAGTCGACGTCAATGTCTGGCGGCTCTTCTCGCTCTCGGCTAATAAAGCGTTCGAACAGAACCGAGATTTGTCTAGGATCGACGGCGGTGATTTCTAAGCAGTAACACACCACCGAGTTTGCCGCAGAGCCTCGCCCTTGATAGAGAATGCCTTGCTGTTTAGCAAACATCACGATGTCGTGGATGGTGAGAAAGTAATAGTGATATTCCAGCTCTTCAATGAGCGCTAACTCATTCTCGATGGTTTGATGAATATCTGCGGGTATGCCCTCAGGAAAGCGCAACTTTTTACCACGCTCGACCAACATACGCAGATAAGAAGTAGGGGTGTAACCATCTGGAATCAGTTCTGTTGGGTATTCGTATTTCAAATCTGAGAGTTTGAATTCGCACAAGTCCGCAATATGGGTGCTTTCTTCTAGCCATTCAGATTTGTAAATTCGAGACAGTTTATTCAGTGGGCGCAATGCTCGCTCAGCATTGGATAAACGACCAAAGCCGAGCTTATCAACGCTGCAACCGTGCTTTACTGCTGTTAGGACATGTTGCAAAGGTAAGCGCTCAACGGCATGCATTAAGACGCCGCCACAGGCGGTAATTGGCAATTGGAACTCGTTTGCCAGTAACTCACAGTGCGTGGTGTAGGCATCGTCGTCGCCACCTAAATGACGCTGAATCGCGACCCATAAACGATGAGCGTGATGCTGCTGGAGCCAGCGTCCCCAATAATGGTCGCTCTCTTGATGAGTTGGGAGCCACAGTACGAAACAATGGCGAACCGACATCAAATCCCACTCAGACAATTGATAACTGCCTTTCTCGCTGCGGCGTCTCGCATTGGTGATGATCCGGCACAGCTCAGCATAAGCTTTACGGCAAGGGCAAAGCAGCACCACTTGGCATTCATCATTGAGCCAAAACATACTGCCGACGATTTGTTTGATGTCGAGTTTATGCTGCTCGATGGTGGCATGGGCTTTCACTACGCCCGCAACTGAGCACTCATCGGTGATCGCAATGGCTTGATAGCGATAAAATGCCGCCTGCAGCACCAGTTCTTCTGCATGAGAAGCGCCAGTGAGAAAGGAGAAGTTGGACTGACAAAACAGTTCTGCGTAACTCATAACGACCTAACAAAAATAACTGTCGGTTTAACAAAAATAGCCATGAAGAAACCAATGCTTGTGCTGATCGCGAAACACCCACAACCAGCGACCTTGTTTGGTGTGTGCAATGTAGTAATCACGCATTATCTCATCGCCATCCCACCATCCAGAGACAATCCGCTCTGGCCCATGAACTAGAGAGACTTGCTCTTGTAGCAAGATAGGTTCGGGTAATTGCATCGCGGGTCGCAGAAGAGCAGGGATGGTGTTAATCGGGACATCCGGCTCATCGGCTGGGCGATATTGGTTGGCTTTCTCTGGCCTTGGGTCGCAGGCAATGTTGGGTTTGAGCACCGCGCTTTTGCCCAATTTAGCTTGCAGTAAAGAGAGCAGTTCTAACGCGTTCATTTGTCCTTTTTGCCCGGCAAAGAAGTCGCGTGCAGAGCTTAAAGGTTCACCTTGGCGTTCTACTTGTAACGTCAGACCAATAACAGGACCGTTTAACGTGACAGATTCCAAACTCAAACTCGCCAATTGTTGCCAGCGTTGGCACAAGTAATCGCCTTGTGCAGATGTGAGCTGAAGGTGCTGTGTTTGTTTGTCTCGCTGGTGGAGGGTTAAACACAGCTCAAACGCGACTTTATCGCGTAGCTTGAGAAAGGTTTCGAGCTGACGAAGTAATTTAGCCAGTGGTTTCTCCACCCATTGAACGTTTTCAATCTCAAACAACAGTTCTAAATAGACTTGGAAGGATTCGGTTGGATGATAAAAGTCGACAGGATGCTTAAACTGCCCAGTCAGTCGACCAACGTAGTTCACCAAATCAATGTCGAATCGGCGTGCGATATCTTGCAATGGCAACTCAAGCAAGCCTTGCAAAGTGGTGACACCGACACGTTGTAGCTTCTCTACGGTAGCGCTTGATAAATCCGTCAGTGTTAGCGGCAGTGGCGATAAGGCTTGTTGTATGGCAGATTTGTCTTCGCTGATGAAGTTCGTCCCTGCTAGTGCCATCAATTTGGCAGAAAAAGGCGAAAAGCCACACCCGAATTGAAAACTCAGTTTCAGCTCTGATAAATGAGCACTGACTTTAGTCCAATAGTTTTGTAGCCCTTCATATAGATTAAGCATCGGGGTTGCGCGTAGCAGAATACCTTGGTTTGGCATCAATACGACATCAGAAGTAATCAGATAAAGCCATTGAGCAATTTCTTGTAACTTGCTCAATTCGGTTTGCGGATGATAAGGATGCACTTGTAAATCTCGGCACAAAGAAGCCGCGCTACCCAAGCCCATATTTGGCTTAATGCCTTGTTGCTCGGCAATCTCATTGTATTGAATGATCCGACAACGTTGGCTTTCTACAATTACCACGGGTTGCTCTTGGTTATCACCAAAGAGGGCATCTAACTGTAGGCGAGGGAAGTGCAAGTAAATCCACAAAACCATATCATTAACCCTGGCTCGCCAATGGGAAATTGACCACAGTCGATGGAATGTGAGTTGTGCTTGGCATTACCAGTTGCGGGTAGTGGTGCTGGAAGCTGATATCGACACTACCTTTACTCCAGCCGCCTTTTCGTTTGAGAACTTCCACGCTGACGCCTTGTTCATGACCTTGCAGTTTTAAACTCAGTGACACAGGTAAAGACAAACGGTTGGTCATGTTAGGCTTGAGCATAAACAAAGGGCAAGAGCCTTGTTCACTCGCCACTTGTAGACGTTTTACTTGATGGATCTCTAGTTCATCCTGCCATAACAAAACGTTGGTGCACACGCCGCTCTTGAGGCATTGCTCGGCTGCCCATAACGCATCGCGTTGATGTTCAGGCGTGATTACCCATACTTGGTTGATGTCCAATCCAATACTGTGGAGGAACAATGAATTCATTAACGCAGGTGGCTGAATAAAGGCCGTCACTCCTCTCGAAAGAGACGCTTCTAAATAAGGCGCAAGCAAACGTAGTTCGCCAATACTGCCAACGGATTCCATTTCCACCACGCCGTGAGGAGGAAAGCCGCCGCCAAGCAGTGCGTCGAGTTCAGGAAAACCAGAGCTATGGAGGAACTGATGGTCGTCCGCTTTGGTTAAATTTGCTTGCCAAACAAGGTGTTGGCTTTTTAAGTGTTGGATAATGTCTTGCATAAATAAAATACCTGTATATATGTACAGTATATTTCTGTGATGGAAAGTCGCAAGATTTTTATAGGCAGAAATACGAAAAAAGGCAGCGTTTGCTGCCTTTTCAATCGATTATGTGAGGTAACCTGAGTTGATTACTTACGCTTTGGCTGCGCGTCGATACACTGACCATTTACATCAGTCACTGTTGGGTCCATCAAGTGCAAGTAAAGCGGCATGATGTCCAGTGCTGTTTTTAGTGTGTTCGCATCTTCACCTGGGTAGGCTTTTTCACGCATGCGAGTACGAGTTGCTCCCGGGTTAATTGCGTTAACACGCATTGGTGTGTCACTTAGCTCATCTGCCAATACCTGCATCATACCTTCTACGGCAAACTTAGAAATGGCGTATGGGCCCCAGAAAGCACGACCAGAATGACCAACTGTCGAAGAGGTAAAGACAATACGACCCGCATCTGATTTACGCATGATAGGTAGCAGAGCTTGAGTCATCAGCACTTCGGCTTTCACGTTGATTTGCATGATGTCGTCGAAGTCTTCTTCGTTGATTTGCTCAAACGGACATAGCGTGCTGAGAACGCCAGCGTTGTGCAATAGGCCATCCAAGCGACCAAATTGACCTTCGATGGTTTCTGCCATATCGATGTAGTGCTGCTTTGTTGCACCTTTCAGGTCAAGTGGGATGATCGCTGGCTGAGGGTAGCCCGCAGATTCGATTTCATCGTAAATGGATTCAAGGTTCTGAACGTTTCGACCAAGTAGAATCACAGTCGCACCGTGCTGAGCGTAAGAAAGTGCGGCTTGGCGACCGATGCCATTACCTGCACCAGTGACAAGAATGACTTTACCTTTTAGGGCATCTGCTGAAACGGAGTAGTTCACGGTAGTAAATCCTTATTATTGTATCTAGTTCCGACGTACAGGCTTCATGTTCGTTTGTGTAGAAATGCGCCTGTTTCTCAATGGAAAATCTTGGTAATCGTGACAAGTTGGTTACAATACACCAATTCATGTGTTATACCAATTCCAGAACGGTTGTCCGGTATGTTATTTGAACACTATCAATCAGAACAAAAGGTTACTGATTTTCTCGCCTTCTCTCTGATTTTTCTACGTAACATATTGATGGCCATTACTGGTATGAGATAGAGGAACTCTCATTGGAATTTTTATTAGATTACGGTCTGTTTTTAGCCAAGATTGTCACCGTTGTAGCGGCAGTCGTTGTGCTGCTGATTATTGCAAAATCAGCGGGTGGTAAGTCGGGTGCGGCAAAAGGTGAATTAGAAGTCACTAACCTTTCTGAGCGCCATAAAGACGCGGTAGAGCAGCTAGAACACCACTTACACGATGACGCTTTCATCAAAGCGCGTGATAAAGCGGTTAAGAAAGAAGAAAAAGAAAAGAACAAATCTCGCGAGAAGGAAATCAAACAAGCGAGCAAAGAAGGCTCTCTTGATGGCAAACGTGAACCACACCTGTTCGTTCTGGACTTTAACGGCAGTATCGATGCTAAAGAAGTAGCATCACTACGTGAAGAGGTGACAGCAGTATTAGCCGTTGCTCGCGAAGGTGATGAAGTTCTGCTTCGCCTAGAGTCTGGTGGTGGCATGGTTCATGGCTATGGCTTGGCATCTTCTCAACTTGACCGAATCAAAGCTGCGGGTTTGCCTCTGACGATTTCTGTCGACAAAGTTGCTGCAAGTGGCGGTTATATGATGGCGTGTGTGGCAGACAAGATTGTCTCAGCGCCGTTTGCGATTGTGGGTTCTATCGGCGTTATCGCACAGATCCCTAACTTCAACAAACTGTTGAAAAAGCATGATATCGAATACGAGCAGCTAACGGCAGGTGAGTACAAACGCACACTGACCATGTTTGGTGAGAACACCGACAAAGCGCGTGATAAATTCAAGCAAGAGCTTGAAGAAACGCACGTACTGTTCAAAGACTTCATCCGTGAGCGTCGCCCAGAGCTAGAGCTTGAAAAAGTAGCAACCGGTGAGCACTGGTTTGGCACGCAAGCAAAAGAGCTAGGACTGGTAGATGAAATCAGCACTTCTGACGATCTTGTTGTCGCGGCATGCAAAGAGAAAACCGTACTAGCAGTACATTATGTGCAGAAGAAAAAACTGGCAGACAAGCTTGCTGGTGTGGCAGGTAAAGTGGCAGATAGCGTAGTACTTAAACTTGCAGAACGTGGTCAAAAGCCAATTGTTTAATCGATAAGATACGATTCAAACTTAAAGCGGCGAGGGTGGAAACTCTCGCCGTTTTTATTGGAACTTTCCTCAATAGTGTGAATCCAACTGCGCATTGGGTGTAATGCTTTACACGACATTTTTCCTCGCTCCAGAGGACGATTACCCGTATAATACGCGCCTCGAAAACCGAGCAAATTGCTGAAAAAGAAATTATAGGTGGAGAAGAACATGTCCTCTCAAACTCCGGTTGTTACCGTAGATGGACCTAGTGGTGCAGGTAAAGGCACTTTATGTATGTTGCTAGCGAAGAAGTTGGGCTTCCACCTTCTGGATTCTGGCGCAATTTATCGTGTACTTGCACTTGCAGCGATTCACCACGGTGTAGACACAGAGTCAGAAGACGCGCTTGTCCCACTTGCTACTCACCTAGACGTTCAGTTTATTGCTGAAGGTGACCTAGTAAAAGTGATTCTAGAAGGCGAAGATGTTTCTGGTGAACTTCGTAAAGAAGAAACCGGTATGGCTGCGTCTAAAGTGGCAGCACTGCCACGCGTTCGTGAAGCATTATTGCGTCGTCAGCGTGCATTTGAGACCGCTCCGGGTCTGGTTGCTGATGGTCGTGACATGGGTACGGTTGTATTCACAGGTGCACAAGCGAAAATTTTCCTTGATGCGAGCGCAGAAGAGCGTGCAAATCGACGCCTTAAACAGTTGCAAGATAAAGGGTTAGATGTTAGATTTGCTGACCTTTTGAGCGAGATCCAAGAGCGTGACGATCGCGATCGTAACCGCCCAGTGGCGCCACTACGCCCTGCAGAGGATGCGCTTGTGCTAGATTCTACGTCGATGACTATCGACGAAGTGGTAGAAAAGGCACTACAATATATCGAATCGAAGCTAGCTGAGTAATTACGCTCGGCTAGGCTAAGAGCGTTGGTCGCAAGGATGATGACTGGCGAATTTAATAACCCCATGCGGTAGGATACCCGTGGACGTTTAATTTATTGAAGATTAAATAAATGACTGAATCTTTTGCTCAACTCTTTGAAGAGTTTCTAAACGAAACAGAATTCCAACAAGGCAGCATCGTTAAAGGTACTGTAGTAGCTATCGAGAACGGTTTCGTTCTTGTTGACGCTGGTCTTAAGTCTGAATCTGCTATCCCTGCTGAACAGTTCAAGAACGCTGCTGGCGAACTTGAAGTTGAAGTTGGCGCTGAAGTAGACGTAGCTCTAGACGCTGTTGAAGATGGTTTCGGTGAAACTCAACTTTCTCGTGAGAAAGCTAAGCGTCACGAAGCTTGGATCGTTCTTGAGAAAGCTTACGAAGAAGCTGAAACTGTTGTTGGTATCATCAACGGTAAAGTTAAAGGCGGTTTCACTGTTGAACTAAACGGTATCCGTGCTTTCCTTCCTGGCTCTCTAGTAGACGTACGTCCAATCCGCGACACTGCTCACCTAGAAAACAAAGAGCTAGAGTTCAAAGTTATCAAACTTGACCAAAAACGTAACAACGTAGTTGTTTCACGTCGTGCAGTTATCGAATCTGAGAACAGCGTTGAGCGTGACGAGCTTCTAGAAACTCTACAAGAAGGTTCTGAAGTTAAAGGTATCGTTAAGAACCTTACTGACTACGGTGCGTTCGTTGACCTAGGTGGCGTTGACGGTCTTCTACATATCACAGATATGGCTTGGAAGCGCGTTAAGCACCCATCTGAAATCGTTAACGTTGGTGACGAGATCCAAGTTAAAGTTCTTAAGTTCGACCGTGAGCGTACTCGCGTATCACTAGGTCTTAAGCAACTAGGCGAAGATCCATGGGTAGCAATCGCTAAGCGTTACCCAGAAGGTCACAAACTAACTGGTCGCGTAACTAACCTAACTGACTACGGCTGCTTCGTTGAAATCGAAGAAGGCGTTGAAGGTCTAGTACACGTTTCAGAAATGGATTGGACTAACAAGAACATCCACCCATCTAAAGTTGTTAATGTTGGCGACGAAGTTGAGGTTATGGTTCTTGAGATCGACGAAGAACGTCGTCGTATCTCTCTAGGTCTGAAACAGTGTAAAGCTAACCCATGGCAGTCATTCGCTGAAGCACAAGCTAAAGGCGACAAAGTTACTGGTAAGATCAAGTCTATCACTGACTTCGGTATCTTCATCGGTCTAGAAGGCGGCATCGACGGTCTAGTTCACCTATCTGACATTTCTTGGAATGTTGCTGGCGAAGAAGCTGTACGTGAGTACAAGAAAGGCGACGAGATCTCTGCAGTTGTTCTAGCAGTAGACGCTGAGCGTGAGCGCATCTCTCTAGGCGTTAAGCAAATGGAAAACGACCCATTCAATGCTTACGTTGCTGATAACAAGAAAGGTGTTCTAGTTAACGCTACTGTAACTGCTGTTGACGCTAAAGGCGCTACAGTTGAAATCGCAGAAGGCGTTGAAGGCTACATCCGTGCTTCTGAAGTATCTCGCGATCGCGTAGAAGATGCTTCTCTAATCCTAAGCGCTGGTGATGTTGTTGAAGCGAAGTTCACAGGTGTTGACCGTAAGAACCGCGTAATCAACCTATCTATCAAAGCTAAAGATGAAGCTGATGAGCAAGAAGCAATGGCATCTATCAACAAGCAAGACGAAGCTGCTTTTGGTAATGCAATGGCTGACGCTTTCAAAGCTGCTAAAGGCGAATAATTTACTCGCTTAAGCTAAAAAGGAGCCGCAAGGCTCCTTTTTTATGCTTGCTACTTTGTGAGTAGTAATACTAATGTTGATAAACTATGCTAAAAAAAGACATTTTTTGATTGCGCATTTTGTGTAAAATTTGTCTAGAATTGATAGCAAGTGTTTGTTGGAATTAGTATTACTTACTATAATGAGTGATAAAGATACTCAAAGAGGGCAACTATGACTAAGTCTGAACTGATTGAAAGACTCTGCGCTGAGCAAACACATTTATCAGCGAAAGAGGTAGAAGATGCTGTAAAAGATATTTTGGAGCACATGGCCTCTACATTAGAGAGCGGTGACCGTATTGAGATCCGTGGCTTCGGTAGTTTTTCTCTTCATTACCGCGAACCTCGTGTAGGTCGCAACCCTAAAACGGGTGATAAGGTGGAGCTGGAAGGTAAATACGTTCCTCACTTCAAACCTGGTAAAGAGCTTCGTGAACGCGTGAATCTCGGTAGCTAAGGCTCTCTTATTAGTTTGAAAAAGCGGCATACTCTCGTGTATGCCGCTTTTTTATAACTAGATTATTGGTAATATACATGGTCTGAAGAAACATTTTACTGCATAATCTTACCTACTTACTCCTCGAAGGGTGATGTAACATGAAAATTATAAAAATCATTGCTGTTTTAGCTCTCTTTTTAATTGCACTGGCTTTAGGTTCTCAAAACCAAGAGATCGTGACTTTCAATTACCTTCTAGCGAAAGGTGAATTCCACCTATCAACGCTACTGGGTGTGGTCTTTGTCGTTGGCTTTGGTCTGGCATGGGTTATCTTTGCTAGCATCCAATTCAAGACTCAGCTTCAAGTTCGCCGTCTGAAAAAGAAACTTAAAAAGTATGAGCCCGCTGAAGCAGAGAAACCTGCAAAACCAGCAGTAGAAAAACAGGCATAAGGATAAGGCTTAACTTTAATGCTTGAACTACTCTTCTTGTTATTGCCGATAGCCGCCGCCTATGGCTGGTACATGGGCCATCGCAGCGCTCAGCAAGACAAGCAGAAGCAATCTCATCAAATATCCCGTCAGTATGTGACGGGTCTTAACCTGCTCCTATCTGATCAGTCAGATAAGGCGGTTGACCACTTTATTGAATTGCTCCAAGTCGATAACGAAACGATAGATACACACCTAGCGTTGGGTAATCTTTTCCGTTCTCGTGGCGAAGTCGACCGCGCAATTCGCATTCACCAAAATCTCATTTCTCGTTCTGGCCTGACTCTGGACCAGAAAAACCTTGCTCTTCAGCAACTGGCTAAAGACTACATGGCGTCTGGTTTTTTAGACCGCGCAGAGAAAATCTTTGAGCAGCTAGTTGAGGAGCCAGACCATCGTGAAAGCGCGCTTCAACAACTGGTTACTATCTATCAACAGACGCGTGAGTGGGAAAAAGCCATTCATTACGCCAACCAGTTGGCGAAGATGGGCAAGAAGCGTACTCGTATTCGTGCCAACATCGCACACTTCTGGTGTGAACTAGCGATGCTTGACCAAGCAGATGGCAACACCAGCAAAGCAATTCAACACTTCAAGAAAGCACTGTCAGAAGACCCGAAATGTGTGCGTGCAAGCATTGCGCTGGGCCGTGTTTATTTGGAGTCAGAAGATTACAAGCACACCATTAAATACCTCACGGGTGTACTTGAACAAGATAAAGACTTTATCAGTGATGTACTGCCGACCATTGCCGAATGTTATCACCACCTTGGTCAAGAAGATGAGCTGGTAGAGTTCTTGCGTGCGTGTATCGATAAGAAAGCCGGTGTATCGTCTGAGCTGATGCTAGCACAGCTTGTCGCGCATCATGAGAGCGTTGGTGCAGCGCAAGAGC
Organism: Vibrio sp. B181a; assembly: GCF_030248375.1. NCBI lineage: Bacteria > Pseudomonadati > Pseudomonadota > Gammaproteobacteria > Vibrionales > Vibrionaceae > Vibrio > Vibrio sp. B181a. Next base: position 181,538 of record NZ_JAHGAD010000007.1, on the reverse strand, counting down.
TGCTGACCAAGCAACTATTGAAAAACCCAACCATGAAGGGCTTCTACCGCCTGATCGACTACCATATCGCGGAAGCAGAAGATGGTCGTGCAAAAGACAGCCTTTCTACACTACAAGCGATGGTTGGGGAGCAATTAAAAGTTAAACCGCACTACCGATGCAGGAAATGTGGTTTCTCCACTCATTCCCTTTACTGGCATTGTCCATCATGTAAAGGATGGGGGACGATCAAGCCAATCCGAGGATTGGACGGTGAATAATTTTTAATGCAGCTGGCAGAGTTTCTGTCCGCTGCATTTTTTTAACCTTTTTAATAAGAACCAAAAACTAGTTAGGAGATGAAATGATCGACCAAAAAGTTATTGTCGCACTGGATTATGATAACCAAGCGGATGCACTTGCATTTGTAGATAGAATTGATCCTGCGTCATGTCGCCTAAAAGTAGGCAAAGAAATGTTTACGCTATTTGGTCCTGATTTCGTACGTGAGCTTCATAAACGTGGTTTCTCTGTATTCCTAGACCTGAAGTTTCACGATATCCCGAATACGTGTTCAAAAGCAGTTCGCGCTGCGGCTGAGCTAGGTGTATGGATGGTGAACGTTCACGCGAGTGGTGGTGAACGTATGATGACGGCATCTCGTGAGATTCTTGAACCTTACGGTAAAGACCGTCCACTGCTGATCGGCGTGACTGTGCTTACAAGCATGGAGCAAAGTGATTTGGCAGGTATTGGCTTGGACGTTGCGCCTCAAGAGCAAGTGATTCGTCTAGCTACGCTGACAAAGAATTCAGGTCTTGATGGCGTAGTCTGTTCTGCTCAAGAGTCATCACTTCTGAAGAATGAACTTGGCAAAGAGTTTAAGCTAGTAACTCCTGGTATTCGCCCTGCGGGTTCAGAGCAAGGCGATCAACGCCGCATCATGACACCAGTCGATGCAATCCAAGCGGGATCAGACTATCTGGTTATTGGCCGTCCTATTACTCAGGCGGCGGATCCTGCATCGGTTCTTAAGTCAATCAACGATAGCTTAGCAAACATGTAATGTTGCTTTGAATTGAGCGCAAAGGTGAAGTGGGAACGCTTCACCTTTTTTTGTTTTTGCAGCACGTAAAAATCTCTTGGAGTGTTGTTATTCATATCGTGCCAGATGAACGCTGTGGCTGATGGTACTGCTAGGATCACATTTTGCTAACATAAATGGCTGTGATACTCGGAAAGTGCAACCATGTGTTATGGGTAGCTTGCGTTACAAATGTGTAACGAATAGTATGGGGTTGATGCATTCACTGCGTTGTAAGGTCAGGATGACCTAGTGAAACTCTCTGATATGAATACGGAAGTGGATAGGACTTCACTTTGTATTTGCTCTCATTATTTCCTTTACCGCGCCTTGCGCGTGGTCACTTCGAGATTCACTGCCGTCACTCTTCCTGCCGTATTGCGCAAACACAACAAGGAAGAAAACAATGATAAAGACCCTGCCATTTTCGGCACTGGCAATGTTGGTTGCGAGCAGTTTTCAACTAAATGCTGCTGAACTACCTGCAGATATCGAATGGACTTCGAATAATAACGAACCGCTATTTGCTTCAGAAGAAGCAGTACGAGGTGGTACTTACCGCACCTTTATCCGCAGTTTCCCACAGACACTTCGTAGTGTAGGCCCAGATGCGAACTCTGGCCTTCGTCAGTACTTAATGGATGGTACGCCGAAACTGGCGCAGCGCCACCCTGACACAGGTAAATGGATTCCACAGCTTGCCAAAGCATGGGCATTTGGCGATGACAACAAAACGGTTTACTTTCAATTAGATGAAACGGCGAAATGGTCAGATGGTGAGAAGATCACCGCAGATGATTACGTGTTTATGATGAAGTACTACACGTCGGAAGACATCATCGATCCGTGGTACAACGACTTCTTTAAAACGAGCATTGTAAGTGTTGAGAAAATCGATGATTACACCATCAAAGTCAACCTAGCTGTCGCGCAAAGTGAAGATTCGTTAATGGTGTTAATCAACATGCCAAGTAACGGTTTCCAGCCTCGTCCTGAGCACTTCTTTAAGAAAGAAAAAGACGAAAATAATGATGGTATGCCAGATAACTTTGTTCGCAAGTTTAACTTCAAATCTGAGCCTACAGCAGCACCTTACTACATCGATAAAGTGAAGAAAGGTAAGAGCGTGACATTCAAACACGTTGGCGAAGATTGGTGGGGCTACAACAACCGTTATTACAAAAATCGTTACAACGTAGACAAAGTGCGCATCACAGTTATCCGTGATGAAGATATCGCAATGAAGCACTTTGAAAAGGGTAACTTAGATTACTTTGAAATGGTGTTACCAAACTTCTGGCACGATAAAACAGACAGTGAAGTGTACAAGAAAGGCTATGTACAAAAGTACTGGGGCTTTAACCAGTCGCCTCAAGGTGCGGGTGGTCTTTGGATGAACACGGCTATGCCAATGCTGGATAACCTAGAAGTACGTAAAGGTGTCATGGCTGCAACCGACTATGACGGCATGATCGAAAACATCATGCGTGGTGACTATTCTCGTAAGCCACATGGTCTTGGTTTTGGCCATGGTGATTACGACGATCCAAACAACACACCGCCAAAATTTGATCCAGCAGAAGCGGTCAAACATTTCGAGAAAGCGGGCTTCGACAAAGTTGGCTCTGATGGTATCCGTGTGAACGATAAAGGTGAGCGTCTAAGCTTTGCCATCACTTACGGTTACAACTCACATACGCCGCGTATCGCGTACCTGAAAGAGCAAGCTAAGCTAGCAGGCTTAGAGTTTACTCTGAACTTGGTTGATGGTTCTTCTGCGTTCAAATACATTCTTGAGAAGAAACACCAGTTAGCGTTTTTGAACATGGGTTCTGGTGAGATCCCTGCGTACTGGGAGTACTTCCACTCAGACAACGCTAACAAACCACAAACGAATGCGCACACAAATTACAGCAGCCCAGAGCTAGACAAGTTGATCGAAGCGTATGACAACGAGTTTGAGCAGCAAAAACGTTACGACTTGTCTCGTCAGATTCAAAAATACATCGGTGATGCGAACGTGATCGTTCCTGGTTACATGGTGCCTTACACCCGTGATGCTCACTGGCGTTGGGTTAAGATCCCGAAAAACGGTATGACAAAGAATACTGAGTGGATTCTGCACCCAATGGACATTGCGAACTTCTGGATTGATAAATCTGTGAAGAAAGAGACCGAGAAAGCAATGAAGGCGGGCAAATCGTTCCCTGAAGTGACGGTTATCGACGACCGTTACAAGTTGTCATCGAACTAGTTGCTAAATAGCAAACAACAAAAAGCCCCGAAACTTGATTGAGTCGGGGCTTTTTTCATTTTCAAAATACTAGCTGACTAGGTAAGAGGCTTCCAATAGGTAAGTCTTTACGTCACCAAGTGAAGCAAATGCTGCATCGATGGTCTTAAAACGTTCATCGATAGAGCTACTCGAAACGATCTGGCTAAATGTATTCAGAGAGAAAGCCTCGTTTGCTTTAAAAAACTGGTGTACATTTTCCAGTTGAACTTTATGGATATGCTCGACCTTGCTTAAAGCAGCGGTAAGATCTGAAATGTTAATCGACATTGCTAATTTAACGCCTTTCTCTTGGCCTATAGGCCATAGGATTGGAATTTCTAATTTTCGCTAAGGGTATCTTAAGCGGTGTGTCTCAAATATGATTGAGATCAGGTCGAGTGCATTTATTGAGCATTGGGTTTGAAAGGTCATCGCGCTATTTTTCGCAATGACCATGAGATTGACGGCATAGTTCTTCCAACCATCTGAGGTGATACTTCCTTAACCGCCTTGGCGCAAAGTACTTCGTTAACCACGTGATTCCACCGCGCTGGGTGCTCTCTGTAATAATACAACAACCGTGCTTCGTCGGTTCTAGCACCCAAGCATGGTAAATATCGATACTTCCTTTTTTCCCCTTCCATGCTAAGCGTTGGTTCTGTAAATACTCTACGACGGTGCACTTCACTTCAAATCCAGAGGCCTTCCAACGAAACATAGTGTTTTTACATAAGGTGTTGTCGCCATTAAGGATTTGAACCATGGTTTTTGCATGTCGCCATGCCGGCCATTCTGGCGCTCGTACTAAATGTTGCCAAACGACTTCAGGAGGCTCTGGGATTTCAATTTGGCTACGAACATGAATCTGGGCATGTTTGGGGTGGTAATAATCTGGCCAGATAACTTCCGATTTATTCATCTCGGTGGTTCCTAATAGCTCTTGTTCTTATTAGCTTAGGAGAGTGTGGCGTAAAGTGCAGAAACGCTTCGCCCACTCAGAGAACTGAATGGGCGAGGAGGGGGGATTATAGTTGGGCTGCGATTTGGTCTGTTAGGTTGTTCAAACCCACTGACAGCGCATCAACAAGTGCGTCATAGCCATCATCTTGCAAAGGCATGTTGATTTTGACTGGTGCGCTATTTTTCACTTTGCCATTTTCATCAACAATCAACCATTCACCTTCAATTTCAGCGTTGCCTTGATAGCTACCATTAAACTTGCTCAGTGAAAGTAAAAGTTTGCTCTCACCACTTTGGTCAAGCAGGTTATTTACTTCAACCGGCCAGTATTGGCTTTGCTTGCTGCGCAGCTCGTCAATAATGCGTTGTGTGATTTGCTCAGAGATATTGTGCGCCCACTGATTGTGTTTCGCTTGAACGATTTTTGTTTCAGAGGTTCGATATACGATACCGCTGTCAGCAAGGTAGCTAGCAAGTTCTACAGGGCGAACCACCAGCTGTGGACGCTGAGCAATCGCGGTGTCACTTAGCTTAGCAGAACTTGCTTCCGGTAAGACATACAAAGCACCAGAGTCTTCAGGTGCACTGCTACAGCCTGCCAAAAGGGCAGAGATCAATAAAAGTCCGCGTTTCATTATTTTTGCCCTCTAACTGGGGTTGGATCGTTGACGTCATCTTCACCGAATACCAACGAGTTTGGTTTTTCATTCAACTGCTTCAGAACCGGTTTAAACTCAGTCATCACTTGCTCTAGTTCTTTCAACGTTGACTCCATTTCACTGTACATAGTGGAGTTCGGGCCATAGCCATCCAACGTTTTTTGTAACTGCTCCAAGCTCTTACGAATATCCGCTGGAATTGCTTTAGTGTCTTCTTGGTTAAGGAGACGATCCACGCTATTCGCTACGCGTTCTGCCGAAGCCAGTGTTTTTTCTGAGTTCTTCAGTGTCTTATTCAGTGAGTTCAACGTGTCTTCCATCGGCAAACTGTTCAGCTTAGTGAGGAAGTCATTGACTTGGCGTTGAACTTGGGCGAAACCACCTTGCTTCGTTGGGAATACATCATAGTCTTCAAACTTGCTTGGCACATATGGCTCTTCATCTGGGTAGAAGTCAGTGTCGATGTACAGCGCACCGGTCAACAAGTTACCAGTTTTCAGTGTGCCACGAAGCCCCTTAGCAAACTCTTCTTTAAGCTTCTCTTTGAACCTTGGTAGTTGGCTAGACGGTAGGTTTTCATAAACGCGACCGAGCTCAATACGCACAAGTACTGGGATTTTCTTCGCTGAGAAATCTTCTTCAGGTGTTGGCATACGCATCGGCACTTTCATTACCGTACCGATACGAAGACCGCGGTATTCAACCGGTGCTTTCGCTTTTAGGCCTCGGACTGATTCTTCAAACATCATCACAAATTGGATGTATTCGTCGTACATGCCTTCGCGTACTTGCTTCACATCATCGAAAAGACGGAAGTGCAACATGTCCTCAGTGACTTCATCTCCAGCATCTAAACCAGGTACAGTATCAAAAGTAACTCCGCCTGTGATTAGGCTTTCTAACGAACCAAATTTCACCTCAAAGCCTCCCGCATTCAACTGCAAGTCAACGCCAGATGTTAGCCAAAAGTGGGTTTTGGTGCGCACTAAGCTATCGTATGGTTTGAAAATAAACAGTTGGTATAGCGCACGACGAGTTTCGACATCAAAGCTGGTTGTTTCCACTCGGCCTACGGTAAAGCCTTTGTAGATAACGGGATCGCCAACACCAAGTTTTCCCGCTTCACGGTGAGTTAAAACGATACGCAGGCCTTCTGCATCGGGAGAGGCAACGGGTGGAACGTCAAGCACATCAAAGTGCTCTTTTTCTACCTTGGAGTTCCCCGGTTGCAATTGAACATAAGCGCCTGATAGTAGTGTTTCTAAGCCAGATACACCTTCGCGACCAATACGTGGTTTCACCACCCAGAACATAGAGTCCTCACGCAGCATGCGATCGGCGTCTTTGTTCATTTGTGCGGTAGCAATGATATGGTCATAGTCTTCGCTAAGTTTGACGTCAGTGATAACGCCCACCTTTACGTTCAGAGCTTTGATTTCGGTTTTGCCGACTTCAATGCCTTCCGCTGTAGGAAGTTTTAACGTGATCTCTGGTCCTGTGCTGTTGATGTATTGGAACAGCATCCACGCTCCCATCGCTAGCGCAAGGATCGGGATGATCCAAATCGCAGAGACCTGCTTTTGAGGTTTTATTTGAGCGGTTGCGTTGTTCTCATCACTCATATTTGGCTTTCTCAGTTAAGTTATTGTTCATTGGCTCCTGCGCTTCGTTTTGTGGTAATTGCCACAACAAACGCGAGTCAAAAATCATTGCAGAGAGCATGGTTAGTATGACCACTGCAGCAAATGAGAGTGCAGCTGGACCAGGGTAAATCGCCATTAGGTTTTGCAACTGTACGAGCGCAACCAAAATCGCGACAACAAAAATATCAATCATTGACCAACGACCGATAAATTCTGTAATTCGATAGACCTTTAAACGTGAAATGCTTTCTTCCGGTGGTAAGTACTGTGCTTTTTGAGCGTTGTAGTAAAGCCACGCCAATGCCAGCATTTTGGCCATAGGGATAAACACACTAGCGAAGAAGATAACCGCTGCAATAGGGTAAGAACCCAGCTGCCACAGGAGAACCACACCCTCCATGATGGTGGAACCTTCGGAATGACCAAGGCTAACGGTATACATCATTGGATATAAATTGGCAGGAATGTAGAAAATGACCGCTGCAAACAGTAAAGCCCAAGCTTTCTGCATGTTATCTTTTGGGTTGTATCTGTGCACAGGGCTATCGCAACGAAGACACTTTTGGTGCTTTTTATCTTCAATTGGATTGAGTTGATGACACGTATGGCAACCGATGTGGTTTTCGTTATGGTGTGTGTCACCTTCTTTCACGTTTGGTAATTCAATCGCAGGAATAAAGTGTCCCCATAGCCAACTCTTGTCGACCATCGAAATGCACTTCACCACCAGCACGGTGTACACACAGAATGCCCAGAATGAGCTACCCATGCTGATTTCTGCTAGCGAGGCAATCTTAATCAAGCTCACCAAAACGCCAATCAAAAATACATCAACCATCAGCCAAGGCTCGACTCGAAATAAGAGTCGACACAGCGTTTTCGCCATGCGGATTTGTTTTTTCCCTAATGGGTGCTTGAGTGATTTTAGGGCTTCAAGGTGAAGAAAGAGGATCAAACCAACATAGATAGCGGGCAACACGACCACAGTCGCGAGCAGCAATGCACCGAGTAGCGCGTTATGAAATTCCGCCAACATCTTCGCCGCGTGCATTAAGGTGATCTCTTGGGATAAACCTTGAACGCTAAACGACATAAACGGGAAAGAGATGCTCAAAACCAACATGATCAGACACGCAACCGACACAGCGATAACGCTTTGATACGGCTTGGCATTGACTTTGGTTAGCGAATGCTCACAGCGAGGACATTGGGCTTTTTGACCTTGTTCAATATCAGGGATACGAACGACCAAGCCGCACTCCTCACAGGAGATCAGTTGACGTGAATTAGGTTGAGTGCTCATTCAGTTATTATTTCGTACTTTTAATAACTAAGAATAACTCTTTTTCTTCTTAGACGCTTGTTTTTGCGGGGATGTTTTACAAGCTTCTAACCTGTTGAAATGAAAAAACCAGCCTCGGAGACTGGTTAAGGTGTTGTTCCATGCTTCGTTTTAGACGCAGCGCGTGTGCGTTTCGTCTTTTTATTCTGCAAACTCCTGCTCAAATTTGGCTTTAACGAAGTCGATAAAGGTGCGCAGGCGTTTCGGTTGATAACGGTCGCGATGGAAAATGGCAGACAAAGGAACAGAAGGGATTTCCCACTCTGGCATCACTTTAACCAGTTGGCCTTGTTTGACCTCTTCGTCGCAGTAACTTAATGGCACACGAATAATTCCGTTACCGTGTAGTGCACCCATCACGAGTGCTCGGCCGTTTTTACAGCGCAGATTACCTTTCACGATGACGTCACTGTGTTCTTTCGGATTGGTAACATTACGGTAACTCCAGCGAGTGACGGAGCCAGTCAGAGTGCGGTGTTTTGCCAGTTCTTTGGGTGTCACTGGTTCCCCATGCGTTTTGAGGTAGTTCGGGCTTGCCAGCGTCACCATATCAATCATCATCAGCTTACGTGCGACGAATCCTGCGTCTTCCAACTCGCCCATGCGAATCGCCACGTCGAATTGGTCCTCAATCAGGTCAATGCGTGGCGAAGAGAAGTCGAGGTCGACCGTAATGTTCGGGTATTCCAACATGAATTCGTTGACGTACTTGGCAATGATGTCCTCGCCGATGTAGCCACCCACACAGTTTACGCGAATCAAGCCGCGCACTTCTTGAGTGTCGTCGACTGCGGCGATCAACGCTTGGTCGATATCGCGCAGCGCTTTCTCACACTCTTGGTAAAAACGTTCACCAGCATGGGTCAAACGCAGAGTACGTGTGGTGCGAGTTAGTAAGGTCACGCCCATTTGTGCTTCAAGTCCACTGATTTGGCGAGACACATGAGAACGAGAGACGGAAAGCGCTTCTGCCGCTTTGGTGAAGTTACCCAGTTGAGCGATCAAAACGAAGGAGCGAATATCAGCAAGATTAACTTTATTGAGCATGTTGAATTATTTACAGAAACGGTAGTCATAAGACTATCACAGTTAGTTACGAAAACGCGCTGTTCAAAAAATCATACTACTTGAGGTTTATGCTAACTTGCGTATGATTTCCCGCGTTTCCACATTTATCGAAGTTAGAATGCATTCATCCACTTTACAATCTGCTGCGTCCCGACAACAGGGCAAATGGCTCCTAGCGCTAATAGGCTGGGTGATTGTGGTGTGCCTGATGAAAAATTCTGGTTTGATGTTCAGTTGTGCCATGCAATATGATGCAAGCTCGACTTCTGCGGTTGTCGGCGATGAAGTTAAAATCGTAAAAGCAGAAAGTGTGCATGACACGAGTAAATGTGAATTGTCTGAAAAGCTGATTCAATTTGCTCAACAACAACTGGAAACCTTGGTCGTTGTATTATTTGTTGGCATTTTCGCGCTTGTCGTGTGGCGCTGTTGTGCATTCGCCAGCAAAAGACAATGGACCGAACCGATAGTCCAAAAGTATCGAGTCCATCTCACCCTGTGTGTATTCCGCGAATAACAAGTGATTTCTGACGAGTTTCGTCAGCGATTTTCTACACTTGTTTTTAACTAGGAATAACTATGAACCACATGAAAAAAATGACTCAAGCCGCGTTGATGCTTATCATGACGCTGGCGCTGAGCTTATTCTCGCTAATTGCCCAAGCACAAACGACGGACACAGGTTGGCTGACCAACCCGCAGCATCCACCTGTGCAAACGCGCTTTGTCTTAACCGGACAGCAAGATCCAAATACCAACACACTCACTGGTTACCTTGATGTCAAACTGACCGGTGATTGGAAAACTTACTGGCGTTCACCGGGTGAGGGTGGCGTTGCGCCATCTATTGATTGGGAAAAATCACAAAACCTAACCAAAGTGGATTGGCAATGGCCGTACCCGCAGAAATACGAGCTGCTTGGTATCGAGACGCTTGGCTACAAAGGTGACACTGTCTTTCCAATGACGTTGCACGTCGAAGACATGAACAAGCCAGTGACGATTGATGCGACACTGACGCTGTCTTCATGTACAACGATTTGTGTCCTGACGGATTACCACATTCAACTGTCCTTCCTACCTTCCGATCTACAAGTCGATGAAGATGTGATGTTCACTTACGCGCAAGCGGTAAGCAGTGTGCCTCAAGCTTCACCATTTGTTGACGTGACAGAAGCGAACTGGGATGCAAACCAATCTAAGCTGCAAATCAAACTGACTAACTCACAAGGTTGGCAAAAACCAGAAGTGTTGGTTGATGGCGTCGACGAAGCAACCAGCGATTACAGCTTCAAATTAGAAGGGCTGCATCAAGAGGGCAATACGCTTACTGTCAACTACCTAGTGAATACTTGGTTGGGTGACGTAGAGCTTGATAACCAATCGGTTTATGTCTCAATCAAAGACAACAACTTACTGGCGCAAGAAACCGCGCAAGCTAAAGCGGGTGTGATTACTGAAGCCTTGCCAAGTACATCACTGGTGAACATTTTCTTGTTCGCGCTACTGGGTGGTGTGATTCTCAACATCATGCCTTGTGTATTGCCAGTTCTCGGCATGAAGTTAAGCAGCATCGTAGCGGCACAAGGCGTTGAACGTCGTCAAATTCGCACTCAGTTCGTGGCTTCTTCGCTAGGTATTCTGACTTCGTTTTGGTTACTGGCTGGCTTTATCTTAGTGCTGAAGCTCACCGGTAACGCCATCGGTTGGGGCGTTCAATTCCAAAGCCCTTGGTTCTTAGGTTTAATGCTGTTGGTGACCGGATTGTTTGGTGCCAACATGCTTGGCTTGTTTGAAATTCGCTTGTCTTCGGGAACGAACACTTGGTTAGCTTCAAAAGGGGATAACTCACTGCTTGGGCATTACGTTCAAGGTATGTTCGCGACCCTGCTAGCAACGCCTTGTTCAGCACCTTTCTTAGGCACTGCGGTGGCGTTTGCACTGGGTGCAGACGTGGTGACTCTGTTTGCTATCTTCACTGCGTTAGCTCTGGGCATGGCACTGCCTTGGATCTTAGTGGCTATCTTCCCGGGGATTGCACTCAAGCTACCAAAGCCAGGCCAATGGATGAATGTCGTGAAAATCGTATTCGGCATCATGATGTTGGCAACCAGTGCGTGGTTATTGTCATTGATGGCGAATCACTTGCCGGTATTTTGGGTCATTCTGATCGGCTTGGTTGCGTTCATCGTTATCATGGCGCGTGTTAAGCGTATTTATGGCAATAAAGCGTTAGCGATTTCCGGCACGGTTTCGTTGATTTTGATTGCTGGTGGTCTGGTACTAGGCAGTGTGACTGCCAATCACTGGGCGACGCCATTGCCACAAGATCTGGCTTGGGAAAAACTGTCAAACGAAGCGATTGCAGACCACGTGAAGAATGGCCGGGTGGTGTTCGTCGATGTGACCGCAGATTGGTGTGTAACTTGTAAAGCCAACAAGATCGGCGTGATCTGGCAAGATCCGGTTTACTCACTGTTGCAAAGCCCTAACGTCGCGACGCTGAAAGGCGATTGGACACATCCGAACGGCTCTGTGACCGACTTCTTGCGTGCACATGGTCGCTTTGGTGTGCCATTTAATATCGTTTATGGTCCAGCTGCGCCAGAGGGGATTCCTCTACCAGTGATTCTGACTGACGATGTAGTGGTGAAAGCCATCGAACAAGCGAGCGGAGGCACGATTAAGTGAACACAGTAAAAAAGCGCAAGTCGCTCAAATACTGGCTTAGTCAAGCGTTGCAAATGGTGCTCATGGTGACCGTGATTTCGGTCGCCATGGATTGGTACCGCACCAAAGACATCCCTAAAGAGCAAGCACCGCCTCTGAGTGCGATCATGGCCGATGGCGAGTTTGTCGATGTGATTGCCAAAAGTCATGAAGAACCGGTGGTTGTGTACTTTTGGGCAACTTGGTGTCCGGCGTGTAAGTTTGTTAGCCCAAGCGTGAGCTGGTTAAGCGATTACTATGAAGTGGTTGCAGTATCCGGCGCATCCGGACCGGAAGAGCGCGTACAAAAGTTCATGCAGGCGAAAGACTACCAGTTCGACAACATCAACGATCCGAAAAGCAGCATTATGCAAGAATGGAGCATCAGCGTGACGCCGACCATCTATGTATTAAAAGATGGAAAGGTAAGCTCAATCACCACAGGTGTTACGACACCAATAGGCATTTTAGCAAGGATCTGGATGGCCTAAATCAATGTGTAGCATGTCGAGTTTTTTCACGCTTTTACAATAACATAGGTGTTTAAGTGAATATGGCGTGCTACATTGGCAGCGTTCAATGATAAAGGAGGAATCATGGACGTTGCCAAAATGTATGATGAAGTATCTGAGCGCTATCAGAAGCTAATTAAAGACAGCCAATACGTTGGCCCACATTGGGTAGATGAAAAGTTAAAAACACTCGATCTTAAACAAGTCTCTGCTCTCGATTTGGCTTGTGCCACAGGCAGTATCGGGGAGGTCATCAAAACACATTACCCAGAAGCTACTCTTCACGGCTTGGACATTTCATCCAAAATGGTCGATAAAGCACGCGAGACAAACTTCTATCAAAGCGTCAGCGTTCATAACCTAGACCAACCTTTCTCTCCGATTTTCAATCAAACCTTCGACATCATTACCGCACTCGGTTTCACGGAATTCCTTACCAATCCCCAGTCGCTACTGCAATGCATCGCTAATAAGCTCAATGCCGACGGACGCTGTTTCATCAGTTTTCAATGTCACGACCCAGATGGAAAAGACCTACCGAGAAATACCTACAGTGGCACCGTTGTACATACCGCTTACACTGAGAGCGAAGTCCGTGAATTCAGCCAAAATGCAGGGCTAGAAGTCGTGTCACTAGAAAACCTTATTGGTTACACATCACATGCTGGCTATGTATGCCGTTACTTGCTCTTGGAGTTAAGAAAGCCAAGTTAATCAATTAAATAAACAGGGGCTGTTTTTGAAGACACAAGACTTGAGTGAGTTCGCATCGGGAATGGAATACGATGCGCAGTATGATAAACATTACGAAGATGATATCGCTCTGATACAAAAGCACATCACCACGATGGGTGCTCGAAGTTTGTTGGATGTGTGCTGCGGCACGGGTATTGTCACCATACCTGTCGCCAAGAAACTCGATAATGCTGTTGGTATTGATATTGCCGGAGGAATGCTAAAACATGCTAAACACAAAGCACAGGGATTAGATAACCTTTCTTTTTTGCAGCAGGATGCCACTCAATTCTCTCTCGATAAATGCTTTGATATTGCGATCATGACGGGCAACGCTTTCCAAGCTTTCCTCTCCGATGAGATGCTCGTTGGTGTCCTTAATTCGATTTCTAATCACCTTAACAAAGGTGGTCGTTTCATCTTTGATACTCGTCTACCAACGCCAGATAACTTAGAAATTGATGCTGAAATGTCCCTTTGGCAAACCTATGAATTGCCCGAAAAAGGCGAAGTGAAGTACATGGGGATGAGCGAACGTTATGACGCTGAAAGTGCAATCCTTTATTTGAAGAAAGAACGTCACTACCAAGATGGGACAATGGTCTACTCAAGCATTGACTTGAAGTATCGAAAGTTATCTGAAATTGAAACGTTTCTTGCTCAGGTGGGTTTATGTATTACCGAAAAATACAGCTCGTGGGCAGAAGAGAAGTTTTCTGAAAATTCAAACAACCTAATCTGCGTTGCAGAGAAGCTTTGATTGCTCCAGATAAATAGAGGAAAGCTGCTAATTATCTTCTATATTGAATTCAGAAAGTTACAGATCAAAAGGATGATGATGTTTCATTGTAAAAAGTTAGGTTTATTTACGGCGTTTTTATCAACTGTTACAGCAGACGTCTACGCAGAAGAAAAGCGCTTTTCTGCTCATGAAGACAACTATTTATTACCGTTTTATACCGAGTCTAAGGTAAACCAAGCACGCTTTGCTCCAACCAATCCAAATGGCCACGACGCAAAGGACGTGTTGGTCCAGTTCCAACTAAGCATGAAGTATAAACTCCTAGTGTTTGGGGATGATGGCTTATTTGTCGCCTATACCCAGCGCTCAAATTGGGAAGCGTACGATGACTCAGCATACTTTAGAGACGATCAATACAACCCTGCTATTTTTTATCGTTGGAACTTAAACCCTTGGCGTATTTCGCTTGGTTTCGAGCATCAATCCAATGGTGCGGGTGGCAGCGACGAAGTCAGTTGGAATCGCGTCTACCTCGATAACAAATGGCGCTTTGAGTCTGGCTTTGTTCGTTTTAAAACTTGGTTTGATGTTGGTAGCAATCATTACAATCCAGATATTGTTGATTTCCTTGGCTATGGCGAGCTAGAGGCGGCTTGGATTTCAGAAAATGATCACAAACTGAAACTCACCGTATCGAATCTTTTTACTGAAGGTTGGGAAAAGGGTTTCTATCGCGCATCTTGGAACTTCCCCGTTTATCAGGGGCTAAGAGGTTATATGAAGGCAGAAACGGGTTACGGTCTCACAATCTCAAATTACAACTTCGATGAAAGCGCGTTTGGGGTTGGCTTTGCGTTCGACTTTTAGCGCCCACCCTTTAACGTCCAAAAACGTTTTTGAGAAGGAAGTGAATGAAACTTGAAGCGCAACACGTGGCAATTCGTCACGTTGAAGAATCGGATGCTGTGCCTCTCTTTGATCATTACCTCGGTGATGAGAAAGCCTGTTTGTACCTAAACCGACAAGCGCATCTAAGCTCAACTCAAACATTGCAAGCTATCACTAGATGGCGAAGCCAGTACGAGTTGGCTCACCCTAATATCTTGGTACTCGCAATCGAAGAAATTGCTTCTCAAGTTCCCATTGGTTGCTTGGTGTTAATCCCTGAAAAAAGCAGTAGCGAAATTCATTTTGGTATTTCCAGAAATTATCAAGGTAAAGGGTATGCGACTCATGCTTGTATGCTGGGCATAGAGTATCTAAAAAGTATCGGAGTCGAGGAAGTTCATACAGCTCCTCATATCGATCATCAAGCCAGTATTCGCGTGCTCGAAAAATGTGGGTTTAAGAAACAAGGCGTGCTGAAAGAGTATGCGGTTTTTCCAGCACTCAGCGCCAATGCACAAGACTGCTTATCTATGTATTTAGTGATGTCTGCCGCAAGCGCGTGTAATTAATATTTCCAACAGCTTATTTCGTTTTAGCAGTCTATCGTGTAGCAGTGTTGTATTTGTTCAACTAGTCCATAAATTTAACTACTCTCTCAATCCAAGCTTGAGGGAGAGAAAAAGTTGCAACTGAAAATTCGTAGTTCTGTAGGGGTCGGTGGTATTAATGCAAAGAGCGATATCATAGCTGTTCAACAAGTTTTGAACCATCATCAAAACGCGATTGGGTTTAGACCAAAGCTGGTTGTTGATGGCTCACTCGGACGCAATCCAATGTCGTCCAAAACTGTAGCTGCGATTAAGGCTTGCCAACGTAGATTGATATTTATGGTGAGGCCAGATGGGCGTATTGACGTGAATGGAAAAACACACAGAAAGCTCAATAGTGTCGTGCCAACTTCGCCTAGAAAGAACTCTAAACCTCAGGTGGAAAGCTTAACAACTAAAGTTACTTGGATGAAAACCGCTTTTGGTGAATTAGGGCAAACGGAAGTTCCTGGGGCAAAAGCAAACCCAAGGATCTTGGAGTATTTTTCTGCATCAAAATTTTGGGGAACCGATGATTCTGGAGGTCAAAATGCTTGGTGCGGTTCATTTGTTGCGTGGGTCTTCAAACAACATGGCATAAAACCAGTGAAAGAGGCATACAGAGCAAAGGAATGGGAAGCTTTTGGTAAAAGTGTCACTAATCCAATTCATGGTGCATTAGGAATTAAAACGAGGAGGGGTGGTGGTCATGTTGCGTTTGTCGTAGGTAAGAGTCCCGATGGAAAGTACCTTTACATGTTGGGTGGAAACCAAAACAATCAAGTAAACATTGCTAAGTATCCCCTTACAGCATGGGATAAGTTTGTTGTTCCTAATAGTTATGATGATACAAAAGGCACGCTACCTATCTATACAAAAGGAGCGGTGAAAGCAGGTGCAGAAAGTTAAGTATGTATAAATTAATCAGCTTATTAGGTCTAGTCAGTTTGTTTGCTTGTGCCTCTCAAGATAACGCGCCTACAAGTGAGGCCCTGATTGAAGCAATAGGTGAGACTCCATACTCAGCTGTTGTGACACTCACTGGTTTTGAGGAACCGGAGAAAGACGGTGGAGATAACTATTATAAGGTTCAAGCTAAGGTGCTGAATGGGATTCGAGGCCATATTACTTCTAAAATCACTTTCGATATGTACACAGAGGTTGGAGATACCCCTAAAATTGGAATTGATCCAATAGTCATCACTCTCTGTCATGATGAGCAAGGGTACTACTGGCCGGGAACAGGCTCTGAATTCAAAGCTACCCAAGAACAAATTTTGTTAGCGAAAGAAGCCGCTAAAAAACTATCTGACAAGCAAAGAGTCTTTGCACATTGTGACCAGTAGAGTCTGGTGCAACCAAGCTCAAAACATGTTTAGGCTTTATTGTCCCTCCCGCTAAAGCTGTTCAACGTCACTAGGAGGCACCATGATCCTTACCACTGTCACTAAACCTATCCCCTTGAGTAATCCTCCAGTTAAGTGCTGTTAAATTGGAATCATTGTCACTGTGTCACTTTCTAATTGTGTAATCACATTTTAATTTTTGACGTTGATATGATTATAACTAGTGTGCAAGTAAACGATTGCCTAGTGATTCTGAGCGTTTTATAAAATCGATATTATTGATGATTAGTCACTGCTTTAAGATGAAGTTTCCGCTTCTTTTGTAGAGTGTTACTTCATGCCTAATCTTGATGAACTAAAAAGTAAAACCAGTACGGGTGGAGGCTACAAGCCCGTTGATGACACCGTAAAACCACCACCAAAGCCTCCCGAATTAGAACAAACGGTTCAAGAACGCCTCGAGCGGCAACGAAGAGAGCGTAAAGAAGAGTTAACCTACAAAGCAGAAGATGAAGAGCGTTGGGCTGCGAATCGTGAGCGAGCGGCTCAGAATTCTGCAACAACGAGCTCCAAACCGGCTCCACCGCCACCTCCACCGCCAAGAATGGCACCGCCGCCTCCTCCGGCAGGAGGTATGCCGCCACCACCACCGCCTCCGATGGGGGGAGGGGCTCCACCACCTCCGCCAGGGCCAGGTGCACCGCCACCACCAGGAGCGAAGAAAGCGGCACCGGTCGATGATGAGAAAGAGTTTGTCCCAATCGTACTGAGCAAGCCAGAGATGGCTGGGGATAAGGCATCAGAGACGTGGAAAACGGAAGATTACGTTGATGTAGATCGTTTGAATGCGAAAATCAGTGCGTTGTTCGGTATACCAAATCCGGGAGTGAAGGTTGAGAGCGTATCTCATGAAGAGATGTTTAATAAGATAAAAGCGCAGCCGGGTTACGGAAATATGGAATTCAACCATGAGCAATTGAATGTGAACCCAGCAGCATGGACATCGCCTGATGGCACTATCTATATGGGAACAACCGCGCCGGATTATTCGTCTGGAGGCAAACTTGACGCTGCCAAGATTCGATCGACTATCGTTCATGAAAGTTTGCATGCTTCTTCGTGCAAGCACACAGGATTTCAGGGGCCAGAAAGTTTGGCTGTACCCAACACCAACTACGATGAGTATGTGACGGACTATTTCGCCAAACAAGTTTACGACGAGCTGTTCCCTGGAGTGGTGTACAAAACCGCTTATTTCACCAAAAACCTTGGTGATAGGCCGATGCATTGGGGCGGCAACCTCGCGAAATTTATGGTGGACTCTGGCCATACTACAGAGAAAGAGCTTATCAATGCGTACTTCAAAACGGGCAAGACTCCGACACTTTCTGGAGAGAATCTAAATAAGTGGAAGAACTACGCTAAACAGGATCGCAATAAGCTCAAATATAAAGAGAAGAAGTAACAAAACTGAAACGGATTTGCTCTCTTCTTCAGCTCAATGCATTTGAGCAAGTCATCCAACGCTCGGCAACATTTGCCAGCGTTGGCCTTGTTTCTCTGTCATGTTGTAAATCACTCTCTAGTCACACAATTTCAATCAAGGCTTCCGAGATGAATGAAACCTCGTTATTGTCTCTGCGATTCATATAGTTCAACGCAGTAAGGAGACATTATGATCGTGACCACCTTGGTTGATAATTCACGCATAGAGGGGAGAGATGATCTCTGTGTTGAGCGTGGTTTATCGCTACACATTGAGACGTCGGGAATGAACATTCTCTTTGATATGGGGAGTGGACAAACGTTTTGTGACAACGCGCCTCGACTTAATGTGGATATCCAAGCCGTAGATTTTGGCGTTGTTTCTCACCGACACCATGACCATTGCAACGGTGCCTCTTATTTCCTTGAGCGGAATGAAACCGCGAAGATTTATTTAAAGGCATGTGGCGAGCAAGATTACTACTTTCGCGCCTTTGGTTTTAAAAACGATGTTGGCATCGATAAAGCGCTGTTAGAGAGCGCAAATAACCGTTTCGTACTGATTGATAGAACGACAGAAGTTGTGCCCAATGTTCACGTGATCACCGAGATATGCGATCGCTTTGCACAGCCAAAAGGCAACCAGTACCTGTATACCCGATCGCATGATGGGCGCTACGAGCAGGACATCTTCGAGCACGAATTGCTGCTTGTCATCAAAGAAGAAGACGGCTTGGTTGTCTTTACGGGCTGTGCGCACAGCGGTGTGCTGAACATGATTGAAACCGCCACAGAGTTATTTCCAAACTGCAAAATCAAAGCGGTTGTGGGTGGCTTTCACCTTGTTGGTTTACCAGTATTGAATGGTATTGGTGGCACGAAAGACGATATTAGAGCATTGGGCAGAGCGCTGTCGGAATATCCGATTGATAAGTTTTACACCGGCCATTGCACAGGAATGAAAGCGTATGGCCTTTTAAAAGAAATACTAGGGGATCGTCTAGAGCATTTACCCACAGGTAGAAGCGTAAACCTATAAGTTTAGACTCATACGACTTAGTGGATTATCCATCTAGTTTATTGTCAATAGCACCTGACATAGCTATACCAAATACGACAAATTCGCGACATTAAAGCCGATATGATTCTAGAACTTTATGTTCATAAGATGGTCACAAGACTACACAAAAAAATCGGTATCAATAATGGCAAAAATTTGGCTTGTCTCTGCTGTGAGCGTTGCATTGCTTGGCGGCGGTGCATATTTTTATCTGCAATCTTCCACTCAACCAGAGGCGTTTCCAACGCTGGCAGTGGAAAAGGGAACCATTGAAAAACAAGCGGTAGCGGTCGGCAACATTGTCCCTGCGCACTCGGTGTCTATTAAGTCGCAAATCGATGGCATCGTGGGCGAGATGTACGTGCAGGTCGGTGAGAAGGTCAAGCAAGGCCAAGCATTGATTAAGGTTCGACCGAACCCGACGCCGCAAGCATTAACCGACGCATCAACAGATCTCATGCGCAGCGAAGCCGACTTAGAATCCGCTAAGCAAAAGCTGGCTAACCTTGAAAGCTTGGTGAAACAAGACATCATTCCAAACAACTACGACGAATACGTCAGCGCGCGCTCTGCAGTGAAATCCGCTCAAGCTAACGTACTGCAAAAGCGCCAGAATCTAGAACTGATCCGCAGTGGTGAAGCTTCCATTGGTGACGCCCGTTTAACCTCAACCATTTATGCACCAATCGATGGCACCGTATTAAACCGCAAAGTAGAAGTGGGTGAGCCAATTATCTCGACCGAATCCAGTCAAGCGGCGACAGAAATGATGTCTCTGGCAGACATGAACAGCCTGATCTTCAAAGGCAGCGTCAGCGAGCACGATGCAGCGCAGCTTTCTCCGGGAATGCCGGTTTTGCTGACCGTTGCGCCGTATCCTGATGTGGAAATCTCCGGTGTGCTGACCAAAGTTGCGATTCAATCAGAGAACCTAAACTCGCCAGAAGGTAACGCGACGGCAAAAAGCTTTGATAACGGATTTGAAGTGGAAGTTGGCGAACTGAAGATCCCGAAAGAGATCTTACTGCGCTCGGGTTTCTCGTCCACAGCACAAATCACACTGAAGAAATCTGAGAACGTCTTAACCTTGCCAGAACGAGCACTGCAATTTGATGGCGATACACCAAACGTATTGATTCCAGATAGCTCAGAGCAAGGTTTCCACAAACAAAAAGTGAAGCTTGGTTTGTCGGATGGCATCAATGTAGAAGTATTGGACGGCGTTAAGCTAGACGAAGAAATCATCGATAACAGCATGATGATGGGAGCCGCGCATGGCTAAGCGAAATCTATCTAAAATCGGATGCGCGATTCTGGCCGCCACACTCAGCTTACCAAGCTATGCCATCTCGATTGAACAAGCATGGCAACAGGCGAAGCAAAATGACCCGAACTACGAGAAAGCCAAAATTGGTGTTCAACTCGGTGAAGTGGGTGTTGATGCAAGCCGCAGTTCACTCTTACCCGGCTTAAGTGCGACGGCCTCGGCGAATTGGAATGAATCCGCCGACAACACCAACAGTTATGGCGCATCGCTTTCTCAAACCATCTGGGACAGCAGCTTGTGGTCAGATTTGGATCAAGCCAATGCCAACTACATTAAATCTCAGCTAGAGCTCGCTCAGTCACACAATGAACTTGCACAAAGGCTGCTCTCGTCTTATTTGGATGTGGCAAGCGCGCAGGGGGATCTGCAACTGGCGCAGTCCAAACTGGAAGAAGGCAACAAACTGCTGAAGATCATCGAGAAGCGTTACCGAGCAGGTAAAGTGAAGTCCGTTGATGTCGAAGAGATCCGTGCGACACAAGTTGCCGATAAAGCCGGTATTTTGAATGCGCGCTCAGACTTAGAAGTCAAACGAGCAGAGCTGGCGGCTTTGATCAACCAAGTTCCACAAGACGTTGACCAAATTCGCACTGACTCCCTTGTTCAACCGCCAATGATGGTGGAATCGCAAGAACAATGGTTGAAGCTTGCTAAAGACAGCAGCCCAGAGTTGCTGGTGGCTGCTCAGAACGTCAAAGCCAGCGAGTTTGCTAAAGACTCAGCCCAAGGCGGTTACTACCCAACGGTGAAAGGTAACGTTGGGTATAACGATGATGACCGACGTAAAGACGGCGAGTTCAGCGCTGGCATTACCCTAAGTGTACCGATTGATTTGAACGGCGCAACGCGTGCCAGAGTGGACGAAGCGTCACTCAATACCCTCAGCGCAAAACAAGACTTACGTCGAGTCGAAATCGACATCCAAAAGCGCGTGATCCAGCAATTTACTCAAGTCGACATCAACTGGAATCAAGTCTTAATGGCGAGCGAGCTGGTGACTTCTCGTGAGAAAGTGTTGCGCAGCAAAGAGAAACTTTACGATGCGGGCTTGTTAGAAGTCTCGGAAGTGATCAGTGCGCACAACAGCTTGTTTAAAGCGAAAAACAGCCTGCAAAACAACCTGTACAACTACTGGCGTCAGCGTATCGGCTTGTTGCAAACCGCAGGTAAGCTAGATGACGACACCATGGTACTGATCTCCCGAGCATTTAATTCATGATCCGTCTATTGCAGCAAACTTTATTACAGCAAACCTTATTGCAGCAAACATGGCAAACACTGATGGCGCATCGCATGAAGAGCATGCTGGCCATCGTGGCCATTGCTTGGGGTGTGATTTCGGTTGTGGTGTTGATTGCATTGGGTGAAGGTTTTTATCGCCATCAAACTCAGCAGTTGTCATTTATGGTCAACAATGTGCAAATCGCCTTTCCGTCGAGCACCAGCAAACCTTGGCATGGCTTACCCCTGAGACGCCAGATCCAGATCCCGCAGGATAAGGTCGATATGATCGAACAATCGGGTTTTGTGAAACAAGCATCCAGTGTTTATGCCAAGTGGGATGCGAACGTCACCAATGAAAAAGGGCAGAACCTGACGAGCTTCGTCAGTGGCATTGACTCCCATTATTTCTCGTTGATTCAACGTAAGTTAGAGCAAGGTTCACGTAACCTTTCACCCAGTGATATTGCCAACCACACCCGCGTTGCGATTTTGGGGGATCAAGTTGCTAGGATGGGGGGAATTCATGTCGGGCAAACCACCAAAGTCAATGGCATTCCATTTTTGGTGATTGGCATTATGAAAGACGAAGATGCGGGCATTTCATTTGGTGACAGCCGCAGAGTTTTCATCCCTCATACCACGTACCTTGATTTGTGGGATACCAAGCCTTGGATGCTGCTACTCAAGCCTGTCGACGGCATGGATAGCAACGCATTCCGACAAGCCATCGTTAACTTTTATGCCAAACAATTGCACTTTGACCCGACCGACAAAGAAGCGATTAACTTGCCAGACTTTAGCGAGGGAGCGGCGGTGATCACGGGGATTTTCCGCGGCATTCAAATCTTCCTGGGTGCAAGCGGTGCAATGACCATGGCCGTTGGTGCGCTTGGCGTTGCGAACATCATGTTCCTCTCTGTGACAGAGCGAACGCGAGAAATCGGTGTACGCTTGGCGATTGGCGCAACGCAAAAATCCATACTCAGCCAGTTCATCCTTGAAGGATTGTTATTGGTGGCCGTTGGTACCGCAGTTGGCTTAATGGTGGCTTACTTGGTGGTCGCGCTGCTCGGGTCTATGCGTTTACCGGATTGGTTAGGTTTTCCTGTGATTACGCCGGATTCCATTGCTTGGTCATTATTGGTGACTCTCGTTCTGGCGCTGCTGGCGTCTTATTTTCCGGCAAGGCGAGCATCGCGTCTCACCCCCGTAACAGCATTAAGTGCGAGGGCGTAAATATGTTGCTACCAATGAGACAAATCTTTCAGGAAATGGCAGCAGAAAAGCTGCGTTTGGGATTGACCATTCTTGCCGTTGCATGGGCGACTCTATGTATCGCTGCCATGCTGGCGGTGGGCGAGGGCATTCGCCAAGGCGTATTAAGAACAGCGCAAGATGGTAACGGGAACCTGATTTACTTAACCGGAGGCATGGCGACCGTCGACTATGGCGTGTTCCACCAAGGTAAGTTTCTCACCTTAAAAGCCGATGATACCGACGTATTAAAAGCCCTGCCAGAGGTGAAAAGCGTTGCGCCAACCGCCGTTTGGGATGAGCGCATTACAGTCGGTGATCGAGGAATATGGCAAAAGCCACTAGCGGTCACGACAGACTTCGCATCGATGACCAACTTAATCCCAATGGATGGCGGACGTTGGCTCAATCCACTTGATCAAAAAGAGATGCGTAAAGTCGTTGTGTTAGGCTATTCACTGGCTGCGGACTTGTTTAATCCTAATGAAGACTTCAGCTGGTTTGCCCCCGTGACACTGCAAACCAACCCTGTCGGTGAAAAGGTCAAGATTGGCAGTGAAGAGTTCACCGTAATTGGTGTGTTGAAGAAGAACAGCGCCGAAGTTGAGCAGGGCGACCAAATCAACTATGCCAGCTTCGTGCCGTTAGCCACGTGGCAACGCTTTCATACCAACGGTGATATCGGAGGCATCAACGTCGAGCCGCAAGCTCATGCTGATCGTGAAAAATTGGCAAAGACCATTCGTCAGGTGATTGCTCGTAAACACGGCGCCAGTGTGAGTGATGAGCAAGTCGTCCAAGTGGAAGACATGTTCCTCAAACAGAAAAGCATGCAGCAGTTCTTGATTGGTTTACAAAGCTTTCTTGGCATCATCGGCTTTGTCACGCTGGCTGTGGCGGGCGTAGGGATTGCGAATGTCATGTACGCGACCGTAAAACGTTCCACCCGAGACATCGGTGTGCGCATGGCAGTCGGTGCCACGCCCACAGCCATTCGTCTTCACTACCTAGTGCAGTCACTGATGACCATGATGCTCGGCGGTGTACTGGGGTTAGGTGTGACGTACGCGCTTGTATCGGCCATCAGCGCCATAAACCTAGAAGGCAACACCTTCTATGAACACCTTGGAAAACCCGTCCCTGAGCTGTCTTGGGTCGTGGTTGCGATAGTGATTTCCACCTTGGTGTTTATTGGTGTCGCTTCTGCATGGCTGCCCGCAAACCGCGCCGCAAAAGTGAGCCCGCTGGAGGCACTGCAAAGTGAATAACAAGAATTCTGGAGACAAGATGTCGAACACGCCACTGGTTGATTTGACCAACATTTGTAAATACTACTCAAGCGGAGAGGCGGAAGTTCGTGCGCTAGATGGCGTCGACTTGACCATCAACCAAGGGGAATTTCTTTCCATTCTTGGTCCGTCTGGCTCGGGTAAATCGACTCTGATGAACATGCTGGGCTGCTTGGATAAACCGACCGATGGCCAATACCAATTGGGTGGTCAAAACGTCGCAAGTTTAAGCCCGAACGAGCTAGCTGGTATTCGCAACCAAAAGATAGGCTTTGTCTTCCAAAGCTTTAACTTGTTGGAATACGCGACAGCATTGGATAACGTGGCACTGCCGTTGGTTTACTCTGGCATCAAAGCCAAAGAACGTCGCCAGCGCGCCGCTAAATTGCTAGAGCAAGTCGGACTAGGGGATCGCCTCGACCACAAACCAAACCAGCTTTCTGGTGGTCAAAAGCAGAGAGTGGCGATTGCAAGAGCCTTGGTCAACGATCCACAAATCATCTTAGCGGATGAGCCAACGGGGGCATTGGATTCAAAATCCGGCGCAGAGATTGAAGCCTTGTTCAATCAACTCCACGCTGAAGGCAGAACCTTGATCATCGTGACGCACGATAACGCCCTTGCAGAGCGCACCAAGCGCATCATTACCATCAAAGATGGCAAGGTGATTTCGGATAGAGTGCCGCAGTAACCGTCTCTATGTTTGCCAAAACTCAACGCATAGGGAAATAAAGCTCGGGGCAATGATGGTTACGAAAATCATCATTGCCCTCTACTCACACAGAACCACTACAACGATTTCTTTGCCTCAAAAATACACCCGTCCTAAACCTCTTCAAACACGCTCTCTGATCAAATCAACAAAACAACGACCATGACTAACAGCCCAACTTCATCGCTTTGGTTAACCTTGCTGCATACAAAAATAAACAAAGAAAGCAGGTAGTTATGCAAGGTATTACTAATATTTCCTCTATCAGTGGACCAATCATCTCTGCACCAGTCAGCCAACCACAAAACCAAGGTCAACTTGGTGGCTTGAGTGCAAGCACGCAAATGACGCCAGATGCAATTCGCAACTTGATGCTGCAACAGATGAGTAGTGGTGCTACTGCAAACCCAGCACCAATCAGTTCGTTCTCTCTGCAAAGCGCGACACCAGAACAGAGCGCAGAGCCTCGCTCAAAGCTACAAAACTTCAAAACAGCGGTACAAACGCTGGGCGACCGTATTTTGCACGCTCTGGTTAGCACTAAAACCGCTTCATTGCGTAACTCGGCAGCAAAACACAACGGCGAAGTGACCATGAAGGTCTCTCAGGTAACGGGCAGCATCAAAAACGCCATCCTAAAAGACACCAACACCTCTGGCGGATGTTGTGAAGCACTGAGCGCTCACTGGATGAAGGCACGAGCAGAAGGCTCTAACCTTGGCGAACAGCTATTTCAATCAGGAACGGCAAGCGACAAAGGTAAGCTGAACAAAGAGACAATGCAGTCTGTCGCGCAACTGCAAACCGATGGCATGGTGGGTTATGACCAAGAAGCGATCACAGAAGGTTGGCTAAGAAGCAACAACATCGAATCGCCTTACCGAGAACTTGGTGCATTATCACGTGTGCATGGGCAAACAAGCCGTGGCCGAAATGGTGCAGCAGAGCTTGCGGCGAAGATCGTTGATAACGGTCCTAAAACATCGCTATTGAAGAAGATCGGCCTTGAAGGTCCAAGTAATGCGCACGCCGTTGCCGCCGCGGTAGATGGAGAAAAAGTGACCTTCTTTGACCCGAACTTCGGTGAGTTTTCTTTCCCAAGCAAGGAAGATTTCACCAGCTGGTTTGTTCAGGATTTTTGGCACAAATCAGGCTACGACTTACCGAAATTCGGCTTATCGGGAGAATTCAGCATCGTCAACTTGGAGGCTAACCACTAATGACAACCACATTCGATCACCTAGTTAAACACTTTTTCGAAAAGAACGGCCTAGAGAACCCAACCGCGCAAGATGGTATCTACAGCCTGTTGATTGACCAAAAGTATCAACTTCATTTCACGCATCAGAATGAAGAGTGGATGGTACTGTATGCAGAACTTGGTGAGGCAAACCCAATATCGGAGCAGCTGGCAAAGAGCAATATCTTTGGTGAATACTGGCCTGCGCACATTGTGTCGCATCAAGAAAACAGCGCCGTCTTATGGTCGCAACAACCGATGGCGATGCTCAATGTCGCAGCGTTGGAGGCGTGGACAGAGTGCTTTATTCAAGATCTTATTGAAAAGCAGGCGGCGATTTCTGGTGTAGAGCCAACGCCAGCAAGCGCAGAGCCAACCAATATCCGACCTCATATGATCTCGGTGTAAACCCTAGAATCTAAATTTATAGGGCTAAGTAACGCCCGCATGATTGGGCGTTACTTGTTTGTGGGTTAAGCGCGGCTTTTAGCCAGTAGCTGGTCCACTTTTCCTTTTGCTGTTTTACTTACCGTCTGCATAAACTTAAAGCTTGGCGCTGCAATGCCCGATTGCTCAAGCTCTTCTACCATCAGCAACCACAGTTTTGCCGTTACCTGTGCATCGGCTAACGCGCGGTGGAACACACCGTCGTTTTCAATGTTCTTATAACGAACCAACTCACCCAACTTGTGTGACGGCGCATCTTGAATCAGGCGTCGTGCTACCAATAAAGAACACGCGAACTCGCCAGAATAACCGCAGTCGATTCGCTCTAGCTCTGCATCCAGAAATCGCTTATCGAACGACGCGTTGTGCGCGATAAGATTCTCACCCGCAATAAATTCACTGAACGATGCCATCACTTCATCGCAGCTCGGCGCAGTGCGCAGCATGTTATTGGTAATGCCTGTGTAACCCTCAATAAATGAGCTCACACGAAAGCCAGGATTCATAAGTTGCTGAAAACTATCGACCACCTCACCATCAACGATCTTAACCGCACCGATTTCAATCGCGCGATCCCCCATATTCGGAGACAGACCTGTGGTTTCAAAGTCGAGTACGACAACGGAGTTAGCTTGAGGCATGAAGTTTTCCAACTGAACAATAAGGCGCAAGAGTATCGTTGAAAGTGGTGGAAAAGGGAAGTCGGGGTGAGTGCTAGTTGTGTGAGGAATCTGGGAAAGACGGATAAGCAGTACGCTTTTACTTGCCAAAATAGATACTCATTTACATGCTGTTCATGTTTTAACTTTGTTAATATTTATCCATCTTCCAAGCTTTTAAGTATCTGTGATTAAGCCAACGATCACATATGTGCGTATGTATTATATGCCACATGTTTTTTATTGGTTATATTGCATAAAAGTGAATCAGTAACGGCAAAATACATGAAGTACGAAGACCTAAAAAAAGAGCTTGCACACAAAGAAAGAAGTATCAATGACTTAGTTTCATATCTTAAAACCAGAACAAGCCCCTCTAACCCAAACTATAGTCTGTTACTTGGAGCCGGAGCGTCTGTCACATCTGGAATACGAAGTGGTAAAAGCTTAGTTGATACATGGCGAAAGGAAATCTATGAGCTTTATTCAGGGAAAACTTACGAAAATGTCAATACCGCAAAAACCTATCTAATGACTAGCGAAGGCTCATGGTACTCTGAACAGAATGAATATTCGTCTTTATTTGAAAAAAAGTTTGACTTGCCTACACAGAGACGTCGTTTTGTTGAGCAAGAGGTAGACAGAGCTACCCCTTCTATAGGATATGCCTATTTAGTGTCGCTAGCGAACGAAATGGATAGGTACTTTGGGACTATATATACAACAAACTTTGATGATTTAATTAATGAAGCATTCTATCAATTCTCATTAAATAGACCTTTAGTCTGTGCGCATGATTCTAGTGTTAGCTCACTTAGTGTTAGCTCAACAAGACCTAAAATAATTAAGCTACATGGAGACTACCTCTTTGATGATATAAAGAGTACGTTACGTGAAACAGAGTCTTTAGAAAGTAATATTAAGAATAAGTTCATCGAATTCTCAAAGGAATATGGATTAATTGTAGTTGGCTACGCCGGTCACGATCGTTCAATTATGGATGTTCTAAACCATTTGTTGAAATCAGATGACTATTTTAAAAATGGTTTATACTGGTGTGTTAGAGAAGATGATGATATCAGTCCAGAGCTCAGGAAATTGCTTTGGAAAGAGAGAGTGTACTTTGTTAAAATAGACGGTTACGACCAATTAATGGCAGAGTTGCACCATAATTTGATAGGTGAGTTGCCAATAAAGGATAACTTATTCGAGTCAAAGCATGAAAGAATATTAAAGTCCTTTGCAAATGATTCAAATAATCTTTCAGATACTTCTAGTTATATATATAGTGATATTGTTAAGCTGAAAAAGCATAAGAGTGAAGTAGACATATCAAACTCCATTCGGGAGCTTAATATAACTGACTTTGAGGATGAAATTTCAGAATCTATATTTAAGTCACTACTTAAGGTGGATTATCTAATCAGGCAGGGAGAGTTTCATGAAGCGTATGAATTAGCTGGTAAACAGATTAGAGAACTCAAAGAAGCAAATGAAAATACGCTTTTTATAAGAAAAATGATCTATATATGTAGTAAATTATCTAGAGTTTCAGAGGCTCTGAACTTCTGTGATCTCTTGATAGAGAAAGATGTTAACAATAGCGATTATTATGTCTTAAAAGCGGATACTTATGAAAATATCGATGAAACTTGCCACTTTCTAAAAGATAATCTACCCAAGTTTTCTAAGGATGTTGATTTCTTGGTGGATGTAGCTAGACGAGGCTTGAGACAATTTAGTTCGAGAAAAGCACCGGTATTCTGTATAGAAGAAATATCGGACATATTAGAAAAGAGTTTAAAACTAGAACCATCTCTGGAGAATCCAGCGTGGAGTCTTAAAGTTACATTAATCGATAATAAATATAAGTTCA
This sequence comes from Vibrio sp. B181a, assembly GCF_030248375.1. NCBI lineage: Bacteria > Pseudomonadati > Pseudomonadota > Gammaproteobacteria > Vibrionales > Vibrionaceae > Vibrio > Vibrio sp. B181a. The sequence goes on along the minus strand of NZ_JAHGAD010000007.1, from coordinate 152,436 downwards.
ACACCAAAGATAGTAAGAAAAAAGAAGATGAACTTAAGCAACTTGTTGGTAGAGCTTCTGATATAAATCCAAACCATATTCGATATCTTTCTCTTCTTTCTGAAAGTAGTTTATTAAAGGACAAGGGGTCTTTTGATTTTGCACTTAAAAGAAATCTAGATATTTTCGAAATATCCAAGAAATCTAAAAGGCGTAAAATATTCTATACTATTTGTCAGATATATTCTGAAATGGCAGATTGTCAAGATAAAGGTTTTGATTTAGCTGAAGAACTTCATAAGTTTTTCGATAGTGATCTTGTTAAAGAATTTTCTGGAAAGAAAGATATGGCCTCCTATCATTTGCTTAAATCATACTACGAAATTAATTTTAATGATGATTTTGAAGAATTCAAAAAGTGTGTCATTCAAGCAAGTAAATGCTCTGATTCATACAAATCTGCGTCTTCAATTGTAAATATATTTTTAAGACAGTTTGAATCAGCGGAACTAGCTGTTGAATTTATTAACAATAATGAGAGTAATTTAAGTAAAGTCGCATTCTACGATTTGATGTCAGAAGTAAATATTACGATTGGTAATTTTGATGAGGCTTTGGAAAATTTAGACTTATCATATTCTTTCGGATTAGACTATGAAGATTATATATCATCAAAATGCTTCCTGTTAATTAAGTCTAGAAAATATGTTAAGGTTGTTGATTTTGTCGACAAGCACAAAGACACGATTCATGGTGAAGAGTATAAATCGATATTGCTTGTTAACAAAGAATATTCTAACAAGATGCTAGACAGAGATGTCAAAGATATTGTTTTAAGAAATATAATAGGTAAGAAGTTTGGCAAAGGAACTAACGCTGCCTGTTACTCGATTTTAGGTGACTTGGTTTCAGCTCAACGTTCAGTTGATGATAGTATCGCCAAGGATAGGTTGAATTACGGTTTACTTAAAACATGGGTAGTTTTGGATGAGTCCTTACTTACTAAGCATGATCACACGCTATCTTTAGTTAATGTTAAGCCTATTGATAATGTTGCATAAAATACTTGAAGAAATGATGATGTATCTTTTATCTGTTTCTAATTATCTCACTTAAGGGCCTTGCATGTTTAAGTGTATGATGAGAAATATTTTCATTATTAGATAAACGTTACTTAAGCAAAGAAGTATTAACTTGTATTTATTATGCAGTTACTAATATAAAAGTTGGTAACTGCATTCGTCCATATTCCATAGTTGAGTTTTCTCACTCACCGTTTGAACTCAGATTATTATCATACGGTGCTGCAAATTTACCCATAATCCTTCAAATGAAACTGTATATCTAAACTTAATCTCAAACAAACAACTGCACCGCACAGTAAAGCAGTGTCGCCGCTAAAGTCATATCGATCGCTTTGCCATACTTCTGGAATTGCGATTGCAACAGCTTACTGGCGATCAACGCACACCAAACAGATAAAACTCAAACCATGAAATTCCTTCATGTTCAACGTGAAGTATTACCAATGTTATTCAAGTAACGAAGCAAGTATAAAAAACAGACTGCTCTGGTGTTAGGCACTGTGACAGCTGTTTTTGAACTGAATTTTCGAAGTAAACGCTGCACACACTGACGATTGGGAAAATCAAAAAACACAACCATCCCCAAAGCAGAGTTAGGAATCAGTCAGCGTTTATCTAAGGAAATAGGATACCAACTCACCATGAATAACGATTTCAATTTTGCTATTAAGAGCATCCGTTTTGATGAGAACTACCAACCATCAGACAGCACGCGCATCACGACCAACTTTGCCAACCTAGCTCGTGGTGAAAGTCGCCAAAATAACCTTCGCAATGCACTGCGTATGATCGACAATCGTTTTAATGCCTTGGCGCATTGGGATAACCCGAATGGCGATCGTTACAGTGTCGAGTTGGAAATCATCTCTGTGGATATGGATATCCAAGGCAGTGGTGAAGCGTTCCCTTCTATCGAAGTGCTTAAAACCAACATTGTTGACCGCAAAACCAATGAACGTATCGAAGGCATTGTGGGTAACAACTTCTCTTCTTATGTGCGTGATTACGACTTTAGCGTTCTGCTATTAGACCACAACAAAGACCAGCCTCAATTTAGTATTCCTGCTGATTTTGGTGAGTTGCACGGCAAGCTGTTTAAAGCGTTCGTGAAGTCAGAATCGTACCAACAACATTTCCAAAAGCCGCCAGTGATTTGTTTGAGTGTGTCGGATAACAAGGTTTACCGCCGTACTGATAACCAACATCCGGTGTTGGGTTTTGAATACCAGCCAAACGAATCGTCATTGACCGAGCAGTACTTCAAAAAGATGGGCTTACAGGTGCGCTACTTTATGCCGCCAAACAGTGTCGCTCCGCTGGCGTTTTACTTTTTCGGTGACTTGTTGAATGACTACTCGAATCTAGAGCTGATCAGCACCATCAGTACCATGGAGACGTTCCAAAAAATTTACCGCCCAGAGATTTACAACGCGAACGCGGTAGCCGGCCAGTGTTACCAACCGAACTTGAAGAATCTCGATCACTCGTTAACCCAAATCGTTTATGACCGCGAAGAGCGCAGCCAGCTTGCGAAAGAGCAAGGGAAGTTTGCTGAGGAGCACTTCATCAAACCTTATCAAGCGATCCTTGAGCAATGGTCTGCAAATTACGCGTAATCAAAAACGAGAATCTAGAAGGGAATGACGATGAAAACACTATTACCGACTTCAACAGCGGGCAGCTTACCTAAGCCTTCTTGGCTGGCTCAACCAGAGACGCTTTGGTCACCGTGGAAACTGCAAGGCGACGAGCTAATTGATGGCAAACGCGATGCGCTGCGTGTCTCTTTACAAGAGCAAGAACTGGCAGGGGTTGATATTGTCAGTGACGGTGAACAAACTCGCCAACACTTTGTAACGACCTTTATTGAACACCTCAACGGCGTAGACTTCGAGAACCGCAAAACTGTGACCATTCGTAATCGCTATGATGCGAGTGTACCGACGGTCGTTGGCCCAGTGAGCCGAACCAAACCTGTGTTTGTGGAAGATGCGAAGTTCTTACGTCAGCAAACCAAACAACCGATCAAGTGGGCGCTTCCGGGGCCAATGACGATGATCGACACACTGTATGATGATCACTACGGTAGCCGTGAAAAACTGGCTTGGGAATTCGCAAAGATCCTTAACCAAGAGGCGAAAGAACTTGAAGCGGCAGGCGTCGACATTATCCAATTTGATGAGCCCGCATTTAATGTGTTCTTTGATGATGTGAACGAGTGGGGCATTGCGTGTTTAGAGCGTGCCATCGAAGGGCTAAAGTGCGAAACCGCAGTGCATATCTGCTATGGCTACGGTATTAAAGCCAATACGGATTGGAAGAAAACATTGGGCACTGAGTGGCGACAGTACGAAGAGGTGTTCCCGAAGCTCCAAAAGTCCAATATCGATATTATCTCGCTTGAGTGTCACAACTCGCGTGTGCCTATCGAGCTACTAGAGCTTATCCGCGGCAAAAAAGTGATGGTTGGCGCAATTGATGTGGCAACCAACGAGATTGAAACACCAGAAGAAGTTGCAGAAACTTTGCGCGAAGCACTTAAGTACGTGGATGCCGACAAACTTTACCCATGCACCAACTGCGGCATGGCGCCTCTCTCTCGTGAAGTTTCAACTGCTAAGCTCAATGCACTCAGCGCAGGCGCAGAGATCATTCGTAAAGAGTTGGCGGGCTAGTATCGAAATTGATCTTCGATACAGAAACTTAAGACAGGGTCATTCCAGCGAGTCTAGACGAGACTAGGAATCTGCTCACCTCTCGCTGGGAAATGGCGATAATCTCAGAACTTCACAGCACACTGTAGGTAGATCCTGAATCACCTCGTCCCTCGTTGTTCAGGATGACAGACTTTGGTAGATACGTTGCTCGCGATATTTTTATATTTGGTATGTATCCAAAGTTGGGTCATTCTAGCGAGTCTAGACGAGACTAGGAATCTGCTCACAACTCGCTGGGAAATGGCGACAATCTCAGAACTTCACAGCACACTGTAGGTAGATCCTGAATCACCTCGTCCCTCGTTGTTCAGGATGACAGACTTTGGTAGATACGTTGCTCGCGATATTTTTATATTTGGTATGTATCCAAAGTTGGGTCATTCCAGCGAGTCTAGACTAGACTAGGAATCTGCTCACAACTCGCTGGGAAATGGCGACAATCTCAGAACTTCACAGCACACTGTAGGTAGATCCTGAATCACCTCGTCCCTCGTTGTTCAGGATGAAGGACGTTGGTAGATACGTTGCTCGCGATATCCTTATATTTGGTATGTATCCAAAGTTGGGTCATTCCAGCGAGTCTAGACGAGACTAGGGATCTGCTAACAACTCGCTGGGAAAATAGCGATAATCTCAGGGCTTAACAGCACTTTGCGGGTAGATCCTGAATCACCTCGTCCCTCGTTGTTCAGGATGACGGACGTTGGGAGATACGTTGTTCGCGATATTTTTATCTTTGGTATGTATCCAAAGTTGGGTCATTCCAGCGAGTCTAGACGAGAATAGGAATCTGCTCACCACTCGTTGGGAAATAGCGATAACCTCAGGAGTCAACAGCACACGGTGGGCAGATCCTGAACCCCTTGTCCCTCGTTGTTCAGGATGACAGACGTTGGTAGATACGTTGCTCGCGATATTTTTATATTTGGTATGTATCCAAAGTTGGGTCATTCCAGCGAGTCTAGACGAGACTAGGAATCTGCTCACAACTCGCTGGGAAATGGCGATAACCTCAGACCTTAACAGCACTTTGCGGGTAGATCCTGAATCACCTCGTCCCTCGTTGTTCAGGATGACGGACGTTGGTAGATACGTTGCTCGCGATATTTTTATATTTGGTATGTATCCAAAGTTGGGTCATTCTAGCGGGTCTAGACGAGACTAGGAATCTGCTCACCTCTCGCTGGGAAATAGCGATAACCTGAGACCTTAACAGCACTTTGCGGGTAGATCCTGAATTACGCTCGTTCCTCGTTGTTCAGGATGACGGGTGTCGGTAGATACGTTGCTCGCGATATCCTTATATTTGGTATGTATCCAAAGTTGGGTCATTCCAGCGAGTCTAGACGAGACTAGGAATCTGCTAACCAGTCGTTGGGAAATAGCGATAGCCTCAGGACTTAATAGCACTCTGTAGGTAGATCCTAAATCACTTCGTTCCTCGTCGTTTAGGTGACCGGTTCTAAATAAAAATACCGCTCACAGTAAAGTGAGCGGCATACTTCGTTTCCCGTTTCCCGTTTCCCGTTTCCCGTCAATTCAATTCCACATTTTTCATCTCAGGATGCTTCAACAACATCACTCGAATCCAGTGGTGTACTACCCACATCACCATTGCGGTCAGTAGCACTGCTACGAATATCGAACTGAATCGGTACAAGATGGAGAAGAACGCGTCTTTCTGCTCAGGCACTAATGATGTGGTCAGTGGAACGGAGAGGGCAGACATCGCCGAGAACGCAATGGCGGCTTTGACTTGTCCTTTCGTTAGCCACAAACAGAATGGCCCCATAGCGATGGTAAACGCCAGCCAGAACAACAACCCATCACCGAACCAGCTGCCCAAGATTAACTGCACTGCCATACCCGCGATACAACCCAGTGCTGTGCCGATGATGCGGATTTTCGCCATCGCCATGGAGCCTGCCAGTGTCATTGGCGTTAGGATGATCAGTATTGAAGCTTGTGCCGAAAGTGAATCGTACAAATCACCTATTTGGAACACCAAAAACGCCGCCATTGCTACCACCCAGCCCATTGCTACTTGGCTGATGTAGTCGATATCGCTTTTTACTGGCGTAGTCATTTCTGTTTGTAATATCTTCGATTCCGGCTCTGGGAATAGCCAATAGGCGAGGGCACAGACAAAGATATTGCTGAACGAGATCACCCAAAGGTTGACGTTGAACTCTTCAATATCCATAAAATCGTAGCTCGCAAAGTTCAGTACGATCGAGCCAACCAACAATCCCATGTAACCAAACAAGTAGGTTTTCGGATTCATCATTGCGATGCATTTAAACAGCATCATAATGCCCACTGCCGCGAACATCAGAGTAGGATGGAACTGCAAGTATTCGAGAATAAAGGTGGCTTGAACCGTGGTCCAAACCGCCGAGAACAGCACCATCAAGACGAGTGGCAGACTGAAGTGGTCCATGCGGCCGAGCACGAACAGTGGCAGCATGACGGCAAAGAAACCGTAAGACCAACCAAAGATCATGCTCAACGCCAAACCCATTGAGCAGCCAAACCAAATACGTAAGGTTTTCATCGCAGCCGCCTAGTAGATAAAGTGGAACCAGCTAGCAAGGTAGATTTGAACTTGTGCCATCAGTGACCAAAACGGACTGTTGTCTGGGTAAAGCACGATAGTGGCACGAGAACCAACGAACAGAGAGGAAGGCAAGGCTTCTTCGCTGGTCAGGTTCACGCGAGTTCGCTGCGCATCACGTACCCAACGGTTGTTCACTTCGACTTTGGTTAGAGCGCCGTTTGGAGTTTGCTGAGCAGCGGCAACGCCATAATCTCGGCTAGCCAGATCGAAGTCGTACACAGAACCTGGGTTAGCATCGAATGCCACCATGGCGTGGTAGTCTTTGCTTACTCCTGCTACAGACTTCTCTCGGAAATCCGCTGCGACCCACATTGAGCCTGTTGGTACAAACGTCAGTAATGGCATGTTGGTGTTTGCCATGGTGCCGACTTCCAACTGTAGGTTCGTCACCACACCATCACTTGGAGCAAGAACCGCGGTGTTGGTTAGGTCTAGTTGTGCTTTCTCAATGCCATTTTGCGCAATGCGTACCGCAGTGCTTTGGCCTTTTTTGTCACCAAGCTGCGCTTCAATCACTTTCAAGTTTTGTTGTTCTGCTTTCAGTGCCGCACGAGAAACTTGGTTTTGTGCGTAGGCACTGTCTAGGTTGGATTGAGAAATCACTTTTTGCTTCGACAGTTTTTGTAGACGTGAGTACTCACTGTGCGCGTTATTGTAAGTTGCTTGAGCACGAGCAATGTTTGCCAACGCCGCTTCTCGTTGCGAATACAATGTTGCTTCTTTCTCGTAGGCGGATTGCAGTGAAAGCTGCGCTTGTTCTAAAGCGATTTTGTATTTTCGGTCGTCGATTTTGAACAGCACATCGCCTTTGTGCACCGCTTGGTTGTTTTCGATCAGCACGTCGGTCACTTTGCCAGACACTTCTGGCGCGACTTGCACTACATAGCCTTGTACGCGACCTTCGGTGGTGATTGGCGCGTGACGATCAGCAATGATGATGTAGAAAAAGAGTACAATGAACAGGACAATAAGTGTTCGCATCCAGTGTTTGAATTTATGATCCGCTGTCATAAGAAATTCCTGAATTTATGGCGCTCGCAAGCAAATAAGATAACGAATTATAGAGAAGTCGATCACAATTCAGTAGAATGACAATAAGCGCATGAATGACCTAAAAGTAGGACAATGAACGTAAGTTTTGATGATCTTCACCTGTTTAGCCAAACCGTCGTGCACGGTGGTATTAGTGCAGCGGCAGAGGCGAACCAGTTACAACGCTCTAAAGTGAGCCGACGTTTGCAAGAATTAGAGAAAGCGTTGGGCTGCCAATTGCTGATTCGTACTACGAGAACCATTGAGCTTACCGAGCACGGCAAGCGCCTTTTTGAGCTGGTGGGGCAACCCATAGAGCATATTCAGCAAGGCTTGAAAGTGATGCACGAATACGAGCAAGAGTTGACGGGCAAGGTGCGCGTCGCGATTCCTTCTGCTTTGATGAGCTCGGCTGCGTTCAACTGGATCATCAACGAATACACCACGCGTTATCCGGATATGTCTGTAGAGATTGAGAACCACCAAGAGAGTGTCGATCTTAAGCGTCAAGCGTTCGATCTTCAGCTTCTTCCTAGTGTGGCCAAAGTCTCGGACGACAGTTATGTGCAGTTCAGTTTACTGCCTTATCGCAGTCACTTTGTCGCTTCCCAAGCTTACCTCGATGCCCATTCGCCATTAAAAAGTATGGATGACTTAAAACACCATCGCTTACTCACCAACCGATACAACGCAGGGTTATTGGACCCAGAATTACACGTCGCGGTTAGGTCAGACGATTTAAACTTGCTGCGGTTAATGGCGATTGCAGGCAATGGCATCGCATTCATTCCTCAAGTGCACTCCAAGCCCGCTTTGGAAGACGGCCAACTGGTGGAGGTGTTGCCGGAGTTCACCCATCCTAAGCAACATCTGACGTTGATTTACCCATCCAATCTGTTTTTGCCGAACAAGGTCAAAGCCTTGATTGAGCTGTTTAGGGAAAAATTCCAATAGCGTGAGCGGACAATAACTTTGCGAATTTACTCATCTGAATAGGCGGCAGTTCTGGTACATTCTCTTTATTCAAACGCTTGAGTATATTCACCTTCAAGCGGCTCATAGGAGATGAGAATGTTATCGAAAAATTCCACCGGTCTGATTGTTGTCGATGTGCAAGGTAAGTTGGCAACGCTCATGCACGAAAGCGAAGCACTGATTGAAAGCACCACCAAATTAGTCAAAGGAGCGAAAGCACTTAACTTGCCCATTCTATGGCTGGAACAAAACCCAGAACGCTTGGGGCCAACGGTTGAGCCGATCCGCGAAGTGTTAGCGAAGGACCATTTGCCGATCGCTAAACACACTTTCGATGGTTGCAAAGAACCGACATTCAAACTCGCGGTAGAAAACGCCAAAGTCGATACATGGTTAGTTTGTGGTATCGAAGCGCACATTTGCGTGTATCAAACCGCGGTGTCGCTGCGTCAAATGGGCTACCGAGTGGAACTGGTGACGGATTGTGTCTCTTCCCGAATGCCAGCAAACAAAGCGTTAGCGCTGGCAAAACTGACTGCGAATGGCGTTGGCCTAACAGGCGTTGAGATGTGTTTATATGAAATGGTAGAAGATTGCCGAGCACCAGAGTTTAAAGAGATCTTGGGGCTGATTAAGTAGAGAATAACGGATTAGAACGCCAATCACGGTAGAGGTAAAGATGGAACTGAGAGCGTTTGAGCATGAAGACTATGAGACTCTGATTCAATGGATTGATTCAGACAAATTGAATTACCAATGGGGTGGGCCGAATTTTCATTATCCTCTGGATCATCAACAAATCAGCCTCCATTGTGCGAGACCCGAAGTGTTTCCATTTCTCCTTGTTTGCGATGGGAAGAAGGCGGGTTATGTTGAGTTGTTCAAAGTATCGGACGCCCATTTCCGTATTTGTCGTGTTTTTGTTGCTGATGCGTTTCGAGGGCAAGGCCTTGCAAAAGTGATGCTAACGCAACTTATCGTACTATCTCAAACTCAGCATCAGGCTGGTGTATTGTCATTGGCAGTCTTCGAGCGTAACACCGTCGCCAAGAATTGTTATGAATCTCTTGGGTTCGAAGTGACTTCTCACGAATCAGGAACCCGTTCTTTTGATGGGGAGACCTGGGATTTGTTATTGATGGAAAAGCGATTGTAACTATCTATTCTCCCGCTACTTGTTCCGCTATTTTTCTCCCCGCCTATTTCGTAGTTCGCTCCCTTTGAAATCGAGCTCGCTCCCTTGGCAATCGAGTGCCAAGGGAAGCATAGTTTTTGAGTGCCGAGCTTTCGTCTTTTGACGTGTTTGGCCCTAGCGGTTGTTATCCGCGCTGTCATTCTCCGGGAAAAGTGCCGCTTGCGTTTCTTCCAGCCCTTCAGGGGTGTATTGATAACCTTTGTCCATACTCATGTTTTTGTATTTCACCAACATCTTTTCAATGATCAGAGATTGAATGCGAAGGGCATCTTTACCTAGTTTTTGGGCAATAAACTCACTCAGTGTTTGTATGGTCACGTTATGGAATTTTGGCTCTGTACCTTTTCCCATGTCCGTTTTGACTTGGACAACAAGATCTTTTTCCTTATTGGAGATCTGAGTCAGGTGTTCCTTAAACTTTTCGTTGTAGATCTCGGACGTTGCGTTTAGGCGTAGCTTGTTAATTCTCGGGTATTGGATTTTTTGTGCATCTTGCAGTTTCAGCTTTAACTCTTTAAACGCAATGGATTCCTCTTTGTTAATGCTTTCAAAGAACTTCATATCGTTGGAGACATCGATATCTTCCGAAGAGGAGATAAACGCAGGATCAAACAGTACGTTGGTGTTTAGCATCGTAAATTGTTCGATAGGGCGTCCTTTCACTGAATCTGACTCGACCGTGGTTTTTTTCGGTGCTTTTGACCCTTTTTCGTAAGTGTCTCCGCTGGTTGAACCGAGTGAAAAATACAGAGTGGTGTCATCTTTAACTTTCGATGTGGCTTGCTCGGCTGCAGAGATAAGGTCCATGTCAGACATCAGCACATTGCAGTCCATCATGGTGACTTTTTTGAACTGGTTTTGTTTGCAAAAATCGACGACGGCTTTTCTTGTCGCACCAAATCCAACCGTTCCTGATTCGAACTCCCAGCCTACGAGGCCAACTCCCGCATCACGTAAGTATGCTCCCATCTGTTCATCGTACAGAGCTAGCTCACTTTGATGCACAAACAAGTAGACGGGGCGACTCGTACCTTCTGTATACCAATACAGCTCTTGGAGTTTTTCTTTTATCAGAAACTGTTGTGGCATGCCGACTGAAGGAACGATCAAAGCGGTGCCAGTGGAGGATTGCGGGGCAATTCTTTTCTCAAAGTGGGAGGCCGTAGGTAAGCTGGCATTCTGGCTTTGTTGTCGAGTTTGTCTCGGGCTCTGGTCATTGATCTGACGACGATAGTAAACACGCTCCAACTCTCTACTGCGGTTGAGAATTTGATCGACAACGGCAGGCTCATACTTAAGTGCTCCCGTGTTATCGCTAACGACATAGCGATAGTTAAAGCGAATTAGGGCTTCTGGCCGCTTGTTTTTTACCTCGAGTTCACCGCTATTAACGTATGCCCACCAGTCCTGTTTAAAGGTGGTCCATGTCGCATCGTTTTCAGCATCTCGCTTGCGTTTAGCTGATTCAGGATTTTGCGTGGTATTGAGCTGGTCGCTTTTTCTCTTTTGGGCTTTGTTTGAGGAAGAAGCCGCTTGATTATTGTCACCGTACATACGTATTTTCACTTCTTTTGAATATCGTCGAAGATAGGTTTTTTCGCTCTTGGTAGCGGAATGACAGACGTTGTGAATCGTCTTATTGGCCCGCAGGGATGCTGGTTATATGCGTCAGTTGCAATTCATCTTCGACAAAAGAGACCGTGATGCGCAGCAGTCTGTTTTCGATTTTTTGCACATTCAATACCGGCGTGTTTGGGGATAATCCAGCTTGGCTAAAGATGTTGATAACCGAAGAGGGCTGCGTTAAATCGGCATACTCTCCCCAAACATCACGTTGTGAATATTTGCCCCACACATCACCAAGAGGGTAGGCATCACCAACGGAAAAGGTATCTTGAGGACAAGTTTGCTCAGAGTTGGCCTCTTTTTGGGGTTGCTCGGCCGCACTGACAGTCAATACATCGCCGACTTTGAGAGCGAGTGGATCACTTTCATAGTTCGGATTGAGCTTGAGTAGTGCTTTTGCCGACAAACCGTATTGAGGCGCAATGTCTGTCCACTGCTCTGGAGAGCCGTCGTCGTTGGTGCGGACTTTATGGTTTTGGGCTTGGCTCGTTTCGCTGGTGGATTGCGTGGCGGCTTGTTTTCGCGGCAACAAAGGCTGCTTCACGATGGTTTTGAGCGCATCGATATCAATGAGTGTTGCGTTCTGTTTTAACCAAGCTGCATTGATTTCTGCAAGCTCATCATTGGTGAGTTTTTCTTGGCGATAGAAAATATGCTGGGGCGCGGCTTTTTTTCCTTCGATGGCAACCGGGACAAGCATGGCGTTGAATGTTTTTTTGCTGACGAGCTTGTCTGTGATGCCATGCGGGCTAGACTCAGTCATTTGCCAAGAGAACTTATCGTTGCCAAGGATAGCCATTTCATACATCAGCTTCCCATCATAGAAGTAATAATAAAACCCTTGTGCTGCCCACCCGAGTAAGCTTTTTGTTTCTACTGCGGGAATAAAAGGAATGAACTCAGCGTTAGTATATTCACTGCCAAGTGGTTTTGGTGTGATTGTGTATTTTTGCTGTAAGCCGATGTCTTGAAAAAGTTCGTGTAAAAGGGTTTTGTCTTCGGCTTCGAAGCATTCTGCTGATAATACGGTGCAGGGTGATGGTTGTGTTTGTTCTAATTTTCCCCAGCGCTTAATAAGCGGTTCATTTGGCGTTTTTGCCAGAGAAAATACACCAGGCTGAAGCGTATTTAAGTCATCCTTTGGAGCATGAATCTTTATTCGGCATTCAAACTCAGCGGTGGCTTGTGATTGAGCGTCAGTTACGAGTGAGCTGTAGCTCGCCTGAGCACTGCTTTTTGAATGTGATTGGCTGCTAGCCGATGAGTACTGGTTTGCGCTGGAGCGATTACTTGACGTAGTTAGTGTGGAATCGATAAGTGGAGCGTAGCCAGCTCCCCTCACACGCTTTGATGCTGGACGCTTCATTTATATCGCCTCTTGGATTTAATTGGTGATAGCTTAGCGGCAATTAAACGAACGCACTATAGACAGAATAACCAATTCCATTTGCTTAGTTACTAAAACTGTAGGCATATCGAAAGTGATAGAGGTAAGGGTTTTAATGATAAAAAGCGTTATTAATACAGGGCGAAGAGGGGAATAATTGATATTAATGCTATTGAAGTGTAACCATATTGGCGACTTATTTTAGAGAAGCATTAAGCGCTAGGTATTTATTAATTACTCACTAGCGCTATTGGAATATGAAAAGCACAGAACGCGCTTATTCAAACTCTCGCTGGTATCTTGGCAGCATGGATTCATTACCAAGTAATCCACCTTGATGGATGTAGATCAGTGTCTTGTCTTTATTTTCTGTCAACCACGGTTGTAAGCATTGCCACATGTATGGGTCGTACAGTAGATCGAATTCGAGGTTGGTCTGATCGTAGAGCGCGTTCCACGTTTCGTAATCGCTTTGATACAAACGTCCGAAATGGTGCTTGTCGCGCACCGAGAGAATTGTTGGGTGGTTTTCACTTTCGAGTGTGTTGAATTGCTCAGTCAGGTATTCAGCATTGCCGACACAAGCGCAGGTGATGACCTCGATTCCGTGTGGCTTTAAGTGCTTGCTCAAATACAGTGCGGTTGTTCCCGTTCCTGATGGCAAGGCCACTACAAACTGCTTTTTGCCTTCAAGGCGTGTCCAATCAAGCAGTTCTCGCGCCAGTTGTTTTACACCGGCTTCGGCAATCTTCGCTTTTCCGCCTTCAGGGACAACCAAGGTTGTATCGTCTAACCCACGCACTTGTTCAATGTATTCAGTGGGATGAAGAGGGGATTCGATCTCTTGCATTGCCGTGATGTTCATCCCTAAATCCAGCGCACCTCGGTAGTTGCCGATCGGGGAGTCCTTGAGCCAAGACGGGATATGCTGGACGTAGAACTCAAAGTTCCAGCCTTTGATTTGCGCCAGAGCGGCAAGGGAGTACATCGCATTGGATTGAGCAGAGCCGTAGCTGATGAGGGTTTTGATGTCGCTGTTCTGCGATTCCATCAACGCCATAAACTTACGTGCTTTGTTCCCAGAGAAGTGAGAATGCAGCATGTCATCACGCTTAAGGAAAAAGGTGTGACCGTTAAAGTTGTGCTGAGTTATCGGGCTTTCAGAGAGTTTCATGCGACTACTGACGTGTCCAACCACGCGACCTTGCCGTTAAAAAGGGCGCGTAGTGTAACGCCAATAAACCTAGATAAAAAGTCCGTGTTTCAATACAACCTTTTCGATTATTCCTGATGGTCACGGGGGGCTTAAAAGGTTTCATATCCAACAAGGTTTGCAGCTTAAATAAACCAGGCGGCATCACGACTCGCGTTTCTTCCTCAAGCCACGTAAACTACGCCGCTTATTTTCATTCAATCAGAAGGCTTGGTTTTGCAAACTCTAGAACAATTAAAAACAGGACAATTGGTAGGAATCAAACAACTGAAGTTGGCGCAAGGGCTAACTGAGTTTCCTATGGAAATTTTAGAGCTTGCAGAAACGCTTGAAGTGTTGGATTTATCCGGCAACGCACTGTCAGATTTACCTCCAGAATTGGAGCAACTGACCAAGCTGAAAATCATCTTTGCTTCAAACAATCAGTTCACCCATTTGCCAGAGGTTCTGGGCAAGCTGCCAAATCTTGAGATGGTTGGGTTCAAAACCAACAAGATTAAAGAGGTGAGCGAAGCCTCGCTGCCAAGCCAGTTGCGTTGGTTGATTCTGACGGATAATGAGATTGAAGTTCTCCCAAACAGCCTTGGTGAAAGACCGCGACTGAGAAAACTGGCGCTGGCAGGCAACTGCATCAAGCAACTGCCAAACAGCATGGAAAACTTGGTCAATCTGGAATTGATTCGTCTGTCTGCTAACCAGCTTGAGCACTTCCCTGATGTGTTGATGAAGCTGCCTAAGCTTGCGTGGTTTGCTTTCGCGGGTAACCCATTTTGCAAGCATCCTTCTTCGCTAGACAGCGTGCCTAAGGTTACAACTGGCAGTTACTCGCTTAACCACGTTCTCGGCCAAGGCGCGAGTGGGGTGATTTCTCATGCGAATTGGACTGACGCGCATTATGAGTTCCCGAGTGAAGTTGCGGTGAAAGTGTTTAAGGGTGAAGTGACCAGCGACGGTTTCCCGCATGATGAGCTTGAAGCGTGTTTGCAAGCAGGGCATCACAACAATTTAGTGAAATCCATCGCGCAGGTGGATGATGGTAATGAGCTTGCGTTGGTGATGGAGCTGATTCCAGACAGTTACTACAACTTAGGTTTGCCGCCAACACTGGAAACCTGCACACGAGACACCTTCCCACAAGGGTTTACCTTAACTGTCGAGCAAGTAAATGCGATTGTTGAACAGATGGTGGATGTGTTTAATCACTTGCATGACAATAAGGTGTGTCACGGTGATTTGTATGCGCACAATACTTTGGTGAATGAACAAGGTGAGATGATCTTCGGTGATTTTGGTGCGGCGAGTATTTACGGTTACCTATCCGAACAGCAGCAAGCGGCGATCAAAACCATTGAAGCCAGAGCGTTGACGTACTTTATCGAAGATGTGTGTTCTGTTTGTGAAGACTCGAAAGCAGCATTGGAAGTGATGAATCGCTTTGCGTCGCTCGCGGCGTAATAGTTCATTCAATCGAACAATCGAATAAGAAAGAGGTATCGGTTGCCCGCTTTGATGCTCAGCAAATTATTGGCGCTGAGCAAATAAGATACCTCTTAATTGAATCTAGTTCGAGGAAGTTACGCTGAGCAATCTTCTTGATGCTCTGACGCAAGGTTAATCACTGCCTCACATCCACCCTCTGGATGCGTACCAATCGTAAAATGCCAGCCATAACGTTGGCACAAATCATCGACAATCATTAGACCCAATCCGTGTCCCCCCGAGTGTGGAATGGTGGAGAAACCTTCACCTTCGTCACGCACCGAGATGGTGTGTTCATCCATACTGATATGAATGGCTCCCGATGTTGTCGCAGCGATGCCGTTGCGAATAAGGTTACCAAGAATAATGGTAAGTACCGCGTTGGTTGCTTTGGTCTTAGGTGTCCCGCTGACGTTCATTTGCAAGGCCAGTGATTTTTCGTCTGCTTGCGCTTGGCTTTGCGCAATGATCCTCGTGAGCTCTTCTTCAGAGATGGTTCTCACTGGTGAATCATCCGTATTGCGCTCGTAACGGACTAACCCTAGTAGCGCATCTACCATGGTCGACATTTGTTGTGTCGCGTCTTGAATTCGATTGACTTGGCGTGTCTGGAAGTCCGTATTCGCACTTCTGGCTAATAAGCTGCTTGAGCCTTTCATCACAGTCAGCGGCGTACGAAGCTCGTGGCTTGCGTATCGCGCAAAGGCTTGTTCGCGCTTGATCACTTGATTGATCTTGTGGCGATATTGGTTGAGTTCTTCGGCCAAGGCTTGGAACTCTTTGGCGGAGCCCTCAGGAACACTGAAGGTTTGAGAAGGGTCTCCTTGGTGTTGGTCTAACTGGTTTTTAAGCGCATTGACGGGTTCTATTAATCGTAGGGATAGACGCAGCAATAGGTTGCCAAATAAGAAAATCATAACGGCGACAATGGAAAGTACCGCAGCGACCACGAGAACGAACTCTTCTGAGGTGATCTCGATTTCATCAATGAGGGAAATCAGAATGATCGGGTGCTCAACACCTTTGTTGGTGTAAGAGCTCATGTAGATCATGCGTGAATCTGGCTCGTCGCCTATTTCATCAAGAAAGTGTTTTTTACCGATCAGATATTTGCGAAATTCTTCTGGGACTAAGTTGATGTCGTTGTATGCGGTTGTCAGCAAATCAAGCTTGATAGTGCCTTGGTCGGGATGAGATTGAAAATGTACGATGGCTTCTTTTTTGTCGACCATAATACGACGTTCACCCACGCGATCTTCCGACCAAAGCAGTGCGCCAGTGATCAGTAAAAAGCAGAACAGGCCAATAACAACAGAGACAAACGAGAAGAACAGCGCTAAACGCCCAGTCATACTCTGGGTGCTTTGAGTGCTGTTTAACAATCGGAGGATCATGCTCCGGTCTCCAAGCGGAAACCGACTTTAGGCACCGTGATGAGAACATGTTTTTCAAAGGGTTTATCGAGTTGGTTACGCAGTTGGTAAATATGGCTGCGCAGTACATCGTTGTTGGGCTCGTTCTCTTGCCACAGCTGAAAGGCGATCTCTTCACGTGTTACTACGTCTGGCGCGTTCTTGACCAGCATTTCTAGAATGGTATAGGTGGTCGGGTTGAGCGCTAAGAGCTTATCTTGACGGTAGGCTTTACGTGTTTTTTGGTCGATAGAGACTTCACCGTACTCCAATTTACTCGAAGCCACGGTGCCACGGTAACGGCGGATCAGCGCCATCATGCGCGCTTCGAGAATATCCAAGTCGAAAGGTTTTGTTAGGTAGTCATCGGCACCGTGCTGAAAGCCTTTAAGCATATCGTCGCGGCTATCAAGCGCGGTCAGCATCAGCACTGGTGTATTGTTGCCCGCATCGCGAAGTTTATTGCACATGGTTAAGCCATCCATGCGTGGCAGCATTAGGTCGAGCAAAATGATGTCGAAGGTGTTTTCCATCGCCAGCTTCAAGCCCAGCTCGCCGTTGTCCGCGTAATCGAGTTCCATACCTGCACACTCAAAATAATCGAACAGCATGCCTGCAATTTCTCGATTATCTTCGACCAAAAGTACGCGTTTCATGTATTTCTCTCCAATCAGGCGGGTTTTCGAAATTAAGGGCATTTCCTTAACCGAACATTATTCACTAAGGGTGTGAAAAAGATGTCAACAACAACTATTTCACGCCGCTATTAATAGACTGCATCCATTCATCGGATACAGTGGAAGAGTAGCATGTCAACCTTCAACATTCACGCTGCAACCTTTTCGAAGGTGAGCCAACACTCTGAGCCTAAAACAGTTTTGTCTGTGGTGGTGCCATTCCTTAACGAGCAAGAAGTCTTGCCGGAATTTCATCGTCGTTTGATCGCGGTTCTGGACACGATGCCAGAACGTTGCGAAATCGTGTACGTCGATGATGGCAGCAAAGACGACAGCCTAATGATCGCGCAAAACTTTTCTCAATCTTCTAGCGACGTTCGTTGTATTGCATTAAGCCGTAACTTTGGCAAAGAGTCTGCCATGAGTGCAGGTTTGGAACATTGCCAAGGCGAAGCGGTGATCGTGATTGATGCTGACTTGCAAGATCCTCCAGAGTTGATTCCGAAGATGGTCTCTAAATGGCGTGAAGGGTATGACGTAGTCAACATGCAGCGCAGCGAACGCCATGGTGAGACGTGGTTCAAGCGTTTCTCGGCCGCCTGCTTTTACAAAGTGCTCAACAGCATGGCTAAGCTTGATGTGCCAGAGAATGTGGGCGATTTTCGTCTACTAAGCGCAAAGGTGGTTAAGCACATCAATGCGCTTCCAGAACGCAATCGGTACATGAAGGGCATTTTCTCGTGGCCGGGCTTTAAACAGGTGACGGTACCGTTTGAGCGTGATGCTCGTTTCTGCGGCGAAACCAAGTGGAACTACCTTAAGTTGATTGGCCTAGCAATGGACGGCATTACGTCGTTCTCGATTCGTCCTTTGCGTTTAGCGACGTTAGCGGGGGCGTTAGTGGCGTTCAGTGCCTTTCTTTATGGCGCATTCATCGTGATGAAAACCGTGGTGTTTGGGGAACCTGTGACGGGTTACCCATCCATGATGGTGGTTCAACTCGCATTGGGAGGAGTTCAACTGCTGTCGATTGGCCTTTTGGGCGAATACATCGGGCGTATTTTTGTCGAGACCAAGCAGCGTCCTCTTTATCTTATCCAGTCTGTTTACGAGCAGTCTGCGAAACATCAATCCATCCAAACCATGAAGTTTAAACTAGGAGAAACTGCGTAATCATGAGTATTAATAAAACCCATCTGTGGTTGTTGTTAGCGTTTGCGCTTTTACTCCGTCTTATTTCACTTGCGACTTACCCTTTGATGGATACCACAGAAGCCCGCTACGGCGAAATGGCACGCTTGATGGTGGAAACGGGTAATTGGCTCACCCCTCAGTTTGATTACGGTGTCCCTTTTTGGGGTAAGCCGCCGCTGTTCACTTGGATGAGTGCTTATGGCATAGAACTGTTTGGATTGAATGAATTCGCGGTGCGTGCACCACACTGGTTGGCTGGTGTCTCGACAATCTTCTTTGTTGCTTTTATGGCTTATCGAGCGGGTACTAGCGCGTTGATCGCAGCGCTAGTATTGGCGACGTGTGGCATTTTCTCTATTGCTGCGGGCGCGGTGATGACAGACATGGCGCTGACGTTGGCAATGACGATGGCGATGGTCGGGTTCTACTACTGCTGGCTTGGTAAAGATAAACACAGCCGCCTGTGGGGATATGTTGGTTTCTTTGGTCTGGCTTGTGGCTTGCTCGCAAAAGGACCAGTAGCCATTGTTATCATGGGGATTGCAGTGTTCCCGTGGTTGGTGATTCAGCATGGCTTTTTTGGGGCGTTTAAAGCGTTGTGGCAGCGTTTTCCTATTGTGTCAGGTTTGGCGTTGATGTTCGCGATTGCTCTTCCTTGGTACATCATGGCAGAGATGGCGACACCGGGATTTATTGATTACTTCATTGTTGGCGAACACTTTAAGCGTTTTGTCGTGAGTGGCTGGCAAGGGGATTTGTACGGTTCCGCACACGATCAACCTCGTGGGATGATCTGGGTATTTTGGCTGCAATCGGCAGCGCCTTGGTCAATCGTATTGCCTATCTTGGCGTGGAAGCGTCGTAAGGTGCTCAAAGCCATTGAAACTGATCATCAAGGTCTATTTAGCTTCCTGATCTGTTGGCTGATTTCACCAATGATTCTGTTCACGATGGCTGGGAATATTTTGCCTGCTTACGTTCTACCGGGCATTCCAGCTCTGGGCATTTTGGTTGCGATGCTGGTGGATAAAAACGACTTTAAGTGGGTAACCGGGACTGCTGCGGTGCTACCGGTACTGCTTATGATTGCAATGTTGGTATTAAACATGGGCAAAGCCGACAGCCGCAGTGACCGTATTATCTTTGAGCAAATTGATGACAGTGCACCTGTATTCTACATTGGTAAACGACCGTTCTCTGGCCAGTTTTACAGCCATGGCCAGGCTAAAAAGCTGGAAGATGCCAATGACTTAAATAACCTGAAGAAATTCCACCTGATTGGTAAATCGCAACAAGTGGATGTGGTTATTCACGATAACGCTTTGAGCTGTACTAACGACTTCACAGCCAAATCGAAACGTTCACTCTATACCTGTGTGATGGGGTAACGGAGTGGGCAAATTACTAAAATTTGCTTCGTTAACAAGGCTTTCTTCGTTAGAAAGATTTGCTCTGGTTGGTGGTATCGGCTTTGTGGTCGATACCCTCATCTTTTCCTTGTTATTCCATGTGGCTGGCTTGGAGTTGATGGCGGCTCGCAGCATCGCTTTTTTGTTTGCAGCAACCACGACTTGGCTAGGCAATCGCAGGCTTACTTTCTCTCAAGCAGACAAACATAACCCGTTCTATCAGTGGCTGAAATTTATGGCGAGTGCTTGCATTAGTGCGGTGCCTAACTTTGCCGCTTTTAAAGGTTGGACGCTTATGTTCGGAACACAAGGCTATATGGTGCTCCTCGCTCTGGGCCTGGGAATATTGTTCGGCATGATGAGTAATTACTTACTCAGCTCAAAGTGGGTCTTTAGCCAACAATGAGCCTTACTTTCATTTCAGGGAGTAAATAACTGCAATAAAAACAGGGATATGAAGAAAATTAACTGTGACTCGAGTCACGGTTTGAGTAATCTAATACTCAGTAAAAAAGAGCAAAAATACATGAATACTTTCGTATAAAATGCATTTTATTATTTGAGTTTATATTCTATAAATACAATAACTTAGACAGATTATTGGAAGGCTTTATTTATTGTAGGGCTCATACGTTAAAAATATAAAACTGACCACATACGTTACGCTGTTAATAAGTTTGATCTTTTTATTCTCTTTCTGTTCATAGCTTGACGTCTTCTGTTCACCTCTGTTGTTTAAAATCCATGAAATTTCTAAAAATAATGCCAATCTATCATCAGTTACAGAGGTGACTATGTTTAACAGTATACGTACTCGAATCGCAGTCAGTGCGGGCGGTGCAATGGCGTTCACTTTATTGATTGCAATGGGTATGACTACCGATGCATTTACTGACGTGAACAAGCAAGTGAACGAGAAAGTAAAAGCGCAATTAACGGATGCGACCAGTACCGATCTGCAAAACACCGCGATTCAGCAAGGTCTGAATATTGCGAACCAGCTTGATCCTGTACTTGCAAACTTGAAGCAAGTACGTTCGATCATCGAGTTGAGCTCAGAAACTAACGCAAGTGCAGACCTTATTGTTAAACAGTTTACTGCCGCGCTAGAAGCACAAAACAAAGCGGTATTTGCAGGCTACATGGTTTGGCAAGACAAAACTTGGCCGCAGCAAGTGACGCTTAATCCTGAAGACGGTTTTAACAGCCAAGGTTACCTTGCGCCTTTCTTCTCGCCAAATGATCAAAACAGTTTTGATGCAGTGGCGATGGAAAGCTTTAGCAATACAGAGCTAAACAGCAGTGGCGAACGCAAAGACGATTGGCACTTAATGCCTTACGAAACGGGCAAAACCTTCGTCATGGAGCCGTACTTTTATCCTGTACGAGGCAAGCAAGAGCTGATTACAACCATCAGCCAACCGATCAAACAAGATGGCAAGATCATCGGTTCGCTTGGTTTTGATTTGTCTCTGTATGAACTACAAAGCCAGAGTGAACAATCGGCGCGTAACTTGTTTGATGGCAAGGGCAAAATTCTTATCACCTCTTGGAAAGGTATTACCTTGGCAAACAGCCGAGATGGTGCAATGGTGGGTAAGAAAGTTTCTTCAGAGCTGGCTGCCGAGTGGTCGAACATTCAGTCGGTTGCGAAGCGCGATGGTGCTGGCCTTGTCGCTTTTGATGGTGATGAGTATGCGATCACTGCTATCGATACCAGTGATGCGCCATGGGTAGTCATGGTGTCGGTTCCCAGTAGTCACCTCACAAAAAGCGTCGACGAGTACCAGCAATGGAGTGATGGGCAGAGTTCGGAAGCGCTTGAAAAAGGTGTGTGGGCGGGGATCTTCGCTGCTATTTTAGGCATTGCCGCGATGGCATTCATTGCGAACTCGCTTGGCAAAGTGTTGAACAACTTGGTTGAACGTTTTAAAGACGCGGCGCAAGGCGAGGGCGATCTGACTTACCGTATTGAAGTGAAGGGTAAAGATGAAACCGCGCAACTGGCACATTGGTTCAATACCTTCTTGTCGCGTATGCAAGAGATGCTATTGACCGTAATGGCAACCGCAGATCAAGTGGATAAGAACGCAACAGAAGGCCAAACACGTGCTGCGGCTTCTCGTGACCAATTGAATGCTCAGGTTAATGAAGTGAACTCGTTAGCAACGGCGATCAATGAAATGAGTGCAACCGCACAGGAAGTTGCGAACTCTGCGGTTCAAGCAGCCGCTGCGGCAAGCCAAGTACAAAGCAATAGCCTAAACGGCATGACGCGTATGGATAACGCTGCGAGTGCGGTGGATAGCTTGGCAATGCAAGTCAACGATGCGCAGCAACAAACGCAGAATCTGGTGGATTCCAGCACGGCAATTCAGGGCATTTTGAGTGAAATTGGCGGTATTGCTGAGCAAACTAACTTACTGGCGCTTAATGCGGCGATTGAAGCTGCACGTGCAGGTGAGGCTGGCCGAGGTTTCGCGGTGGTTGCCGATGAGGTTCGTAACCTTGCAAACCGCACACAAGGATCGACGGAAGAGATCCGCGCAATGCTGGCTCGACTAGAGCAAGAAACGCAATCGATCGTTGTACTGATGGAGCAAAGCCAAAAACAAGCGACCGATACTAAGGGCGAGACGCAAGCGGCACATCTAGCGCTGTCTGAAATCAACCAAGCGATTGAAGTCATCAACGACATGAACAACCAAATCGCTTCGGCAGCAGAAGAGCAGAGTTCTGTATCGGAAGAGATCAACCGTAATGTGGTGATCATCAACGATACCGCAGTAGAGGTGATGGACACCATGACGTCGTCAGTAGAGATCAGTAACGAACTCACCGTAAAAGCGAGCGATCTTCACGGTGAGCTGAGTAAGTTTAAGCTGTCTTAACCCGCTACTACTGCTCTCATCCAATCAGGCCGAGTGCAATGTGCACTCGGCCATTTTGTTTTCGTTATGTCGATGCTATTCGTCATAAAGAAAGCAAATTACTTTGATTATGGTTAGCTCTGCAGAGCTTACTAACATCGGAGGAGATTCAATAATAAGAATTCTCGTTCGATTTTCCCTATCTGATCACTCCAAATCGCGAGTTATTCTCTCCCAAACAGGGCTGTTTTCGTCAAGAAAGTACGTATGTCCTGTTGGAAAATCAAACTGCTGATTGAAACCTGAGCAGTCTATTATCTCAAGGCCTGACACGGGTGTTTTAGGGCCGTACATACCTAAGCGGTGAGTGAAAAACCGTTCATCAAAGTTCATGATCATACTAGCTGGCATCGCATAGTCGTCGCTGGCGTAGAAGCAGACGACATTCTTCGCGCTCTGCATAAGAGAACGCCCTTTTTTTCCGTCTTCTAGCATATCGTTGGCGATGTCTGGTGCCATCAAAAAGATATTCTCAAAGAGCCTTGGGAGTTCGCTCGTGCTGAGAGCCTTATTAAGATTGTGAAGGCAATTTAATAGGACTGTATTTCCCATTGAGTGGGCGATTACGGAGATCTTTAGTTCACTTTGACTGTTGGCTTTTATACCGTCCAGCATAGCCATTAACTCATCTGAAAGCATCAGCCCAGAAAGGCGCGCTGTTTTTCTATCATCCCAATAATCTTTGACAAGCCCGAGATCATTATCGCATGGCCAGATAATAGGGATAACTAGACTTCGACTATGGAACTTGTCCAGAATCGACTGCATCTTTCTCACTTGCGGAATGATGTCTTCTTCTGGTTGATTATTAAACCCATGGATATAGATGAACAGGTGGGTGGGTTTCATCTCCAACAACTCGCTTAGCCAGGAGTTGCGGCCGATGTCATAGAGTTTATTTCCTCGGTACAGACAATAATGATAGTAGTCATTTAAGCTGTTCGTAGGTGAGAAATTATGAGTTACAGGATCAAACTGACGATTAGTTATAATTAGCATAAACCATTCTTAATGTTTAATTATTTTATATTATTTAAAAATTGCCTATAAAAAATAGAAGTGAAGATGATTAATTCTTAATCCTACACTTTTGTTGGTTTTTGTTAAGTTTTATGTAATTAATATTCCATTGATTTGTTATCAACTTGTTTTATACTTTGTCGTGATTTATAAATCAAGAGCAAGCCCGCTAAAAGAAAAACACCAAAGTAATATTAGAAACGATGCAATTTACAAAAGATTATAAAGAAATAACCATAAAAGTAATTGATGATATTTATAACGATGAGACGGATATTTATTCTAAGATATCTCGCTTATCTCAAGCGCTAGAACTAATTAACGAAGGGATAAGAGAAGAAAAGGTTCTTGTTCTAAAAGATGAATATTACGCTAGAAGAGATCTTATCATTAGTATAATTGATGAGTTAAACTCGATTAAATATATTAAGAATATGGTCGGAAGTATATTTTCCGTGGTGAATGATAGGTATGATAACAACACTAAATCCAGAAACTTAGCCGTTAAATCGACTCTATCAAGAGCTATGGTTTATATTAATCACCTTCAGGAATGCTTCGATCAAGATAGTGGTATTTTGTATGGTGAAAAGATAACTCATTATGTTAATAGGCTGACTTCAGAAAAGGTTAATGTTATTTCAAGATTGGAAAATGCATTGTTTCATGTTTTCATGAAATCAGAAAAACAAATAATAATAGATATTTTGCATGGGAAGGTCATTAAAGAAGAGGTAACTATTGGTGACAGTTGGTCTAGTCAGTTAGACTCAAAAGAAATAAAGAAAAAAAGTGAGAAGATTGTTCAAAGGATTTTAGGGCGAAACTTAACTGAAAGCCTAAAAGAAAGTGACATTAAGCAAGTTCTCATTGACACTCAGAGTGAAATTGAAATTTATCAAAAATGTTCGCGAGGGGTCGAGCGAGACATTTATGACAAGGCTCATGCTGTAATATTTCAGATGAACAGCGATATAAATGCCCCGGTGACTGGAACCGATAGCGAGATAGAAAAGGTTCTGATTACCAATAATGTGCCTTTAAAAGTGCTCATTGACAGTGAATATGAAGAAAATTCACCTTTAAAATATAGAGTTGTTAATACTAAGGCTATCATCACTGGAGAAGAAGGTGATTTTGGTAGTGTGAATGTCTATGAGTCATCAAAAAATATCGATGTTTTAAATGAAGTTTCAACTTTATTGAAAGTAATATCTTTGGTTACTGATTTAGGCTCAAATACAACGGATTCCAAGCTTAAAATTGAATCACTAAAACCAAGGGAGCACTTTGACGCGGATAAATCTTATTATGAACAATTTTTATTATATAAAACGAGTCAGGTGCATGAAGATACGAGTAAATTAATTGAAAATCTAAGTCTATCGTCAACTCTCCTAAAAGATACTGTTAAAGTGATTGCGTCACTGGATCTTATACTCCCATTCTATAGTGAGGAAGCCATAAGTAACATCCTAGATGATTATATAGAAAGCAAAGCTGAAAAAATGGCAGATGTCTTTCAATTAGTGAATGAAAAGTTTCCGAATGCAGATGAAAGCATTAAGGCTTTCCTGGCTCTTTTTGTTCATTCTTTTATGTCATCACCAACAGCCGAAGCGATTTCTCTCGCTATAAAGCCCGCTATATTCATGCTGCAAACACATTTAGGTGCAAGTGGACGATTGGTATTAGCACAAGACAGTAAAGGTCAATATGTTTTAGTTAGTACTTTGAACTTTCAGCATCAGGTTATGTATTTAAATCGTGAAAAGCATATGCAAGCTATTCAAGACTTCATATCACTATTACCTCGAAGCGATGAAAACTGGAAAAGCGTTAATTATGACCAATTTAAGCAACTACTTGATGTATTTGATATTTCTACTTCATTCCTTAAATCGATAAAAGATCCTGAACCTTTTCTACTTAGGAATCATAGGTTCAGTAACTATGCATGGGATGCGATACAGGAATCTACCATGCTTAAGTTCAACCTTATTGCCCATGCTTTTAAAAAGCAGGGGATACCGGTTGTCGATTTCCAAGAAGAATATGTTCTCAATAATCTGGTAGAAAAAGAGTTTGGTCTTTCCCTGAAGGATAAAGCTATTGAGATGAAAGAGTTGTATTACTCTCAGAGTTTGGTCGAAATATCTTTGAGCGAGAAGCTGCCATTCTTTCAATTCGCAGGTAAGGTTATTAACGATCCGGGCTACGAGTTTAATGTGTCTGATGCAGAATCGATTCTGATAGACGCGATCGCACTTGTTTATGATTTCATTCCGGTTTTTGCACCTTTGGCTCGGGCGATAAACGTAAAAATTTCGAGTTTGATTTCATCTTCAGTTATCAAAAATATCAGATTAGTAAGAGTTTCTAAGAATGCGTTCTTGAGAGCGGTGGCCGAGGACATATCAGATAATTTGTTGCGAAGATCAAAGGTGATACCCAATAACCGCATCAATGAGATAAAAACGAGGCTCAAAGAGATTCACTCTTATCAAGTGATGAAAGAAACAAGAGAGCGATTACAGAAGATACAAACGCTGGGTTTGAGCGGGGGAGCGGGTAGCGCCACCGTCAATAAGGCATTTGGCTTAGGAACCGACAGCGTTATTCTCGAGACGGTTGACTGGTGTTACAACGGGAAAGGGCCCGTAGGCAAGCGTATCCTAGATGATTCTATCCCACTGCCAGCGCAGCCAGAGGTGTTCCCATCTATTATTGATGAGAAGATCGCGATAGTAAGACAAGCTGATGAACCTGTGAGTATTACCGGTTGGAGGGCGCCCAAAACCGGTAGGATTCATATTTTAGATGGTCAGCATCGATTTATTGCCGCCTCAAAGTTAGGCATCCCTGTTGAGGTCAAGTTAAAGAAGTTCGGCACGGTACCTACTCAGGTAGATTGGGGAAATACGAATTATAGTAACGGAACTCCTGCAAAGTATAAGTTAAAGCCTTCTCACAAGCCTGTGTTTACCAAGCGAACAGCAGTCTCTGCTGCGGGAGAAAAAAAGGCAATTCAAAATATAAATATTCACGCAAATGAAAGTTTGGGTTCGATTGGCAGACCAAATAAGAATTACTCGACTGGTGCTCAGCTGGTAAATTTTGCGGAGAACTTGAAAGCGCAAAATGTGTCGGCTTTGATTTCTCTAGACTCAGGTATGTCATCAGGCGAAATCGTTGCTCTGAAAAAGCAGTTATCAGCAAAAGGTATCGATTACATTTCGAACCGGACTACGTACATAAAAGACTTTTTCTCTGTTCAAGCAAACACACAGCCAACGAGTATACAAATCAATAATATCGTTACTCGCATTGTAGATTTGATCGATGAAAACAATGGAATTGTGTTGGTCCACTGTGCACTAGGAGATGGTCGTTCCGGTATGGTCAAAGCGGCAGTGTTAATGAAGAAGATGTGGATGAAAAACAAACCAGATTCAATTGAAGATCTGGACACCTCTGGCGTTGCGATCCAACCCTCTATCTTGAAAGAGCGCGAGGTTCTATCCTACCCAGCAGTGAAGGAAAATATCGACTTCATCAGAGAGAGCCACCCGAAAGCTGTAGAACGTGCCGATGATATTCAAGTGTTGAATCAATATTGGGAGATGCTTAACAGCGAACAGTTTTAAATATGAGACTTAGGCACTCAGTTGTGCCTAAGTCGCTACTCGCAATAGCTTTCTGTCTCGAACTAAACGTTGAATGAACCGAGTCATGTAGCCTCATTCCCATTTGATTGCTTTCAGGCCATTTGATTGCTTCAGGCCATTTGATTGAAACGGGGATCGATTGGTGTTCTGCTATGTCATCAAAGTGACTACAGGTCGGTGTATCATTCGGTCGTCGATTTTTGAATTAAATTGTGCAGATAAAAAGTGGCTTGAAAGTAATTCGTGCATGCTAAGGTCTTTGTAGTCTGATAAGAATCAACATCAAGAGAGTTGTAATGATAGAGATTGAGCCAATCACTCCGCATATCGGTGCGCGTATTCATGGCATAGATTTGGCCAACTGCAATGCAGAAGATCTGGAAGCAATTTATCAAGCCCTAATCGAGCATCAAGTTATCTTTTTTGATGGTCAAGCTATGTCGCCTGAGCAGCAGTTAGAACTTGCTCAGTACTTTGGGGAATTGGAGCCTGCTCATCCCTTCTTTCCCAACGTCGCGTCCTCGCCTCAAGTCAGTATTATTGAAACCACCAAAGGCAATGCGCCACTCGAGAGTTACTGGCATACCGATTTAACGTGGAGAGAGCAGCCTTCTAAAGGGGCTATTCTGCATGCTCAATACGTCCCGAAGACTGGCGGAGACACGATTTGGGTTTCTATGACTGCCGTTTTTGATGCGCTCGACGATGCGATGAAAACGAAGTTAAGACAGTTGTCTGCAACCCATTCTCTCACCGCCTTTGAAGAGGTTGCTGAGGAAGATATTGAGCTTGATTGGCATCATCGACTGCTTGAAGTTTCTCATCAACATCCACCCGTTGTGCACCCAGTGATAAAAATGCACCCGGAAACAGGCAAGGAAACCCTATTTATTAATGAGCAGTTTACTCGCCATATCAATGAAGTGGGGCATACGGAAGGTAAGCAGCTGTTAAACGAATTGTTTACGATCGCTCGCCAGCCTGAATACCAAGTTCGGTTTAAGTGGCAACCAGGCTCTGTAGCGATTTGGGATAATCGTTGCACTCAACATTATGCGGTCATCGATTATGGGGACCAACCAAGGAAGATGCATCGCGTCACCTTTGTTTAATTCAACACATTTCTAATCAACGCTTAATGTACTTCAAGTCGGGTTTCCACTTGCTCGGCTTTTTCTTCTCAATTTCTTCTATTTCAACTTTTTCCTTAATCACTGCGTCTTTTCCAATCTTATTTCGTCTTATAGGCATGGAATGGAATTTAAGTCGCTGGTGATGGTGATGGTGATGTTTTATTCATCTAATGCCTTTTTGAGAGAGCTGTAATTGACGTCGATTTTATAAATCAAGTTGCGCTTCAAATCGATGATTACCGTACGCAGTTTTTGCTGGGTTTTGGAACTTGTTCTAGATCATTAAAGTGTTCAAAAATGCAATCTTTGGTTTTAAATATTTAAACTTTGATGAGGTTTAAGAAATTAAACCTAATTCATATGTTTTTGGTGATCGTGCTCAACTATTGTGCGTGATTTCGATCAATTCTTGGATTTTTGGCGGTGTTTTAAGCGCATTTTTTAGGTTTACAGAAGTTTACTCTGTATTGCTCAACTAACTCGAAAGGAGTACTTTTCAGTCATTGAGTTCAAAAATGTAAACCAAAATGATGAGTGTAAAGCAAGTTCGATTCACCGACGAAGACAGAGAATGTTTAAGCAACTA
Source organism: Vibrio sp. B181a (assembly GCF_030248375.1). NCBI lineage: Bacteria > Pseudomonadati > Pseudomonadota > Gammaproteobacteria > Vibrionales > Vibrionaceae > Vibrio > Vibrio sp. B181a. The sequence goes on along the minus strand of NZ_JAHGAD010000007.1, from coordinate 123,102 downwards.
CTTTCGTTTAGCAGACACGATTGCCGATTTGATCGGACCGTACTGTGAAGTGGTTATTCATTCATTTGAAAGCTTAGAAAATTCAGTCGTGAAGATCGTGAATGGCCACCACACTGGTCGCGAAATTGGCTCACCTATCACCGATTTGGGTCTACGTATGTGGAGCACATTCGAGAAAACGGGCGAGGTCTCTCCGAAGAGTTATTTCACTAATGCAGCCGATGGCTCGCTACTGAAATCGACCACGTGTATTTTGGCTGGTCCAGAGCAAAAGCCGATTGGCATGCTGTGCATCAACATGAACTTATCTTTCCCATTCCCTGAAATCGTTAAAACACTGATGCCGCAATGCAATGTATCGCAAACCCTAGTCAGCGAAACGTTCAGCAACAACGCCAATGATGTTATCAAGCAAGCGTTGAGTGCAGCGACAAAAGAAGTGGATCAAGACGAGACGATTTCAGCAAAAGGTCGTAACAAAGCCATCATTCGCTGCCTGTTTGATAACGGCGTATTCGAGCTTAAAGAGACGACAACACAAGTATCAGAGCAACTTGGGATCAGCCGTCAGGCGGTTTACAAGTTTATCCGTGAATTTAAATCAGAATAAAATTAATAACTTAGGAGTTACATTGTGAAACAGATCATTGCCACGCAGCAAGCACCAGCAGCTATCGGTCCTTACTCTCAAGGTACGGCTTACGGCGACATGGTTTACACATCAGGCCAACTACCACTGGTTCCAGAAACCATGCAGTTTGTTGAAGGCGGCATCAAAGAGCAAGCTCGTCAGTCTCTAGAGAACTTAAAAGCGGTTCTAGAAGCAAGCGGTGCGGGCCTAGACACAGTATTGAAGACAACATGCTTCCTATCAGATATGGAAAACTTCGCCGCATTTAACGAAGTGTACACAGAGGTATTTGGTACAGAAAACGCACCAGCTCGCTCTTGTGTTGAAGCAGCAAGACTACCAAAAGACGCATTGGTTGAAGTTGAAGCCATTGCATACAAAAAATAACCGATTTTCGGACATAAATGGGTATCAATAGGAGATTCTCATGAGCGTTTCATTTATTGGATTGAGCATCCTGTTCTTTGGGTTCTACGCATTACTTGCGAACTTCAAAAAACAAAAGAAAAGCTTTAACTTCCGCGTACTGAGTGCGCTTGCTGCTGGCCTGTTATTCGGCGGTGCGATTCAGCTCGTATTTGGTGTAGGCAACGTTGCAACGGCTGGTTTTGCTGAACTGATTTCTGTGTTCGGTAAAGGCTACATCAAGCTTCTACAAATGATCGTAATCCCGCTAGTATTTGTAGCGATGATCTCTTCGATCATGAACGTAGAAGGTGGTGGTGCACTTTCGCGTATCGCACCAAAGATCATCGGTATTCTACTTTTCACTTGTGCTATCTCTGCGGCAGTGGGCATCGCAAGTATTTACCTATTCGGTATCGATGCAAACGCACTAGTGAGCACAATTGGTACCAACGGTGCGATTGAAGCTCGTGGTGATGCACTAGTAGCGACGCAAGATGCAATGGCGAGCAGCGGTCTGTCAGGTATGGCACTGTCTATCATCCCAACCAACATCTTTGACATGCTAACGGGCTCTGAGCGTACATCGACACTATCGACAGTGTTGTTCGGTATGTTCCTTGGCTACTGTATCCTGCAAGTGAAAAACCGTAAGCCAGAGAAAGTGCAAAACTTCGTTGATTTCATCAACTCTGCAAAAGAAGTAGTTCTTTCAATGGTACGTGAGATTCTGAAGCTGACGCCTTACGGTGTATTTGCTCTGATGACTACGTTCATGATGACAAACGATTTGTTCGCACTAGCAGAAATGGGTCGCTTCCTACTAGCAAGCTACGTGGCAATCGGTGTAATGTTCGCTATCCACTTCGTGATGGTGTCTATGTTCGGTCTGTCTCCTGCGAAGTTCATGAAGAAAATCTGGCCAGTGCTAGTATTCGGCTTCGGTTCTCGCTCAAGCATGGCGGCAATCCCACTAAACGTTGAAACTCAAACTCAACGTCTAGGTGTGGACGAAGAAACAGCAAACATGTCAGCAACATTCGGTACCAGTATCGGTCAGAACGGTTGTGCGGGTATCTACCCAGCAATGCTAGCTATCATGGCGGCTCAAGTAATGGGTATGCCAGTTGACCTAGGCTTCATCGTACAACTGATTGCTGTAATCGCGATTGCATCATTCGGTATCGCAGGTGTTGGTGGCGGTGCAACGTTCGCAGCAGTAGCAGTACTGACTATCATGGGTCTAGACATTACGGTTGTGGCGATTCTGGTTTCTATCGAAGCACTTATCGACATGGCTCGTACCGCGCTTAACATCTCTGGCTCAATGTTGTCAGGTGTACTAACCGCGAAGAAGAATGGCTCACTAAACACTGAGCAATACAATGCTGATGTGGCTGCAACAGTAACAAAAGAAGCAGCAGTGTAATTTCCAAACTTAATAAAGAGCACCCAACGCGGGTGCTCTCCGTTTTTCCTGAGTTCAGATTATTTAGGTAATAAATATGAAAGTTGTTGTCGTAGGCGGTAGCGCTGCAGGTATGAGTTTCGCAGCGAAATACAAACGTAATCAGCCATCAGATGAAGTGATTGTGTTGGATAAGCGCGATTACATCTCGTTCGGTGCGTGTGGTTTACCTTACTTTGCTGGTGGCATGTTTGATGACACTGAGCGCATGATTTCTCGTACGCCAGAGCAAGCGATTAAATCTGGTTTAGACGTGCGCATTGAAACTGAAATGGTGGCACTAGACCGCACAGAAAAGCAGATTAAAGTTCGTAACCAAGGTGAAGAAAGCACCATCGATTACGATATGTTGGTGATTGCCACTGGCGCACGCCCAATCGTGCCATCGTTTGGCGAGTTCAACCCAGAGCACGTATACACGCTAACCAGCATGGAAGATGGTTTGGCAGTAAAAGAAGCGCTTAAGGACAGCAACAAACAACGCGTTTGTGTTATCGGCGGCGGCTTTATCGGCCTTGAAATGTTCGATGCCGCACATCTATTAGGTAAACACGTCACCATCATTGAGCGTGAACAACACGTGATGAGTCGTCAGTTCAGCCCTGAGATGATTGAAGTGGTAGAAGGTGCGATTCGTGAATCTGGCGCTGAGCTTAAAACCGGTTGCAGCGTATCAGCCATTCGCGACGCGGAGCAGGGCGGTTACATCGTAGAAACCGACAACGGCAATGTTGAAGCAGATGTTGTGATCATGTCACTTGGTTTCAAACCAAACACAGAAGCATTCGAGTTACCAAAAGCCGCGAACGGCGCACTACTCGTAGATGAGTTTGGCGCAACAGAAGATGCACACATTTACGCTGCTGGCGACTGTGCAGTCGTTCACCACATGGCGCTGGGTAAATCAGTGTATGTTCCACTTGCAACCACAGCGAATAAGCAAGCGCGCATGATGGCTGACAAACTTGCAGGCAAAGACACTTACATGAGTGGTTTCTTGGGCTCGTCTTGCTTGAAAGTGCTGGACTACGAACTGGCATGCACAGGCGTATCAGAACTTCTAGCCAAAGAACACGGTTTGGAAGTGAAGGTTTCAACCATTTCAGATAAGAACCAAACCGACTACTACCCAGGCCAAGAAGACATTAAAGTGAAGCTGGTTTACCACCCAGAAACCAATGTGCTGCTTGGTGGCGAAATCGTTGGTAAAAAGGGCGCAGTAGGCCGAATCAACGCACTCGCTGTTGCCATCACTGCGAAGATGACAACACAGCAACTAGGCTACATGGACTTCTGCTACGCACCACCATTTGCACGTACTTGGGATGCACTAAACGTTGCAGGCAACGTAGCGAAATAAGTTAGCTATCCAAGTTCATTCTGACAAAACAAAAGGGCTCCAGAGTTAACTCTGGAGCCCTTTTTAGTATCTGTTTCTAGCATAGTTTTAGGAGAAGCTGATGACTCAAAAGGGGATTGCATCAGCCTAGCTGCTATCGATTGTTGGAGAAAAGCTTGAGCCCCAAAATCGCTTAGTAGTTTCTGGTCATTAAACCAAGGATAGAAGCGCTATTCTCACCAAAATGCAAAGTGACCGACTTCGTTTCTCCTTGAGCGAATTTATCGTCCTGCTCAATCGAAGAAGGGGATAAGTACACTTGGCCACCAAAGTACGCTTTGATTTGGGATGTCTTGAGCTTAATACCACCGCCTGAGTTGTTGGTGATAACGGCTTGAATCATACGTTTGCCAGAAGGGCTGCTGAATATGTCGTAGCTCTCTATCGTGAAGTAACTGTAAGAAGGCATATCTTTACTGTGTTTAGGTTCTGGTACAAAGGTTGAGCCGGAAACCGATCTAACGAATTGCATGGTGTCTTGCGATTGAGAGATGCTATCTTGGATATCGCCGATTTTATTTTTTATGTTATCAATGTCGTCTTTGTTTTCTGCACTCGCGCTCGTGGAAAATGCGCAAAGCAGCATTAAGATGGTTACATAGTTCTTGTTTGACATACTTATACTTCCTATTTTGCTTATGCGAAACACACTAAAATTGATTTAGATCAATTATGTCAATGTTGCGTCAATTCATTCATTAGTAGTCCTGCTCTCAGTAGATGACTAGACATCAAGTGCTCGCTTACCTCACTGTGATTATAGAAAGACATAACATGATGCTCCAAAAGGCCGCTTTATGACGATTGGGTTTCTAGTGTGCAGTTCTTAATAGCGTCGCAGTGATACTTACAAACGAAAGACAAAAAAAAGGGCTCCAGAGTTAACTCTGGAGCCCTTTTTAGTATTCAAGTCATATTGAATTAACGGCGTTTCGGTTTGCGTTGACCCACTGGTTTGCCTTGTCCTTGAGGACGACCTTGACCTTGTGAACCTGTGCCGTTTGAACGGTTTTGGTTGTTACCGCCTGGTCGAGAGCCCGAGTTAGGACGCTGACCATTTGCGCCACCATTACCGCGGTTTTGGTTGCCACGACCTTGGCCGTTTTGTCCGCCTTGCGCTTTACCTGAACCGTTGCGGTTGCCAGATGGCTTGCCGTCGCGAGAGCCACCTTCAGAGCGTTTATTCAAGTGACCACCAAAGCCTGGTTGGTTCTTGGTGTGTTTGGTTGCAAAACGGTTTGCACCGTGACGACCAGACTTACGACGTTGTGCTGGTGTTTGCGCATCAATGTCTTCTGCTGGAACCAGACAGTTTGGTTTATCACCAATCAGGTGTTTTTTACCCATGTTGATCAGCGCTTCGCGGATCATTGGCCAGTTAGCAGGATCGTGGTAGCGAAGTAGGGCTTTATGCAGACGACGTTGACGTTCACCTTTTGCCACCGGCACATCTTCACGTTGCTTGTACTTCACGCGTTTCAGAGGGTTAGTCTCTGAATAGTACATCGACGTTGCGTTACACATCGGCGATGGATAGAAGTTCTGTACTTGGTCACATTCGAAGTTGTTCTTCTTCAGCCATAGTGCCAAGTTCAGCATGTCTTCGTCTTCTGTACCTGGGTGTGCTGAGATGAAGTAAGGGATTAGGTATTGTTTTTTACCTGCTTCCGCGCTGTACTTCTCAAACATCTCTTTAAAGCGATCGTAGGTGCCCATGCCCGGCTTCATCATCAGGTCCAGTGGGCCTTTCTCGGTATGCTCAGGTGCAATTTTCAGGTAACCGCCTACGTGGTGAGTTACCAGCTCTTTCACGTATTCTGGTGATTCAATCGCAAGGTCGTAACGTACGCCAGATGCGATCATGACTTTCTTCACGCCTTCTACTTTACGCGCGGCACGGTAAAGATCGATGGTGTGCTTGTGGTCCGTGTTTAGCTTGTTACAGATACCCGGGAACACACAAGAAGGGCGGCGACAGTTTGCTTCTGCTTTTGGATCGCTACAGCCAAGACGGTACATGTTTGCCGTTGGACCACCCAAGTCAGAAATCGTACCGGTAAAGCCAGGGACTTTGTCGCGGATCTCTTCCAACTCATTGATGATGGATTCTTGTGAACGGTTTTGAATGATACGGCCTTCGTGCTCAGTAATCGAACAGAAAGAACAGCCACCAAAACAGCCACGCATGATGTTAACCGAGGTTTTGATCATGTCGTAAGCAGGGATCTTTGCTTTGCCATACATAGGGTGAGGAACACGCGCGTACGATAGGCCGAATACGTAGTCCATCTCTTCTGTAGTCAGAGGGATTGGCGCTTGGTTTACCCAAAGTTCACGGTCACCATGACGTTGCAGTAGAGCACGACCCGAATATGGGTTGGTTTCTAAGTGCAGAATACGGCTGGCATGCGCATAAAGAATACGGTCATTGTGCAGCTTTTCGAAGGCAGGTAAGCGCACCGCTGTATTCGCAGCATCATGACGTGATGGACGAATCGTGATTGGCTGTGCAACAGGCTCTTCTTTTTTGGTATCGCACTGAGTTTCCACTTCGTAAGGGTTCTTTGGTACGAACGCTTCTTTACGAGGTTTCTCAATACGAGAAGAATCGATAACGGTGTAACCTTCTGGCTCTGCTGGCAGGTTAACCGCAGTACCGCGAATGTTGGTCATGGTCGAGATGTCTTCGCCATCTGCAAGACGATGTGCGACTTCTACTAGGGCACGCTCAGCGTTACCAAAAAGAAGAATGTCCGCTTTCGCATCGAACAGCACAGAGCGACGAACTTTGTCTGACCAGTAATCGTAGTGAGCCACACGACGCAAACTTGCTTCGATACCGCCAAGAACAATAGGCGTGCCTTTGTAGGCCTCACGACAACGCTGTGAATACACCAAGGTTGCACGATCAGGACGTTTACCGCCTTCGTTGTTTGGTGTGTACGCATCATCGTGACGAAGCTTTTTATCCGCCGTGTAACGGTTGATCATGGAGTCCATGTTACCCGCGGTGATCCCGAAGAACAGATTTGGCTTACCAAGCTGCATGAAAGCATCTTTGTTGTTCCATTCTGGTTGAGCAATGATACCGACACGGAAGCCTTGAGCTTCTAGAAGACGACCAATGATCGCCATACCAAAGCTCGGGTGGTCTACATACGCGTCACCCGTGACAATGATAATGTCACAACTATCCCATCCTAGGGCGTCCATTTCTTTGCGGCTGGTCGGCAAGAAAGGTGCCGTACCAAAACACTCAGCCCAGTATTTTTTGTACTCATGAATAGGAGTAATGTCGTTGGTCATATTTTGCTCTCTGTTCCAGGGAGCGCGAATTATAGCGATTTGATAATCAGGTATCTATACCCAAGTCCCCATATCAAGCTTAGTTCAGTAAGTTTTATTGCTAGATGAAAATAACTCGCAATTAGGCTGGTGGTTTTTACTGCGTTATGTCCTTCAAAGCCTTATGGTTATTGGCTTTGCAGACAATGAAAATTTATTGTTGAGCAACAGTGTGCTTATCAAAAACTCTTTCTATAATTTAATTAAGTGCATGCTAATGCACACGTCATTTTGACTTTGAATATTGACCTAGCGTATCGACGTTCCAAATGGTGTTTGACCACTTTGCAATCATAAAACTACAGCAAAATCAGGCGACACCGTGGGTAATCAATATTCGTAGTCATGGCTGATACAAACAGGGGGGCTAGGTTATGAGTGAATTAGTGTCTATCGCACAAGGAGAAGTGCAGCCCGCATCCGGTCATTCTCAAGTTATCGATTGGTCTTATGATATCCAGACCCGAGAATTTGAATGTGACCAAAAGGGCATGATGTCCGCATTTGGTTTAAAGAAACCGATTAGCGGGTTGGATGAATTGCTGGAGCATATGTTGTTGGGGCAACAAGACACTGCAAGAGAAAAAATTGCTCAGATAGAGCGTCATGGAGGACATGGCAACTTGTCTTGTTGCTTAATGTCAAACGAAGCCATGCTCGTTCACGTCGATATGAGCTTTGAGCGCCTGAATGATCACATTGTTCAAGGTACCGTCATTCCTCAATTGACGATCACTGGCAGTGATGAATTGGCGAAAATCCTCGAAACCATTTTTGACTTGCCCAATGTGGGAATATTGATTGCTGACCAAGATACTCGAATTCTGGGTTGTAATCGGGCTTTTGAGCAACAGATGGGGTACGAAAATCGCGATATCATCGGTTTGAAAACCAACATTTTTAGCTCGGACCATCATAGCCAAGCTTTCTACGACGACATGTGGGAGCAGATTGACCAAGCAGGCTACTGGAGCGGTAACTTATTAAGTCGCACTTCAAAAGGAAACCATCAAGCGCACCATTTGTGTATTTATCGTCTTAACTTTACGTCTGGTCGAACCCTGTATCTTGGCGTTTCGACGGATATTTCTGCTTCTCTGCTTTGGATGAAGAAAGCGGGTGAGCAAACCCAACAATATTCTGCCTTTTTGCCTCCACGTGATGAGTTTGAAACTCAGCTTGGAAATTTAGCAAGAGAAAACAGTAACAAAGACTTGAGCATTGTGATGGCTCTGCGCCCCTGTTTCTCGGAAAAAACGGCGCTTGAACAGCAACTTGGGTTCGCTGATTTTTTAATGCGAAGTCGCCACGCGAGTATTGTGGGTCAGTTATCTAAAGATGTTTTCGCCGTCTGTTTGCAAACGCCTCGTTGCCAATGGCTCAGCCCTTTGAGGTTGATTCAAATTGCATTGAGAGGCTTTTTTGTGGAATTAAGAAGGGAGTTGGGTTCGAGTATGCATGATGTCATTATTGAAGGACAAACCGGGATATCAGTACTGGGTTACGATACTGACAACCCAAAGCATGCATTAGTCCACGCCGCGCAAGCGATGATCTCTTCTCGGTCAGATGACCAAAATTACTTCAGTTTTTATAACAGTGAATTGCACGATGAGTTGGTCAAGCGTTCCCATCTTGAAGCATTTTTGAGAGCGCAAATTGAGAGTCAACTTGTCGATGTTTATTACCAACCTATCATTGAGACTCGAAGTGGGAAAGTGGTGAAGTTTGAGGCGTTAGCGCGTTTTTATCATCAAAATAAAACCTACGATACGCAGGAAATGATTGCGATGGTGGAAGATCTTGAATTGATTGCCGCCTTGGATGATGTGGTCTGTCGGAAAGCATTGAAGCAATTAACTCATATCCAAAAGATTTATGGCGAAGATGTTGGCTTAACCATCAATCGCTCGTTGAATACCAAATTAGACGCTCTCCAAGTACTGCAAAGTTCTTTAGACTTAATTTCTGAGAGTGATGTGGACCCGAGTCGAATTACTATTGAACTTACAGAAACGGCGTATTTTGAGCAAGACCAAGAGCATACGGTAGCGTTGGAGGAGTTGCGCGGGCAGGGCATCAAGATAGCAATTGATGATTTTGGTACTGGTTACTCGTCATTTTCTTACTTGGAGAAAGGGCATTTTGATCTGATCAAGATTGACCGCAAATTTGTTAAGAACATCGAAGAAGGCAGCACGAAATTCAACATCGTTAAGATGATGACTGAGCTGGCCCATAAGCTCAATGTAAAGGTGGTCGCGGAGGGCGTTGAGTCGGAACAGGAATTGAAAGTGCTAGCCAACGTTGGTGTTGATTACATGCAAGGTTACTTATTCTCTCAAGCGGTTCCTCTGGTTTTATTGGATAAGCCGCAATGCCACAAGTCGTTGTTTGATGGGATAGTAGTAAAACCTAATCATGATGAATCGCTGCTCTCACTCAGTCATCGTGATGTGAGGCGTTTAGATCCCGGCGAGCCTTTGTCACTAGCGGTTGAATACATGAACCTTAGCCCCGATGCGCCCTTGGTTGTGATCAATGAAAAGCATTGTGTTGGTTTGATTACTAAGGAGCAGATCAATTTGCATTTAACACCTGCGATGGGGACGGATCTGGAATCGGAGCGAGAGAACCGTATCTGGAAGCGTCCAGTTAACCAAGTGATGAATACGGAGTTCGAACGAGTGGATGCGAGCTTACCGGTATCAGAAGTGAAAGCCTTAGTTAAAGCGAGGGTCAAATTCCCATGGATTTTATGTGACTCGCAAAACGAATATCGCGGTTTGTTGACGCAAGAGGATGTGCTGGGTTATTTGGCTTCACTCTAATGGATGCTTACCCATGAGTAATAACTAAAAGCCATATTGGGTTTAGGTGGTTTGGCGGTAGGCGATTTGCTATTATCGCCACCCCAAAATGACTTTTGAGTTTGCATTCAACATGATTCAACAACTGCTGTTAACTTTTCCTCCAATGCTGTTTGGCGCGCAAGCGCTGTTGACCTTGCTGTTGATTAAGGGCGATATCTGTCCGGGTCAACGTGGTCGTTTGCACAAGATGTTGCCATCAATTGGTATTCTTTGGTTAGCAGTGGCTTCATTGCGTATTGAAGCCTTTATGGTCGTGTTCGCGATCTTCTATTTCTACTCTCAAGTTCAAACTAAAAAGACTCGTGAAAAAGGTCCGTTATGGGCACTGCATTTGGCGAACGGCTTGGCGTTTGCTTATGTGAGTATTCAAGTGTTCGAACAACCGCATTGGGCCGCTTCAGCGTCAATGGCACTAATGATCTTCTTCTTAGGTGCGGCATTTGCTCAGCTGCTTCTGGTTATTGCACGTAGCCGTCTGCAAGCTTTCCACCGTATTTTACCTGTGACCGGTGTGGTATCGGGGATGTTGTTGGTGGTGATGACTTTGTTTTCCGCTTATCAATTGGATGAAGCGACACTAAACTCGGTCACGCAACATATCTTGGCATCACTGGCGATGCTGATTATGGCAATTGTGGTTTGGTGCTGGCACATCTTTACTCATAAAGCACCGAACAAAGTTCAGTTAGCAGCGGCACTACTGCTTGCTCTTGCTTCAATGACTAGCCTTCAAGGTCTATTTCAGCTAGGTGCTTAAGCCCTCTAGCATAACATTCCTGTCAGAATTCCTATTGGTGAGCTCGGGATTTAGATCGAGCTCACTTTCAAATCATTAGATTAAGTCTACGCTTTAGATACAGCCTCTATTTGTTTAGAGCGCGCCAAGACGCATGTGCTCAACAGAATTGAGGTCGAATACCTTGTTTTAGAGGAGTGTCGCTATGGACTTAAGCAATGTGAGTAACTGGGACAGCATTATCTTGCTGGGTATCGTTAATGAAAAGCTGCGCTTAGAGTGCGACAGCTTTGAAGAACTGGTTTCTATGTATGAGATGGATGTGGAATCGGTGGTGGGCAAGCTTGATATGCTTGGTTACCAATATGACCCACTCACCAATCAATTCAAATCTTACGAACGCTAATCTCGTTTCTCTTTCCGAATTTTCTAAGCCATCTTGATGCCGTCAAGGTGGCTTTTGCATTGTTGGCGTGCGGTTGCAAAGAAGGCTTGCAAGTAACGCTTATCTTTTTCCGAGTTTCGTGTTGCTGCAAACAAGCGTCGCCATAACCCATCACCAAAAGGTTTACTTGTGATCAGCCCTTGGCGAGAAAACTCCGATATCGCCCAATTCGGCAATGCCGCTACGCCCAAACCCGCCGACACCATTTGGACCAGCATTAGGGTATTGTCTGCCTGTTTCCATTTGGCAGGTTCAATTCCTGCAGGTTGTAAGAAGTGTTTTACTACATCCAACCTTTGCTTCTGAACCGGGTAGGAAAGCATGGTTTGATCAGCCAGATCGTTTGGCTCAATGATGTCTTTGTCGGCTAACGGATGACTAGTGGAAGTAATCAGACGCATTTCGAAATCAAAGAGTGGTTCATAGTGCACTTCAGAGCGTGGTTGTATGTCGGATGTGATCACCAAATCCAATTCCCCTGCAAGTAAGGCGGGAAGCGGCTCAAAACCAAAGCCAGAGGAGAAATCAAGCGTGACACTTGGCCAAGTGAGTTGATATTCCTTAAGAGCAGGCATCAGCCATTGGAAACAAGAGTGACATTCTATCGCCATATGCAAACGGCCATTTACGTCTTCTTTGAGGCTGGCAAGTTCGTTTTCGGCTCTGGCGAGTTTTGGTAACACTTCATCGGCGAGACGAAGCAAGATTTCGCCTTCAGACGTGAACTTTACCGGGCGGGTTTTTCGCAAAAATAGCTGTCCGCCAATACGAGATTCAAGGTCTTTGATTTGGTGTGAAAGGGCGGATTGCGTTAAGTGCAATGCCGTCGCGGTCGCAGTGAGTGACCCTGTATCTCTCAACGAGGTGAGGGTGCGTAAGTGTTTCAACTCTATCATGAATCCCTTTCATCCTTATGTGTCTGCCATGAGCTTTATTAACTTAACGAGAAAAACTAGATATGTAAACGTCTAGACGTCTATTTGTTTTAATCTAGTGCGAGTGAGATCGCTCAATATGAAATTTTTTAATAAACAAGTTGAATAATTGGATGTTGTCCAATCTATGCGTGAGAGAGATAGTTTTAGCCATCCAGACATCTTGGTGAATTTTGTTCCCGATGTACTGACCTCAATATCAGACACAGAAAAAGGAATACGGACATGGCTACGACAACGCATATTCTTGGTTACCCACGCATTGGGGAAAAACGTGAACTCAAATTTGCACTAGAGAAATACTGGCGAGGCGAGATCGAACAAGCTGAACTTAAACAGCTCGGGGCTGGACTGCGCGAGAAAAACTGGAACACACAAACGGAAGCAGGTTTGAGCTTTGCAACTGCTGGCGATTTTGCTTGGTACGATCATGTTTTAACTACCACATTAATCCTAGGACACACACCAAAGCGTCACGCCAACGGATTCCCAGATCTAGACACTTTATTTAAAGTTGGCCGCGGTCAGTCGCAGTCGGGGTGCGGTTGTGCAGGTGCAGCGGCTTCAGACATGACGAAATGGTTTAACACCAATTACCACTACATTGTGCCTGAGTTCAGCAAAGACGATGCGTTTGAAGTCAGTTGGCCGCAGTTGTTTGAGGAAGTGAACGAAGCAATCAAAGCGGGGCATAAAGTAAAGCCTGTACTGCTTGGCCCACTCAGTTATCTCTATCTAGGCAAGGAAGTAGAAGAGGGATTTGATCGCCTTACCCTGCTACCTAGATTATTGACAGCCTACCAAACGATCCTTTCTAAGTTGGCAAGCCAAGGTGTGGAATGGGTACAAATTGATGAGCCAATTCTTTCACTTGAACTTGATGACAAGTGGGCTGACGCGTTCAAATTGGCTTATCAAGTGATTCGCAGCGATGTAAAAGTCCTCCTGACCACTTACTTTGATTCGGTAAGTGACACACTCGATAAGATTGCCGAATTAAATGTCGATGGCTTACACATTGATCTATCGGCTTCGCCAGAGCAATTGGATGAGGTGATTGCTAAGCTACCAGAACATTGGGTGTTGTCGGCTGGTGTCGTGAACGGCCGTAATGTTTGGCGTACGGACTTAACCACCCAGCTTGCGCGTTTGCAGTCTGCAAAAGAACGTCTAGGTGACAGACTTTGGGTCGCGAGCTCTTGTTCTCTATTACATAGCCCGGTTGATTTAGACTTAGAGCCAGCATTGAGTGATGAAGTCAAAAGCTGGTTTGCGTTCGCTAAACAAAAAGTCACGGAAGTGGCGTTGCTCGGCCGAGCATTAGACGGAGACCATAATGCGATTCTAGCTTGTGAGACCTACAGCCAACCCATTCAGGATCGCAAGACGGCGACTCATGTGAACAAGCCACAAGTGCAAGAGCGACTCAATAACATTACGGCGTCATTCACTCAACGCAGCGCTCCTTATGCAGAGCGTGCCGCCCATCAAGCTGAGGTACTTGGGCTACCATTGTTACCAACCACGACCATTGGCTCATTTCCCCAAACCGGAGAGATTCGAGTTCAACGCAGTGCTTATAGAACAGGTAAGCTTTCAGAAACGGAATATAACCAAGCGTTGAAAGGGCACATCGCTGATGCTGTGAAGCGTCAAGAAGCGCTAGACCTTGATGTCTTGGTTCATGGTGAAGCTGAACGTAACGATATGGTGGAGTATTTTGCAGAAAACTTGGCTGGCTTCCAAACCACTAAATTCGGCTGGGTACAAAGCTATGGCTCTCGTTGTGTAAAACCTGCCATTGTTGTGGCAGATATTGAACGTGAAAAGCCGATCACGGTTGAATGGTCTACCTACGCGCAGTCATTAACCAGTAAGCAGATGAAAGGCATGCTCACGGGGCCGGTGACGATACTATGTTGGACGTTCCCGCGAGAAGATATCACTCGTAAAGAAATTGCAGAACAGTTAGCGCTTGCACTTCGTGATGAAGTGTCAGACCTACAGGATGCAGGTATCAATATCATTCAAATAGACGAACCTGCAATTCGTGAGGGCTCACCACTTAAAAAGCGTGACCATGACGCCTATCTACAATGGGCAGTGGATGCATTTAAGATGTCGGCAGCCAGTGCAAAACCTGAAACGCAAATTCACACGCACATGTGCTATAGCGAGTTCAACGAAATCATTGACTCCGTTGCGGCTTTGGATGCGGATGTGATAACTATCGAGACGTCTCGTTCTAATATGGAATTACTCAAAGCGTTTGAGGCGTTTAATTATCCAAACGAAATCGGCCCTGGTGTTTACGACATTCACTCGCCGAACATTCCTACACAAGAGTGGATTGAAGAACTGTTGAAGAAGGCTGCAGAGAAGGTGCCAGTAGAGCGCTTATGGGTGAACCCAGACTGTGGTTTGAAGACGAGAAACTGGGCTGAGACAGAAGCGGCGTTAGCGAATCTGGTTTCGGCTGCGAAAAAGTTACGAACTGAGCTCGCGTAATGATTGCTAGCGAATGGAAATAAAAAAGCGAGGACATTGAGCCTCGCTTTCTTCTTATCTGATTTCTTACTCATTCTAGTGAACGAACAAGCGCATTACTGTGGCTGCTGAGTTGCAGTACAAGTTTGTTCAGATACCAACTCATCCGCCATTAGTTGGCCACGAGAGTTGCGGATCTTAATACGGTACATCAAGCCCATATCAATCTGTTCGCGCACTGCTGGTGTGTTGCAGTAAGTGTAAATACTGGTATTTACCACTTGGTTTAATGGCTTAGCACCCAGCGCATCGTCGTTGTAGATCATCATCATCTCAACCACATTTTTGTTGGATGAGATACGTAAAATCTTAAGTGGACCGTATTCAAGCGGTAAGCCCGCTGAAAGTACACCCGCACGGTTTGAAGCCATTAGCTCAAGTTGGCGCTGTTTATCATCATTTGATGAACAACCAGCTAACGCACCAAATGCGAGGAAGAGACACAGTAATTTTTTCATAACTTAAAACACTTTCTTGAACGGTTTTACGATGACATTTTCGTAAACACCCGCCGCTATGTATGGATCGGCATCTGCCCAGGCTTGGGCTTCTTCCAAAGAAGCAAAATCTGCTATGACAGTAGAGCCAGTAAAGCCCGCTTCACCCGGATTATCAGAGTCGATGGCTGGCATTGGACCTGCTGTTAGTAAGCGGCCTTCGTCTTGAAGTTGTTGCAAGCGCTCAAGGTGTTGAGGGCGAACACTTAGACGTTTTTCCAGCGAATTCTCGACGTCCTGAGAAAAGATGACGTACCACATAGCATAGTTCCTTAATTGGTAGGGTAAAGCCTTAATTTAACGCCTTTTTTGTGCCACTCACAAGTAAACATGAAAAATTGTGAGACTCTTCCTAGCATTTCTGTTTTATTGAGTTATTCGTTACTTCTGAATTGGGCGTGGTTTGCCTTCGCTATCAATCGCAACGTAGTTGAACGTGGCATCACAAACCATGAAACGATCTTCGATACCGTGCTCTTTAATTGGCTTCACCCAGACTTCAAGATCAATGCTCATAGAAGTGCGGCCTATTTTAGTACATTCGCCGTAACAACATACGACGTCGCCGACTCGAACGGGTTTTTTAAAGGTGATGCTTGATACTGATACCGTTACGATTCGACCAGAAGAGATTTCTTTAGCAAGAATACCGCCCGCTAAATCGAGCTGAGACATGATCCAGCCACCGAAAATATCGCCATTGGCGTTAGTGTCGGCAGGCATAGCAAGGGTGCGAAGCAGCAGTTGGCCGCGAGGGGATTGAATTTCCTGACTCATTTTGACATCCATTAAATCTAGCAACGCAGTCTGAGAGGGTTGCAATAAGGCAACGCCAAAAGCCCAGACAGCAAGAACAAAACAGCGACCTAAAAGGTCGCTGTGAATTATCAATATGAACGAATTATAGCAAAACTGAGTTTTTAATCATCAAGCGATACATCGGATGAGTTCTCTTTTTGCTCTTTCTGTTCTTTTGGCATGTGTTTGTAGATGTAGAAGCCCGTTGCAATCATGTAAGCGAACGTCGCAATCAACAAACCAAAGACTTTGAAGTTCACCCAAACATCCAATGGAAGCTCGAAGGCAACGTAGACATTCAAGCCAGCGCAGAACGAGAAAAATGCGACCCACGCCCAGTTAATCTTGGTCCAAATCGCATCGGGTAAGGTGATTTCTTTGCCGAGCATGCCTTTGATTGCCGATTTGCCCATTGCGTGGCTTACGGCTAAACCAATCGCGAAGATTGCATAAACGATGGTCACTTTCCATTTTATGAAGTTTTCATCGTGCAGGAAGATGGTCATGCCGCCGAAGATGGCCACCATAGCAAAGGTGATCAGCTGCATTTTCTCGACTTTTTTGTATAGCGCGAACGTCAATACAATCTGAATAGCAGTCGCAACGATCAGGGCGCCAGTTGCAACGTATATATCGTACATCTTGTATAGGGCGAAGAAGACGATGAGAGGGATAAAATCAAGGATTTGCTTCATGAGGCAAACACTACCTAGTTGTTGAGTTGAGGACAGTCTAGCGAAATCTGAGGCAATGTGAACATTTATAGCGTAGTGGAAACAAAAATTGCCGTAATCAAGACGGCAATTTTTGGGAGAGGGTAGAGGTTACGCGACGCTTTGGTAACGTGTGATCAACGTCTTGACGTCTTCGAGGTAACCCTCTCGTAATAGGTTGTCAACGGTGGCTTCCAGCTCGTCATGTGACATGGTGAAGCAGGTAGACTTTCCGGTCATTAGGTTAAGATACTGGTGATATTCTTCTTCTGTGTAATGACCCACGCGATCAAGCAAAAGTGTTTTAACACCGTGATGGATCAAGCCGTAATATGTGTGTCGATGAAGCATCATGTTCACTCCTTATCAAGCTGCTCCTCCATCCTGTAGAGGACTTGAATCTATGGATAATTCGATTTGTACTTCAGCAATGCATATCAGGTGCCAACTATTCTCTCTCAGCTTCAAAAGAGCTCGATGCAGTGTCTTTGTTCAACCAGTTTCCTAAAACATGACGCAAAGCGTTTAACGTTGTTGGCTTTTCAAGCCTACCGTCCATTAGCTTATTGATCATGTCTAATTCGCGTTCTCCAGACTCCCCTGATAAAGCGATAATCGGGGTTTGAGGAGACAGCTCTTTAATTCTTTGGCTTGCATCAAATCCATTCATAACAGGCATTTGTACATCCATCAGAATCAAATCTACGTGGTTTGCCTTAAACACTTCGACGGCATTTTCACCGTTGTTTGCTTGTAAGCTGTTAACGCCAAGTTGGTTCAAATACATCTGAACCAGCGCACGTTGCACCTCTTTATCGTCGACGATAAGCACTGTTTGTGCTTGGTTATTAATTTGTACGTTGGACGCGACTTTATGTTCATTACTTCGTTTATTTTGCTTCCAATCGTTGAAATAAGGCGTGCGTAATGTGTCTGCTTTTGGTGCATTCGGGACAACAGGGAAGTACAAATGAAATTCTGTGAATTCGCCAAGTTTAGACTCACACTCAATTCTGCCGCCAAAAGAACGCATTACACGCTGGCAGTAGCCCAAACCTAAGCCGCTGCCGCCGCTCTTTTGGTAAGAGAAAAAGTCGTCAAAGATCTTATGAGAGATGGTTTCATCGATACCTGGGCCAGTGTCGCGGAAAATCAGCGTATTCTCGTAAGGGCCCGTTTTCGTGCTGATCTCAATTTGACTGTCTGGATACGAGTCAAAATAGTAAATTGCGTTACGAATCAGATTGAAAATGACAAAGTTAAATAAGGTCTCGTTGAGTTTTGCCACAAAATCAGTGTGCTGTGGCAGACGAATCCTTTCAATGATTTTCTCATTTTCAAAACCGTAATGGCTGACAGCTTGGTCGACGGCTTTATGAATCGAGGTCATAGCGATAGGTTCGTGCTCTGGCGAGCTGTCACTCACTTCTCGCAAAATGATGTCGATGAGTTGGCGACCGCGCTGAATTGCGGCTTGGCCATTTTCAATATCTAGTTTGATCTGTTCAACGGGCGCATGATTCTCAATATGCTGCTTCAATGCTTCAAATTGCAACTGAACTTGAGCAAGAGGGTTACGCATTTCGTGAGCAATAGAGTTAGCTAGCGCACGGCTTTGTCGAATACGGCGATCCGCTTCAATGGTACTTTGTACTCGAGTAAGCAAGGTTTGAACTGCTGAGATTTCCTCGTTCGAGAACATTTGGTTGTTGCTTTTGTGGGGAGAAACCAATAAGTGCGTAACCGATTTACCTTGCCCATACAGCGGCATAACCAAAGCGGTGTTGTTTGAGCTCATTTTGTCATACAGCGCCTTCATTGAGCGCTTTGCCGATACCTTGTATTCGAGCTCTTCAGAGAGTTCATCAAACACCAACACCGAGCGGTTTGATGAAAGGTACTCTTCGTAAAAGGTTTCGTTGTAGTTACTGGTTACGAGGCGTAGTTTGTCATTGGGAATTTGCAGCAGCTTACCCAGACGGCGCATCGCATCATCAATAGAAAGCTTAAAATCCTCTTCAAGTGACAAGATTTGCTGTACTGGTGTTTTCTTGTCGCCATATATCAAGAACGATGCATATCGGCTGACCTTTTTATACAAAAGGTGCCAAGTAATACCAATAAGGGCGCAGATAGGTGTGGCGATAAGCCACTGATTACTGTCCGTAAGTGGGATGAATATTGCGCCTAAAGGCAGAACGAAAATAGCACAGACCAGCAGCGCGCTGAGAGCGAGGTAAGCAATGTACTTTACGCTGTAGAAGCGGGAGGTCAGCAGTGCATAACCGACAAAGAGCATTTCACTTATCGACAAGGCTGGTGGTAACCAAGTCAACGAGAAATCTCCCATAAAGTAGGTCATACCAAGATGAATAACTGCCGTCGAAAGCATGAACACTAAGATACCGGCGATCATGTAGTTGGTCTTAGCTAGAGTCAGCTTACTGCTGTTCGTACGCATGGCGACAAGATTGACGAGAGTCAGAACAACAAAGCTAACGAGGCCGATAAAGAAATAAGAGGTATGGGGGCCAAACTCGATGACGAATTGACTTGGGCCGACAATATCGACGTGCTCTACGGTCAAACCGGGACGCAAATTGATAAACAGCGAGTACACAGTTAATGAAACAAAGATGCCTTGCTGCCATCGGTGTACTTTGCCTTTGCGTTGCTCCGCCGCCAACTGGCATGAGAAATAATAGGCAAAAGCAAATGCGAAGAAGGAAGCGAGGTTGGCAAACTTGGCCATGAACATGCCAGCCGAAGCTCCGAGCTCGGGCAGTAAATCGGTATGGAAATAAGCATTGCTGCTGATCCACGCAATGATACACACCGAGTACGCAATATAAGCTGCGTGGTGAGTACCAAAGATCACTTCATTTTTTTGCTTAAGTCGATAGCAGTAATAGAAGAGCCACATCATGACGACGGCCACGGTCGCGAGGAGCGTAATGGCTTTGGCGTAGACGATAGCCTCTAGGCTAAAATCAAACATGCTCATCCCTTTCTAACGAACCGCGTTTTCTGCTCGCTCGAACAGCACGTTTATAACCACGAAAGTCGATGTTACTGAACGCTTTGACCATCATTTCAAAATTCCAGAATCCACGGTAAGTCTGTTTGCCATCGTCATTTAAGTCGCAGCATCCCGAATGGAAATACGCCTTCGCATCGATAGCTCGATAAAAGTTGAGCATGAAAGGTTGCTCGATAATAGTGAAGCCAATTTTGTAACCTGTCTGATGCAATACACTCATCAACTCTTTCTGAGCGAGGTAGAGGAAGTAGAGTTTTTGTTGAGCGTTTCCACTTACGGTCAGGCGCAACACTTCGCAAACGGCTTGTGTATCAGACAATTGTAACTTGAATTCGTTATCAAATTCTGGGAGAGAGTAACATTTTAACAGTGTTGAGGGTGTAAATAGCTGTAAACGCGTAAATTCAGAGTAGCCATAACTAGGAAAGCAGTAATTCCACTGCTCGTTACTAAACTGTGGCGCGTAGCTGAGCCAAGTATCGCGAATAGACCAATCCTGAATAAGCGCGGAAGCCACCAGAGTAGGGCAAGACTCTTGAGCTGGGTGTTTCAGTACGATGAAGTGCTTACCAACTTGAGACAAAGACAATAGCGACAGCATCTCGTACCACTTTTCACCTTGTATAAAAAGCTCAAGATTACTCAATGTGATCGCATCACTGAGTGGCATTGCCTGCGGGTGGCTTGGGATTTGTACCATAAGTTGAGTGTCTTCTACTCGCTCAACTAGAGCGCCATAGTAAGCACTGTCTTCAAAGAGAAGCCGTGGAGCTGGTGATTCGTTTTCGTTCAACGGAAACTTCGCTTTAATAGCGGCAATCTCGCACTCACACCAGAAGTCCAGCCAATGCATAAAGCACTGACCAACGACTTTTTCAAGCAAAGCAGCTTCTTCGGACAGAGTGCTAGGATATCGTTCAATAAGGTCACGATAGTCCATCAACTCAAAGATAATGGAATAGCTTTTGTTAGCATGTTTAGGAAAGAGAGCGATCAGTTGGTTTTTACGATAGTCCGTAATTGCCTTAAAAAGCTCCGTTCGTTCGTGTGACTGATAAGTGCGGATCACAAGATCGATCAGCACTTGCTGTTTTTTTTCGATAGGCAAACTGTTAGCCGACAGCGAGCCTAAAGACAACATTAATTTCATGGGGTCAACCTAGCCTAGGTTTCTGGTTTTTTTATTTATGCCGCTCTTATATCACTTGAGAAAAAATATGCCATTAGTTTCTATTTAAACGGTTACGTAAGGCAGGTTTGAGATGAAAAAAAACCGCTCTTTTGAGCGGCTTGTTTAAAATGCGTTCAGGGTTAAGCTTCTTGCTTTTGAAGCTCAGCCTGTTGCGCTTCTTCTTCCACTAGAGCATCGACGATCACTGCACATGCTGCGTCACCGGTGATGTTTAGTGCGGTACGAATCATATCGAAGATACGGTCAAGAGCGAACAGTAGTGGTAGGCCTTCGATTGGAATACCAGCAGCAAGCAGTACTGCTACTACTAGGAATGAAGGACCAGGAACACCTGCTTGACCTACAGCGCCTAGTGTAGAAGTAACGATGATCGCGATGTACGCGCCCATGCCTAGGTCGATGTTGAACAGCTGAGCAAAGAAAATTGCTACTAGACCGTAGTAAATTGCGTTACCAGACATGTTGATGGTTGCGCCAAGCGGTAGAACAAATGATGCAGTCGAGTTCTTAACGCCAAGCTCTTTTTCACATGTATCCATCGTTACTGGCAGTGTCGCCATTGAAGACGCGGTAGACAGGGCAACGGCTTGTGGTTTCTTCATTGCTGACACGAACTTCTTCGCAGATGTCTTAGTGAAGATGTGTACCATCGCTGGGTAAACCACGAAACCGAACACAAGGATTGCAGCTACGTACACAACGAACAGTTTGAATACCACCATTAGGGCACCAAAACCAAACGTACCTACCGCTTCAGCCATCAGACCGAATACGCCAATTGGAGCAATGATCATCACTTTGTTGATCATCCAAACCATCGCGTCAACGATGCAGTTAACACCATTGATGATTGGCTCGCGGCGCGCTTTTTCTTGTTTTGAAATCGCAATACCGAAGAACATACAGAACACTAGGATCTGAAGAATATTTGCTTCATTAAGTGATTGGAAAACGTTGGTTGGGATCATACCAGTGATGGTCGCCCAGAAAGTAGGTAGCTCACCTTTTGAAGCGTATTCAGCCGAGAACATACCTTCAACGCCAGAAACGTCGATGCCCATGCCAGGTTTGAATACTTCACCCATGAACAGCGCTAGTGCTACTGCTAGGGCAGACGTTAGACCGAAGTAACCTAGCGTTACCAAGCCTACTTTTCCTGCAGATTGGCTGTTGCCAAGGCCTGCTGCGCCTGAGATAAGGGCTACCGCAACCAATGGGATCACGAGCATTTTAATCAGGTTGATAAAGATCGCACCAAGTGGCGCGAATACTGTCGCACTTTGACCCATGAAGGCACCAACGGCAGTACCCACGATCATTGCAATGACGACTTGCACGCCAATGTTGTTTAGCAAACTCTTTTGTTTTAACACTTCCATAACCTCTGTGCTAATAATGTGTAAAATCCTAAAATTACCCACCAATATAAAGTTGTTATTTGGATAATTGTTTCGCCTTGCTTTTTACACTTATCATTCACAATTAGCAATACAATTTCTGTACATACTTACCGTCTAATTGGAAATTTATTGATTGCTGATAGTTTTTTAACCGATAGCAAACGATTGCTATCGGTTGTGGTGATATTTTGGTTGTCTGGCGTTTGAAAAATAGATGGTAAGAGAGGGCGGTTTTTAGACGGAAATGTTAAAAAAAAGATCGATTCCTGATGCTTAATAAGGAATCGATCTCATATTTGTCAAATTAGTGATACGTTATTTTTGTGTTGCAGCTTTCATTGCAGAAACGAATTCACCTAGCTTATCGAGCATGATTTGTGGTTGCTCGACGTTCGCTTCGATAATTTTTACCACGGCAGAACCAGAAATCGCACCAGCGGCACCTGATTCTAGAGCTTGTTTTACTTGTGCAGGCTCTGAAATACCAAAACCAAGCAGCGCTGGTGGTGCATTGAATTGATTCAGTTTATCTAACATGTGGTCAACAGGCATGTTTGCCTTGGTCTCAGCGCCAGTAACACCTGCACGAGAAAGTAAATAAGTGTAGCCGCCACCGAGTTCGGATACGTGCTTCAGCGTTTCATCACTTGCCGTTGGTGGGGCAATGAAGATTGGGTGAATTCCAAACTTCTCTGCTGCTGCAACAAATTCTGAGCTCTCGTTGGTTGGTACATCTGCAATCAAAACAGAATCGATGCCCGCTTTTGCACAACGCTCGTAGAAGTTTTCGATACCACGTGAGTACACAAGGTTCGCGTACATCAGAAGACCAATAGGTAGCTCTGGGTACTTTGCTCGGATCTTACCAATCTGCTCGAAACAGATATCCGGTGTTGCGCCTGAATCTAGAGCACGAATGTTCGCACCTTGGATAGTCGGGCCATCCGCAAGAGGATCTGAGAATGGAATACCGAGTTCTAGAGCATCAGCGCCTGACTCAACTAATGATTCCATGATCTTGTAAGACTGCTCTGCGTTTGGATCGCAAACCGTTACGAACGGTACAAACGCGCCTTGGTTTTTCTCGTTTAGGCGCTCAAACATCTTTGCATAACGGCTCATTAGATCGCTCCTTTTTCTTCTAGGATGGCATGTACAGTGAAGATATCTTTATCACCACGACCTGATAGGTTCACAACTAACAATTGTTCTTTTTCTGGATTCTCACGAGCCATACGCAGTGCATGTGCCACAGCGTGAGAGGACTCTAGAGCTGGGATGATGCCTTCGTGACGCGCAATTTCTTGGAACGCTTCTAGTGCTTCATCATCCGTCACGTTGTCATATTCAGCACGGCCAATTGCGTTTAGATGTGCGTGCTGTGGACCAACTGAAGGGAAATCAAGACCAGCAGAAACAGAGTATGACTCTTCAACTTGACCGTTTGGATCTTGCATCAATGGCGCTTTCATACCAAAGAAGATACCCGTTTTACCGTGTTTAAGTGGTGCGCCGTGTTGGTCGGTATCGATACCTTTACCTGCTGGCTCAACACCAATTAGGCGAACGCTTTCTTCTTCGATGAAGTCAGCAAACATACCGATGGCGTTTGAACCACCGCCCACACACGCGATAACTGCGTCAGGAAGACGACCTTCACGTGCCAAAATCTGATTCTTCGTTTCTTCACCAATCATGCGTTGGAAGTCACGCACGATCGTTGGGAATGGGTGAGGACCCGCCGCTGTACCAAGTAGGTAGTGCGCATCTTCATAAGTTGCAGACCAGTCGCGTAGCGCTTCGTTACATGCGTCTTTAAGTGTTGCTGAACCAGAGTGAACAGGAATGACTTCTGCGCCCATTAGCTTCATACGGAATACGTTCGGGCTCTGACGCTCAACGTCTTTTGCACCCATGTAAACGCGACACTTAAGACCAAGCAGCGCACATGCTAGTGCGGTTGCTACACCGTGTTGGCCTGCACCCGTTTCAGCTATGATTTCGTTTTTACCCATGCGTTTCGCAAGCAGTGCTTGACCTAACACTTGGTTGGTCTTGTGCGCGCCGCCGTGAAGTAGGTCTTCACGTTTTAGGTACAGTTTGGTTTTCGTACCTTTAGTTAGGTTACGAGTTAGAGTCAAAGCCGTTGGACGGCCCGCATACTCTTGAAGAAGCGTCATGAATTCGCTGCGGAATTCTGGATCTTCTTGCGCGTCGATAAACGCTTGCTCTAGTTGCTCCAATGCTGGAACTAGAATTTGCGGAACGTACTGACCGCCGTATTCGCCAAAGTAGGCATTCAGTTTTGCCATCGTTATATTCCTTCTCGTATTTTTCGCTACGAATAGCTTTAAATTTTTTAGCTGAAATACAGCTTTAGTAGTTGCGAATGGCGGTGAATGCCGCGAGCAACTTCTGTGAATCTTTTTTGCCTGGTGCGCTTTCTACACCAGAGTTTAAATCTAATCCCAAGCAACCCAGTGTCGCTGCTTGTTGAGCATTTTCTGGCGACAGTCCGCCCGCTAGCATAATTTGACTTGGGTCGCCGATCAGTGACCAGTCGAACACTTGACCAGTTCCGCCGGTTTGAGTGCCAACTTGCGCATCTAATAAATGGCGGTCAATGTTTTCTGCAAGTAGTTTTGGCTTGGCATTAGTCACGCCGTAAGCTTTCCAAATTTCTACCGCTGCTGGCAGTTCGGCTTTAAGTTGGTTTACGTAAGCTTGGTGTTCTTGACCGTGCAGTTGCACCGCTTTTAAACCCAAAGAGGTCACGACAGAAGCAACAAAATCGATATCGTGGTTTTGGAACACGCCTACATAGTTCAGTGGGGCAGCGCTCATGGTTAAGCGAGCGCCTTCAAGATCAACGGCGCGCTTCGACTTCTCAACGAAAATCAGGCCACCAAATAACGCACCAGCTTGATATGCTTTCGCTGCATCATCTGGATGAGTGAGACCACAGACTTTGTTTTCGCCCAGCGTCACTTTGCGTACTGCCAGTTCAAGGTTGTCTTCTGCCATCAGCGAGCTACCAATTAAGAATCCGTCTGCGTATTCCGCTAAATCACGGACTTGTTGATGCGTATAAATGCCAGATTCTGAGATTACTGTTGCGTTAGGGGCCAGTTCACGAATTGTCGGTGCCAGTTCTTTAGTACGATTCAAATCAGTACTTAGGTCGCGAAGGTTACGGTTATTGATGCCGATAACGCGAGCGCCTAGGTCAACGGCACGGTGAAGCTCTTCTTCGTTGCTGACTTCGGTCAGGATACCCATGTTCAGGCTGTGTGCTGCTTCTTCTAGGGCTTTGTATTCTTCGTCATTGAGGACAGACAACATTAGCAAGACAGCATCAGCACTGTAATGACGCGCTAGGTAAACTTGGTAGGTATCTACCATGAAGTCTTTGCACAGAACCGGTTGTTTGACTTGACCACGTACTTGAGGAAGAAAGTCAAAGTTACCTTGGAAGTACTTCTCGTCTGTTAAGACTGAAATTGCATCTGCATGGTTGTTGTAAACCGATGCAATGTAATCCAAGTCGAAGTGATCGCGAATCAAACCTTTAGAAGGAGATGCCTTCTTACATTCGGTAATGAATGCCGTCTTTTCGCCACTCAGAGCATCGTAGAAGCTGCGGTCCGATGGCAGCAAATCAGACTGAAATGTGCTTAGTGGTTGAGACACCTTACGGTCTGCTACCCACTGATATTTGTCTCGGACAATTTTCGCCAGTACTTCTGCCATTTCTGCTTCTTTCTTAGAAACGTGTTCAGACAGGTTGTCTGCTTGCTGAGTGTTGAAGTCAGTCATCTTCTTCAATTCCTTAAGCGTGTGCGGCAAGTTGTTGTACCAATTGGTACGCCTTGCCTGAATTCATTGCCTCAATCGCTTGTTGCGTGTTGGCTTTTAAATCTTCGTGGCCGAATAGGCGCATTAGCAGAGCAACGTTCACCGCCACTGCGCCCAATTGTGCGTCTGTACCTTTACCCGTCAGAATATTGCTAATGATCGCTTTGTTTTCTTCAGGATCGCCACCTTTGATCGCTTCTAGTGGGTGTGCTTCTAGACCGAAGTCTGCTGGTGTTAGCGTGTACTCAGTGATTTTACCGTCTTTGATTTCGGCAACCGTTGTTTCACCGTGAATCGCCACTTCATCCAAACCACTACCGTGTACTACTGCTGCGCGCTTCATACCCATTTGTAGCATGGTTTCTGCAATAGGACGAACCAGTTCTTCACTGTAAACACCCATCAATTCGATGTTAGGACGAGCAGGGTTAATCAGTGGACCAAGAATGTTAAAGATGGTGCGTGTTTTCATGGTTTGACGCACTGGCATCGCATGGCGCACACCACCGTGGTATTGAGGAGCAAATAGGAAAGCAACACCGATATCGTCTACCGCTGTGCGCGTATCTTCTGCGCTCATAGATAGGTTGATACCAAATGAATCAAGAAGGTCAGAAGAACCAGATTTGCTCGAAACGCTGCGGTTACCGTGTTTCGCGACTTTTAGACCACAAGCTGCTGCAACAAACGCCGCAGTGGTTGAAATATTGATGGTGTTGTGACCGTCACCGCCCGTACCTACGATATCTGCGAAATCGTAATCTGGGCGAGGGAATGGGTTTGCGTTTGCCAGCAGTGCTTTCGCCGCGCCCGAAATTTCATCTGGCGTTTCACCTTTGATTTTTAGTGCAGTCAGTGCTGATGCCATCAAAATTGGGTCTAGTTCACCACGGATAATGATGTCGAATAGCTGTTGGCTCTCTTCCTGAGTAAGCGATTCTTGCTCGTACAGTTTGGTGATAATAGGGTTGATGATTGCTTCCATATTTCCTCTCCTAAATTTCTTATGTGCCAGTGCTTTTTAAGCAGTGAGTGGGTTCGCTGAAGTTTGTTCTTCAAGTGCCCATTCAATGGCATTGGCCAACAGTGTTGCTCCGTAGGTCGTCATAATAGATTCCGGGTGGAACTGGAACCCGCAAACTTTATCTTCTTCATGTACAACAGACATTACCAAGTCATCCACTTCTGCTGTGATGGTTAGGCTCTCAGGAACCTTGGTCGCAACCAGCGAGTGGTAACGTGCAATTGCAAGTGGTGATGGTAGGTTTTGGTAAATCGCATGGTCTTGGTGTTCCATCATAGAGACCTTTCCGTGAATGATTTCGCCCGCGCCAGCAACGGTGCCGCCGTACGCTTCAACAATCGCTTGGTGACCAAGACAAATCCCGATCATCGGTACTTTGCCTTTCATGCGTTGGATAAGCTCTGGCATTGAGCCTGCCTCTGACGGTGCACCAGGGCCTGGTGATAGCAGAACCACTGGGTTTTCAAGCTCGTTTACCGCTTGTCCGATGGTTTCTGCTGGAATGTTGTTTCGGTAAATCTTGACTGAGTGACCTAGCGAGCGGAACTGATCCACAAGGTTGTAGGTGAACGAGTCAAAGTTATCGATAAAAATGATATTAGCCATCTCTGAACCCTATTCCTTATTGTGACTTATGCGCTGCTTGGATAGCAGAGATTACCGCTTGTGCTTTGCCGCGCGTTTCGTCTGCTTCCGCTTGTGGATCAGAGTCGAACACCACGCCTGCACCGGCTTGAACTTGAGCAATGCCGTTTTCTACGTAGGCTGAGCGGATCACGATACATGTGTCGAGTGTGCCTTC
Source organism: Vibrio sp. B181a (assembly GCF_030248375.1). Classification (NCBI taxonomy): domain Bacteria; kingdom Pseudomonadati; phylum Pseudomonadota; class Gammaproteobacteria; order Vibrionales; family Vibrionaceae; genus Vibrio; species Vibrio sp. B181a. The sequence goes on along the minus strand of NZ_JAHGAD010000007.1, from coordinate 94,997 downwards.
ACCAGTTAGGTAACCAACCGCACCGCCGTAGCTACCGCGACGTGCGCCTTCCACATCGCGAATCAACTGCATCGCACGAATCTTTGGTGCACCAGTGAGCGTGCCCATGTTCATACAAGCTTGGTATGCGTGCAGCGCGTCTAGGTCTTCACGCAGTTGGCCAACCACGCGTGATACCAAGTGCATCACGTGGCTGTAACGGTCGACTTTTAGTAGGTCTGCTACGTGGCGAGTACCAGCTTGAGCAATACGAGCAACGTCGTTACGTGCTAAGTCAACCAGCATCATGTGTTCTGCGTTTTCTTTCATGTCTGTGCGCAGTTCAAGTTCGATGCGGCTATCTAGGTCGAAATCAATCTCGCCGTTAGGGCGCTTACCGCGGCGACGAGTGCCTGCGATTGGGTAGATTTCAATTTGGTTAGTGTCGGTTTCGTACTTAAGCGCACTTTCTGGTGATGCGCCAAACAGAGTGAACAGCTCATCTTGCATGTAGAACATGTAAGGGCTTGGGTTACTTTGTTTAAGTTCTTTGTAGGCTGCCAATGGGGAAGGGCAAGGTAGAGTGAATCTACGAGACGGTACGACTTGGAACACATCGCCTTTCACTACGAACTCTTTTAAGTCACGAACGATTTGGCAGAAGTCTGCATCAGACACGCTAGGTTCAACCGTGACGTCGGCGATTTGCTCTGCACTTGGCAGCAGTTTTGGCGCTGCGCATTGAGCGCTGATTTCTGCGATGCGAGTTTCTAGCGTTGTTTTCTCTGATTCGTCGACAAACAAAGTCGCTTGCAGCTGGCAAGATTCGGTTTGATGATCGACAACAAGCAATGTTTCCGCGACGTAGAAAACGTAATCTGGACACTGATTTGTTGCTTCTGCATTACCAAGCGGCTCGAAGTTTGCTACTAAGTCGTAGGCAAACAGACCACCAAGGAAAATCGCGTGCTTATCTTGCTCTGAAATATCGAAGCTGTGTTGCACCAAACGCAGCGCATCAAATGAAGAGGCTTCACGTAGGCGAGAATCTTCATCTAGCGTGTCGCAAGGCTGGGTGAATTCCAAAGTCAGCGTTTCGCCAACGAACTCACTCTTAACCTCACCACGAATGTTCTGGTTTAAATGAGAAAGCAGGTTCTTACCATTGTTAGTCAATGCCTGCATGCTAACTGTGTGACCGAAACAAACGATGCGCACCGCAGAATCGACAATTAGCAGGGATTTTAAATCTTGCTTTGAGTCGATCTCAGCAGATTCCAGCAATAGGCTGTCAGTTTTGTTCTCACATAATGTGTGGAACAAGCGAGTCGGGTCTTGAGTATAAGGGACGGAAGCCGTTAGCACTTCAAGCTGTCCAAGTTTCTTAATTTCAATGGCCTTGTTCACAAGACCTCCTTATAGCTGTTTACATCTTCCTGCCGTACATAGTCGCATAAAGCAAACGTTCACCCAATCAAGTTTTGGTCAGATCCGATGAATGTTTAAGCAGTTGAATGTGAGATGGACGACAAAACAAAAAGCCCGCTGAGGTAGCGGGCTTTGTGACATTTAATTCTCTAAACTAGAAGTACACGTTTGCCCACCAAGAACTTGTCCAAGTGCGCCACCAAGCAAGGTCTGCAGAATTCATCTTATTCAGACGAACCGCAACTTTCGCTTTCTGGTTTTGGTTAAATTCTTGTAACATGGTGAGCCTTAATTAGGTACTTTGTATTTGTGTACTAGTTAACTAGTGCAGAGGTAAAAAGTCAACCCCAAAACAGCATTAAAACGACAAAAAGATGAGAATTGATTTACACAGCCACACCACCGCTTCAGATGGTCGCTTTGCACCACATGATTTAGTGGATAGGGCACTGAGTTTTGATATCGAGGTTTTGGCGATCACAGATCATGATACGGTTGACGGCTTAGCTCCGGCCAAGCAATACGTTGAAGAGAACAATCTCCCGATCAAAATCATCAACGGTATCGAGATTTCGACCGTTTGGCAGAACAAAGACATCCATATTGTAGGTTTGAACATTGACCCTAACAGCCCTGCGCTGGCGGAGTTAATTCAACAGCAAAAATCGCATCGTGTTGAGCGCGCAGCATTGATCGCCGAGCGCTTGCAGAAAGCCACCCGTGAAGGTGTACTAGAAGAAGTTCAGCAAATTGCAGGAGATGCCCCAATTACTCGCGCGCATTTCGCAAAGTGGTTGGTGGACAATGGTTACGCTAAAAACATGCAGATGGTGTTTAAGAAATTCCTGACGCGCTCTAACCCTGGTTATGTACCGCCGAATTGGTGCTCCATGAAAGAGGCGGTAGACGCTATTCATGCTGCTGGTGGCCAAGCAGTGCTGGCGCATCCGGGGCGTTATCAGCTCACTGCCAAGTGGGTAAAACGCCTGCTAGCGGCATTTGTTGAAGCGGGTGGGGATGCCATGGAAGTTGCGCAACCTCAACAAGCGCAACAAGAAAGACGCAACTTGGCGGATTATGCTATACAATACAAACTATTAGCTTCTCAAGGCAGCGACTTTCACTATCCATCACCGTGGATGGAATTGGGAAGAAACCTCTGGTTACCCGCGGGCGTAGAACCAGTTTGGAAAGATTGGGGTATTGATCCTTCGTTGAATAATGCTCAACAAGACCAAGTCGAGAACCCATAAAAATATAGAGCCGAGAGGTTCGATAATGAGGAATTACAATGAGCCAGTTTTTTTACGTTCATCCAGAAAACCCACAGGCTCGCTTGATCAATCAAGCAGTAGCAATCATTCGTAACGGCGGTGTGGTGGTGTACCCAACCGATTCAGGTTACGCACTAGGCTGTCAATTGGAGAACAAACAGGCGTTGGAACGAATCTGTCAGATCCGTCGTCTGGATGATAAACACAACTTTACTTTGTTGTGCCGTGATTTGTCGGAGCTTTCTTTGTACGCACGAGTGGATAACTCTGCATTCCGACTACTGAAAAACAATACTCCGGGTCCTTACACCTTCATCTTCAAAGGTACGAAAGAAGTGCCGCGTCGTTTGATGAACGCAAAACGTAAGACCATCGGTATCCGTGTTCCTGATAACCGCATTGCGCTGGACCTACTAGAGGCGCTTGGCGAGCCAATGATGTCTACGTCGCTTATTCTACCGGGCAGTGATGTGACGGAATCAGACCCAGAGGATATCCGTGACAAACTAGAGCATGCCGTAGACGTGATTCTTAACGGCGGTTACCTAGGCGAGCAGCCAACCACGGTTATTGACTTCAGTGAAGGTGAATCCGTTGTTGCGCGTATTGGCTCTGGTGATCCAGCGCCATTTGAGTAACTCGATTTACTCTTGATGAAATAAGAAAGGGAGGCTAATACGCCTCCCTTTGTCTTTTGAATCAATGTGTAGGTTTTTATATTCGCGTGTTATGCGAAGTCAAAGATGTCGATATTGTAGTGCTCAATGTAGTTCATGTAGCCAGCATCGATCCCTTTCAGGGTCACTTCTACATTAAACTCATCGCTCGAGAATACCGCCCATCCAAAGTCATTGTAAGACAGTGTTAGGTCATCTGCTGAGTCTAAGAAGGTATCGCGAATGCCGTCATCGTTCGTATCAAGGCCCATATCAAACACCAACTTATCGTGACAAATGTTGAAGTCGAGTATCTCTGCTTTCACTTCGATGTCGTTTGATGATACCGGTTGGTCCGGAACGCCAATAGCAAGACGGTTTGTCATAACGAACGTGTCAGAGCCGCAACCGCCTGCGATAACAGAGTTACCATCGCCAACCACAACAGTATCGTTACCCCAACCTGCGTTAATGAAGTTATTGCCAGAGTAATCGAAAATTATGTCGTCGCCACAACCACCAAATAGAGAGTCATTACCTAAACCACCCGACAAATAGTCATTGCCAGAACCACCGGCAAGCAGGTCGTTACCTCTACCACCGAGTAGAGTGTCGTCACCCCAGCCACCGAAGACGTAATCGTCACCACCAAAGCCAACAAACTTATCGTCGCCGCCAAAGCCGATAAATACATCGCTTGTATCGGAGCCTTTTGTACCTGTCATGTTGTCATCTTCGGAGGTGCCAAATATCCAATTTAGGTCAAGATTTGTATGAGACATTTATTATTCCTTTTTCATCTGTTTAAGGGAGCTAGCAAGCTGTAGGGTTATCTTTCTTATAACCCTGACAATTTTATCAGGTAGGCCAGCGTTTTAGAGGCTCGCTCCGACCCATAATAGTGCGGTTCTATTTGGGGAGTGTCTGGTACTAAGTGGGAGAGGGTGATGAGTTAAGTGTGAGTTTTTGGGCGTTATTTTGCTGCGACAATATGGACGATTTCGCTTACATTAAAGTAGAGAATCCCGTATAATGACCGACCGAAAAATCCCAACAGGTTGGGTAACTTGCACAATGAAGACCAATCTTGGTCTCGACGTCTGTGAAGACGACACATAGGTAGATAAATGAGCGAAAAGTTACAAAAAGTATTAGCACGTGCTGGACACGGTTCTCGTCGTGAGATCGAATCGTTAATTAAATCTGGTCGCGTTAGCGTGAACGGAATCGTAGCTAAACTTGGTGAAAGACTGGAAGATGAGAACAGCGTAGTTCGTATCGATGGTCACGTTGTGTCTGCTAAGGCGCAAGAAGAAGTGATCTGTCGTGTTTTGGCTTACTACAAGCCAGAAGGTGAACTATGTACTCGTCACGACCCTGAAGGTCGTCGCACTGTTTTCGATCGCCTGCCAAAGATCCGTGGTTCTCGTTGGATTTCAGTTGGTCGTCTTGATGCAAACACATCAGGTCTACTGCTGTTTACAACAGATGGTGAACTGGCGAACCGCCTAATGCACCCAAGCCGTCAGGTTGAACGTGAATATCTTGTTCGTGTTTTCGGCGAAGTCACTGAACAAAAAGTGAAAAACTTGGTTCGTGGTGTTGAGCTTGAAGATGGCATGGCACGTTTCGAAGATGTGGTATATGCGGGTGGTGAAGGTATGAACCACACGTTTTATGTTGCTATTAACGAAGGTCGTAACCGTGAAGTTCGTCGTCTGTGGGAATCTCAAGACACGACGGTTAGCCGCCTAAAACGTGTTCGTTACGGTGACATCTATCTAGATAAGAAACTGCCTCGTGGTGGTTGGATGGAACTTGATCTGAAAGAAGTAAACTACCTACGTGAATTGGTAGAACTTCGTCCAGAAAAAGAAACCATGCTGGATCTGAACAAAGACAACACGTCACGTAAGCGTGAACGTGCTCGTAGCCAAAAAATCCGTCGCGCAGTTAAGCGTCACGAAGAGCGCGTAAATACACCGAAAGGTCGCAGCAACAATCCTTCTCGTCGTAAGCCGAAGAAGACTGCGGGTGACCAAGGTGCACGTAACAAGCATCGTTAATCGATAGCAAAAAATCAGAAAGGCTTGCCCACTCGGCAAGCCTTTTTCTTATCCAGCATTTTATTCTCTGGCGCTATCGTGTTCCTCTCTTTTTATTACACGTAACTTATCGACATAAAAAAACACCAGCGCGAGGCTGGTGTTTTTGATCATGATAGGGAAAGCGTTAGTCGCGTTTCCAAAGCATATGACAGAACTTATGTTCTGGGTCTCGACTGATTAGCATACGAGCAAAAACGTCATCAAGTACGTCATTTTCCTCGTTTACTAAGCCGATTCGAACTTCTGCATACACTTCTTTGTCGATATCGAAGCCAACGTGTTCAACCCAGTCATCACCAGTTTCAACAAGTTCTGCGGCACCACGATCTTCAAATTGCGCAGTAAACAGAATGACATCAGCTGGCTCTAGGTTGTCTGGAGCCATCTCAAGGAAGATGTCGTACGCAGCGTCGATAACGTCGTCGTAAGAAATCAAATCAGACATACTTATGCTCGGCTCATGTATTTACGTTCAGTCGTGTTGATGATTACACGGTCACCAGTTGCGATGTACTCAGGAACTTGGATTACAAGACCTGAAGCAAAGCGTGCTGGTTTAGTACGTGCAGATGCAGAAGCACCTTTGATTGAAGGATCAGTTTCTTCAATCACTAGCTCAACAGAAGAAGGAAGCTCGATACCAACAGCAGAACCGTTGATTAGGATAAGGTGAATACCTTGAGTGTCTTCGTTGATGAACAAAAGCTCATCTTCAACTTCGTTGTGCTTGAATGTGTATTGTGAGTAGTCTTCGTTATCCATGAAGATATGCTCATCGCCGTCAGCGTATGAGTACACAACTGCACGTTTGTTCATTTCTACTGTTTCAACAACGTCATCAGACTTGTAACGCTCGTCTACACGTGCGCCAGTGTTTAGATCTGTACAACGCATTTTGTAGATTTTAGCGCCGCCACGACCACCAGGAGTCGTTACTTCGATGTCTTTAACTAGAAGAGTTTTACCATTAGACTCGATTGCGAAGCCTTTTTTGATTTCACTTGCCTTTGGCATTGTATTTTCCTATTTACACTTATTAAGCAAAACTTGGTGATTATAGCGCTAAGTTGCTTGTCTGGCACCAAAATTCCACACAGTAATTTGCACCTCAATAAGGGGTTATTTGGCTTGATTCAAATGCAAGGCTAGTGGATCATATAGCCCATCGTCCGTTAAAAGCCTGAGATCGCGTTTTCTTCAATGTCTCTTTCTGTTATCGATCCAAAACATCCTTTCCAACCAGAATTTGAACCTCTGCTCAGAGAAGTATTGGCGTGCCTCAAAGGTGGGCTTGGTTCTAACTTACATAGTGTTTATGTTTATGGGAGTGTGGCACGTAAGTCAGCTGTAGCTGGTAAATCGAACCTTGATTTGGTGGTGGTAACAAAATCAGGCTTTGAACATAATCGTGCGACGTTATTAAACACCATTAAATGGCGAGCACAGCAAGGGCACCCGCAGGTAAAAGGGGTGGCGATTCGTACTGCCTTGGTTAGCGAAGTCGCAAATCTAGACAGCATTTTTACTTGGGGCTTTATGCTCAAACACTGCTGCGTGTGCGTCTACGGAGATGACCTGGCGGATTGCTTTGGTGACTACGTGCCAAGCTGGGAAATTGCCAAACACTGGAACATGGATGTGGAAGACTGGCTATCGGTGTATCGCACTAAGATAGTACAAGCACAAAGCATTGAAGAGCTGGTCAGTGCCCAAGTGACTATCGCTAAGAAACTGCTCCGAGCGTCGTACTCACTTGTCATGTATCGAGACAAACGTTGGTTTGATGACCCGCTTGAATGTGGGGAGCAATTCTTACGATACCACCCAGAAAAGCAGCTTGAGATAGAACGCCTTGGTATTTTGCTTTCTGGACGCGCAATTCCAAAACGTTCTGTGGTTGGGTTACTCGACGGTTTTGGTGATTGGTTGGTGACTCAGTATCAAAAGACCGAATTTCGCATTGGCTAATGTCAGCTAGCGTTAACTCCCTTCAACCTGGAATTTGATTTAGAACAGCCCCATCTGCGGCGCAGATAACTGCTCGAAGTCTGTGCCAATAAACGGCAAAATCGCATCGGCCACTGGCTTCAACTGTTTATCAATATAGTGCTGGTAGTTGATAGGACTATTGCGGTATTCGTGTGGCTCTGGCCCGTTTACGGTAATCAAGTACTCGATTCGACCACGGTTTTGGTACTGCAATGGTCTGCCTAATTTAGCGTTGATGTCATCGGCTAGGCGCGCAGCACGTACTTGTGGTGGAATATTCTTTTGGTATTCGTGTAGCTTGCGGCGTAATCGCTTTTGATATACCAGCTGATCATCAAACTCACCATTATTGGTTTTTTCGACCATCTCTCGCACGTAATCACTTGGATCTTCGCCGTGGAAGATCATTTGGTACAAAGTATTTTGGAATCGCTGTGCCAGTGGTGTCCAGTCGGTGCGCGCACTTTCTAATCCTTTGAAGATAATGCGTTCTTGTTCGCCTTCACCAATCAAACCTGCGTAGCGTTTTTTTGAGCCCGTTTCCGCACCACGGATGGTTGGCATCAGGAACTTGCGATAATGGGTTTCGTATTCGAGTTCAAGAATCGAGTTGAGGTTGTACTCACTGCGCAGATGGTCATTCCACCATTGGTTGATGTAGTCGACCAGTTCATTACCAATCTTATCGGCGTCTACTTGGCTGTACGCGCCATTTAAAGACACAAAGGTTGAATCGGTATCGCCATAGATCACTTGGTAACCTTTGTCCTCAATCAGAACTTTGGTTTGCTTCATGATTTCGTGGCCACGCATAGTGATACTGGAAGCAAGGCGGGTATCAAAGAAACGACAGCCAGAAGAACCAAGCACACCATAAAAAGAGTTCATGATGATTTTTATTGCTTGCGAGAACGCTTTTTCGTTGTTCTTCTTTGCGACATCGCGCGCTGCCCAGAGCTTTTCGATCATCTCTGGCAGGAAGTGTTTGCTGCGATGGAACTGACCACCACGAAACCCCGGTACGGCTTCATTGTCTGCCTTGCCGATTTCAAGCTGTAAGCCTTCGACTAAACCCATAGGATCGATCAAGAATGAGCGAATAATAGAAGGGTAAAGGCTCTTAAAATCGAGTACCAATACCGAGTCGTAAAGGTTTGGGATCGAGTCCATCACATAGCCGCCTGGACTGGCGATCCAGTTTTCGGGATGCAGGTTTGGCGCCACATAGCCTGCTCGGTGGATTTGCGGCAGATACAAATTAGTAAAAGCTGCTACTGAGCCCCCGACGCGATCCAGTTCCACACCCGTTAGGCGAGAGCGTTCGATTGCGAAGTCGAGCAGGTGAGTGTGGTCAAAAATCTTGTTGACCAACACACAGTCTTGCAAGTTGTATTTAGCGAGAGACGGCTTGTCTGAACGGTACATGCGATTGATTTCGTCCATTCGATCATGAACGTTATGAATCTCTTTACCTTCGCCTAGGAGTTCTTGTGAAACAGACTCAAGTGACCAAGAGCGGAAATGGTATGTCGCGGTTTTGAGCGTATCGATACCATCCAGCACCACACGACCAGGGATTGAGATAAAACCTTGTTGGCTTTGCGCGGAGCTGCGGAAGAAACTTGGCTGGTCTGCACGACCTAATATCAGCTTCATGTTGTGCCACTCTGCGCGCTTGTGTAGCAGGCGGAAATCGAAGTCGATCACGTTCCAGCCAACAATGACGTCTGGGTCGAACTGCTTGAACCAAGCGATCAAAGCATCGAGTAGTGCCTTTTCATCTTTCACCCATTGAATTGCTGTCTCTGCTGGTTCCGGCTCTCCAATCATGATCACTCGTGAATCGACAGGGCTGTCTAAACCAATCGAATAGAGAATACCTTTTTCTGAACATTCTAAATCTAAGGACACCACGTGTAGCTTCGGCTGGTATTCGCCTGTTCGACACTTTGCGTTTTGGACGCGTTGGAACCCATTTCGAGATTGTAGATTCCCGGTAAACTCCATGCTGCCTTTAATAAAACGTTCCATCAAATAGCGGTCGGCAAGACGCACGTCGCCTTCGAAATGAACGATGTCATGTTGCTTGAGCTCATCTTGTAGAGCGAACGCGTCTTTTGTCGTTTGCGTGTAACATGCAGCTAAAGGTGTTAGTTGAAAGTTCTTTAGCTCAAGCGCGCGAATGTCGACGGCAATGAGTTTAGAGTTGGCAAGTTGCTTGGTTTGTTCGATGTGCGCTTGTTCAATGAAGAAAACGGGCCTTTCTCCTTGAATCAACAATTGGGTGGGACCATTCTCGGTCGAAAGCCAAAGCTCAATCTGAGTTTGACCTTTGATGTCTCGGGCTTGGCGAGTGAGAAGGAAGCCTTGTTGGATATTCAATAGAGAAACCTTGTAAATCAATGAAGCACGTATTCTATCATTAAGAACTGTAAAAATAACCAGTAAAAGAGCGCTGCTGAATTTCACCGTTCAAGTGCGTGTCTTGAGGGTGTACAAAAGCGGAGATATCTCGCTTATGGAATAACCATTTATGGGTGATATTGCGTTTTGCTGAGCAAAGTGAAATCTAGTTGCTTGATTTATTGAAGTTTATGTTGTTAATTAGCTTGTCTTAAAAATCGGCTTTGCACGCTACACACTCAAATAATAGAGTGGTTTATGAATAAGTTCTTGCCAAACTTTGCGTTTAAGCACATATTCATAGAAAGCAATTTTTTGCCTAATGCGGTAGTATATAGGCACTCATACTGATATCCACATTGACATAAAGTTATGTGGGTGCAGAGCCAATAAAAGTGTGGAGATACAAGTTTGATAAATGTTTTCCTTGTAGATGATCACGAGCTGGTTCGCACAGGGATACGACGTATTATTGAAGACGTCCGTGGAATGAACGTAGCAGGAGAAGCTGACAGCGGTGAAGAAGCAGTAAAATGGTGTCGCAGTAATCATGCAGACGTCGTTTTAATGGATATGAACATGCCAGGAATTGGCGGCTTGGAAGCCACGAAAAAGATTCTTCGCGTGAATCCTGATGTAAAAATCATCGTATTAACCGTTCATACGGAAAATCCGTTCCCAACTAAAGTGATGCAGGCGGGTGCTTCTGGTTACCTAACCAAAGGTGCAGGTCCTGATGAAATGGTTAACGCAATTCGTGTGGTTAACAGTGGGCAGCGTTACATCTCGCCAGAGATTGCGCAGCAGATGGCATTGAGTCAATTCTCACCTGCCTCAGAAAACCCATTTAAAGACCTTTCTGAACGCGAACTGCAGATCATGATGATGATCACTAAAGGGCAGAAAGTAACGGATATTTCTGAACAACTGAATTTAAGTCCAAAAACAGTCAACAGCTACCGCTACCGTCTGTTTAGCAAATTGGACATCAATGGTGACGTTGAGTTAACACACTTAGCGATCCGCCACGGAATGCTGGACACCGAGACCCTTTAGTGTGAATCAACCCTTCGATTCGGCTTCCTTTCTCAAGACAGTAACTCATCAGCCCGGCGTTTACAGAATGTACAACGCCGAGGCTGTTGTCATTTATGTAGGCAAAGCCAAAGATCTCAAAAAGCGCCTCTCAAGCTACTTTCGCAAGAAAGTCGACAGTGAGAAGACCCGCGCTCTCGTAAGTAATATCGCTAAAATTGATGTCACGGTAACTCATACCGAGACGGAAGCTCTCATCCTCGAGCACAACTACATCAAGCAATATTTGCCCAAATACAACGTACTTCTGCGTGATGACAAATCGTACCCTTACATTTTCATTAGCGGCCATAAACATCCGCGATTGTCTATGCATCGTGGTGCGAAAAAGCGCAAAGGTGAGTACTTTGGACCATACCCGGATTCTGGTGCGGTACGAGAAACTTTGCACCTTTTGCAGAAAACACTCCCTGTTCGTCAGTGTGAAGATACGGTTTATTCCAACCGTACTCGCCCTTGTTTGATGTACCAAATTGGTCGTTGTGCGGGTCCGTGCGTCAGCACGATTATTTCTGATGAAGAGTACGCCGAGCTGGTGGGTTTTGTGCGTTTGTTTTTGCAGGGCAAAGATAAGCAAGTACTTGAACAGCTAATTGAGAAGATGGAAGCGGCAAGCCAGCAACTTCGTTTTGAAGATGCCGCTAAGTTCCGTGACCAGATCCAAGCGATTCGACGCGTACAAGAACAACAGTACGTTTCAGAAGACAGTATGGACGATATGGACGTACTTGGTTTTGCCCAAGAGAACGGTATCGCATGTATCCATATCTTGATGATTCGTCAGGGCAAGGTGTTAGGCAGTCGCAGCCATTTTCCCAAGATCCCACAGAACACCAGTCAACAAGAAGTATTTGATAGCTTCCTTACTCAGTACTACCTGAGTCATAACGAGGCACGCACCATTCCGTCTCGTATTATCCTGAATCAAGAGCTGGGTGGTGACATCGAGCCGATTCAACAAGCCTTGAGTGAAGTGGCGGGGCGTAAGGTTCAGTTTCATACCTCACCGACAGGGTCGCGCGGTCGTTACCTTAAGTTATCCAATACCAATGCGTTGACGGCGATTACCACTAAGATCAATCACAAGATGACGATCAATCAGCGTTTCAAGGCACTGAGAGAAGTCTTGGGTATGGATAGTATCACTCGTATGGAGTGTTTCGATATTTCGCACACGATGGGCGAGAGTACCATTGCCTCGTGTGTGGTGTTCAACAGTGAAGGCCCAGTTAAGCAAGAGTATCGTCGTTACAACATCACAGGTATTACTGGCGGCGATGATTACGCTGCAATGGGACAAGCATTAGAGCGCCGTTATTCGAAGCAGCTAGATGTAGAGAAGATTCCTGACATTATCTTTATCGATGGTGGTAAAGGACAACTCAATCGAGCGCATGAGATTATTTCCCAATATTGGGGGGATTGGCCGAAGCGTCCAATCATGATTGGTATTGCCAAAGGCGTTACTCGGAAACCGGGACTTGAAACCTTAATTACCGTAGATGGTGAGGAATTTAACTTGCCAAGTGATGCGCCGGCATTGCACTTGATTCAGCACATCCGAGATGAGAGTCATAACCATGCAATTGCAGGGCACAGAGCGAAACGTGGCAAAACCCGTCGTACCAGTGCTTTAGAGGGGATTGAAGGCGTAGGACCGAAACGTCGTCAAGCCTTACTCAAATACATGGGTGGCTTGCAGGAATTGAAGCGTGCAAGTGTCGAAGAAATCGCCAAAGTACCGGGAATTAGTCACTCTTTAGCAGAAATTATTTTCCAAGCATTGAAACAATAAGGAAAATCCCGCAACATTAAGCCGCAATGTGTAAGAGAATAATAAAATGCGTTTGAATATCCCGAACATTCTATCTCTACTAAGACTGTTCTTAATCCCAGTTTTTGTGGTTGTTTTCTATCTACCTTACTCTTGGGCGCCTTTTGCAGCAGCAATGGTTTTCTGGGTTGCAGGTTTTACCGATTGGCTTGACGGCATGCTGGCTCGTAAGCTAGGCCAAACGTCTCGCTTTGGTGCTTTCATTGACCCTGTGGCAGATAAAGTACTGGTTGCAACGGCCCTGATTTTGATTACAGAGCATTATCACAGTATTTGGGTGACCATCCCCGCCGTGACTATGATAGCGCGCGAAATCATCATCTCTGCATTGCGTGAATGGATGGCAGAAATCGGTAAGCGAGCCAGTGTGGCAGTTTCTTGGGTTGGCAAAGTAAAAACGGTCTCCCAAATGTTTGCACTCTGGGTTTTGATCTGGCGTTACGATGATTGGATGGTATGGCTTGGTTTTGGTGCTTTGTATGTTGCGACTTTCCTGACCTACTGGTCAATGGTTCAGTATCTAGCGGCGGCGAAAGACGATTTGCTTAATGAAGAGCATCACTAAAACAATCCAACGCAAATAGCATTTTAAGAAGCAGGCACGTAGCCTGCTTTTTTTTATATCTAATTCTCAAAGGGCGATAGGAGTGTGATCTAAGTCTTAATTTTAACTGCTCCATACTTTATTCAAGTCTGTTCCGCTGATTATCAGCACTTGAAATCAAGAATAACGCCTTGGAATGGGTAAGGGGGTTAGCCCAATATTCATGATAAACAAGTGTATTTCGGATATTCTCAGTATTAAAACTAATCAATTTACCGTCTTTCGCACAAATTCTGGTCAAACGATTTAAAAAAATAAAAATAGTGTTGACTCGATCGCTCGAATCCGTAGAATGCATCCCGTACCCAAGAGAGCACGGCTCGAAAGGGTGGTGAGAAAAGTTAAACTTTCTCCACAGATGAGGCGCCTTGGCAGAGTGGCTATGCAGCGGATTGCAAATCCGTGGACCTCGGTTCGACTCCGGGAGGCGCCTCCATTATTCTTTTGAGAGTGAATGACTTTCAAGAATAAATGCGACACTAGCTCAGTTGGTAGAGCGCAACCTTGCCAAGGTTGAGGTCACGAGTTCGAACCTCGTGTGTCGCTCCAAATTAAAGTGATATGGCGATTAGCGATATCAGATGGTGTTTTACTTTTCTGTAAAGGCATCACAAAGAATATTTGTGTGCCCTGGTGGTGGAATTGGTAGACACAAGGGATTTAAAATCCCTCGACGTTCGCGTTGTGCCGGTTCAAGTCCGGCCCGGGGCACCATCTCAAAATCTGCGACACTAGCTCAGTTGGTAGAGCGCAACCTTGCCAAGGTTGAGGTCACGAGTTCGAACCTCGTGTGTCGCTCCAGATTCGAAAGCCCAGCATTTATGCTGGGCTTTTTCGTTTCTGCTGTTTGAGTCTTCCTTTAGCTCTACACAGCAACTTCATACATCCAATTGTATAGAATCCCTCTCTAATTTTGCTTTAACACTCTGATGGCGTAGTAAGAAAATGCCTTCTCAGAGCCACACAAGCGGGCTGTCCTTATATTTTCTGTTTTCAACCGTTGATGGATTTAAGACGATTTTCTGCGATACATATCAATATTAATGAAAATGAACCGAGTAAACGTTTGCCGCCGATTGTGATCTAAATCAATATGCAACCTGTGAAAACATATTGCCAGAAGATTTTATTTTATGATAAATTCGCGCGCAATCTCGGAGCGTATTATTACGACTTTGATTCTCTGGGGGATACGCGTAATGACCATTCAAGCTGATTGTGACATTACGTAGGGTAGGTATCGGCAAAGCCATTTGTCGATAGACGGGATACTAGTGCTGTAAGAAGCAGCATGTTAATGGGAAACCCAACATTGAAACCTTTAAACAAACACACACTAATCAGCTTCATACTGCCGAAATGTCCCGTTTTACAAAACGGATGCATTACGGAACCTTGATTACTCTCCAAGCACAATAAAAGTCGCGTTCGTCGTGACGGGTTATCTGTATTTGTCGTTTAAGTAACGATGAATGTGGAGGTATATCTGTATTTCCTGTTATTTAATATTAACAAGAATAAATACAGGAAAGAGAATCATTATAATTCAAGGGATTATGTAGTATGAGCACTGCCTTTGAAGTCGATAACACTATCGCAAATTACTTTTCCTCTCAGGTTCCTGTTGTTGAAGGAACGTATGACCTAACTCCTGATCAAGTGCTTCTTGAACAGGCTGAACATGAATCTGAGGTTCGTTCTTACCCACGTCGTTTACCTATCGCGATTAAGCAAGCTTATGGCTGTTTGGTCGAAGATACGCGAGGCCAGATCTTCTTAGACTGTCTTGCTGGCGCGGGCACTTTGGCTCTAGGTTACAACCATCCAGAAATTAACCAAGCGCTAAAAGAACAATTGGACTCTGGTCTGCCGTACCAAACTCTGGATATCGCGACATCTGCGAAAACGCATTTTATTAAGTCTGTTAAAGGCTTTCTTCCTCAAGAGCTGAGTGACAACTGCGTGATTCAGTTCTGTGGCCCTTCTGGTGCAGACGCGGTTGAGGCAGCAATCAAGCTGGCCAAACAAACCACGGGTCGTAACACCATGTTTGCTTTCCGCGGTGCCTATCACGGCATGACGAATGGCACTATGGGTATGATGGGGAACTTGGGCACCAAAGCTCGTCGTACTGGTTTGATGTCAGACGTGCACTTCATGCCTTTCCCTTACAGCTTGCGTTGTCCGTTTGGTCTAGGTGGTGACGAAGGGGCGAAAGCGAGCATTCGTTACATCGAACGTCTACTGAACGACGACGAAGCCGGTATCATGAAGCCTGCTGCAATCATTGTAGAGCCAGTGCAAGGTGAAGGCGGTGTTATTCCTGCTCCTGCATTTTGGCTACGTGAATTGCGCCGTATCTGTGACGATCACGGTATCCTACTGATTTTTGATGAAATTCAATGTGGTGTCGGTAAGTCGGGCTACAACTTCGCATTCGAAGAAGCGGGCATTGTTCCTGATATTTTGTGTTTGTCTAAAGCGATCGGTGGTGGCTTGCCAATGTCACTATTGGTGATCAACAAGCAACACGATACATGGAAGCCAGGTGAGCACACTGGTACGTTCCGTGGCAACCAGTTAGCAATGGTGTCAGGTGCGAAAGCACTAGAAATCATCCAACGCGACAATCTTGTTGAGCATGCAAATGTTGCAGGCCAGTACCTACGCTTTGGTCTTGAGAGCATTCAAAAACGCGTTAACTGTATCGCGGATGTTCGCGGTAAAGGTTTAATGCTGGGTGTAGAAATTAAGAATCCAAACGGCGAACTCAATAAGTTCGGTGAGCCGTTGTCGGATGGCCAGCTTACTCTTGATATTCAACGCGCGGCTCTTGAACGTGGCTTGATGGTAGAAAAGGGTGGCCGTGATGGCTCTGTGATTCGTTTTCTTCCACCACTTATCATTTCTTTCGAGCAAATTGACTTTGCACTTCGAGTTCTGGAAGACGCAATTATCGCTGCAGGCGGTAACCATGTTGAAGCAGACCTACAAGAAGAGTGGAAAAAGCACTTTATTCATACTGGTGAACTTGGCAGCGCTGAATTTGCGTCGGTAATGAACCATACGACTGCGGCGATGAAGTCGGTATTCGAACAGGTCAATGCGCCATACTCTGGTATGAACCCTAAGTTGCTGGAAACGGCAATCAACGCGATCGACTTGGACAACAAAAACGCACCGCTCAAATCTGTAATTGATGAGGCGGCTGAGCTTGTCGCGAAGAATGCAATCTTCACTCAACACCCTGATTGTATTGCTCACCTGCACACGCCTCCTTTGATGTCTGCGGTAGCGGCAGAAGCCATGATTGCAGCGTTGAACCAATCAATGGATTCATGGGATCAAGCGTCTTCTGCGACTTACGTTGAGCAGAAGGTAATTAACTGGCTGTGTGACAAGTACGAACTTGGTGAGAAGGCGGACGGCATCTTCACTAGCGGTGGTACGCAGAGCAACCAGATGGGCCTAATGCTGGCGCGTGACTGGGTTGCAGACAAGCTAAGTAACCACTCAATTCAGAAGCTGGGTCTTCCAGAATACGCGGACAAACTTCGTATCGTATGTTCGAAGAAATCGCACTTCACGGTTCAAAAGTCAGCATCTTGGATGGGACTGGGTGAGAAAGCCGTGATGACTGTCGATGCGAACGCTGACGGAACGATGGATGTTACTCAGTTAGATCAAGTTCTAACGCAGGCAAAAGCAGAAGGTTTGATTCCATTCGCTATTGTTGGCACAGCGGGTACGACTGATCACGGTGCAATTGACGATCTAGATTTCATTGCTGATATGGCAGCGAAACATGAAATGTGGATGCACGTTGATGGCGCTTATGGTGGCGCACTGATTCTTAGCAGCCACAAATCACGCCTGAAAGGTGTAGAGCGTGCGCACTCGATCAGTGTCGACTTCCACAAACTGTTCTACCAAACAATCAGCTGTGGCGCGTTGTTGGTGAACGATAAGTCGAACTTTAAGTTCTTACTTCATCATGCTGACTACCTGAACCGCGAACACGATGAGCTACCAAACTTGGTCGACAAATCTATCGCAACGACGAAGCGTTTTGATGCATTAAAAGTCTTTATGACGATGCAAAACGTGGGTCCTAAAGCGCTAGGCGATATGTACGATCACCTGTTAGCACAAACGCAGCAAGTTGCTGACATGGTTCGCGCCCATGAGGAGTTCGAGCTTCTGGCTGAGCCTGCACTTTCAACGGTTCTATTCCGCGCAACCAATGTACGCACAAACAATGCATCTACAGATTTAGATGAACTGAACAAAGCACTGCGTCTTGAAGCGTTGACTCGTGGTATCGCGGTACTTGGTGAAACCATCGTTGATGGTAAAACCGCTCTTAAATTTACGATTTTGAATCCATGTCTGACGACAGCGGACTTTGAATCTTTGCTCTTGAAAATCAACACGCTAGCCGTTGAGCTAGTTTAATAAAGGTAACGGAAAACTATGGCAGTTCTACAGATTGGTGCAGGCGGCGTTGGCTGGGTTGTTGCACATAAAGCAGCACAAAACAACGACGTTCTGGGTGATATCACAATCGCATCACGTACTATTGGTAAGTGTGAGAAGATCATCGAGTCTATTCAGAAGAAAAATAACCTGAAAGATTCAGCTAAGAAACTAGAAGCGCGCTCAGTAAATGCTGACGACGTAGATTCTCTGGTTGCTCTTATTGAAGAAGTTAAACCGGATCTAGTAATCAACGCGGGTCCTCCGTGGGTTAACATGCCAATCATGGAAGCGTGTTACCGAGCAAAAGTTTCATACCTAGATACATCAGTGGCCGTTGACCTATGTTCAGAAGGTCAGCAAGTGCCTGAAGCTTACGACTGGCAATGGGGTTACCGTGAGAAGTTCGAAGAAGCGGGCATCACGGGTATTCTTGGCGCTGGTTTCGATCCTGGCGTGGTATCAGTATTCGCGGCTTACGCAGTGAAGCACCTGTTTGATGAAATCGATACGATCGACGTAATGGACGTGAACGCAGGCGACCACGGTAAGAAGTTTGCAACCAACTTTGACCCAGAAACGAACATGCTTGAAATCCAAGGCGACTCGTTCTACTGGGAAAACGGCGAGTGGAAGCAAGTACCTTGCCACTCTCGTATGCTAGAGTTTGATTTTCCGAACTGTGGTTCACACAAAGTTTACTCAATGGCGCATGATGAAGTTCGCTCAATGAAAGAATTCATCCCTGCAAAACGCATTGAGTTCTGGATGGGTTTCGGTGACCGTTACCTAAACTACTTCAACGTAATGCGTGATATTGGCCTACTAAGTCCAGAACCACTAACGCTACACGACGGTACAGTCGTTCAACCTCTACACGTACTAAAAGCGATGTTGCCTGATCCAACGTCTCTAGCACCAGGCTACACTGGCCTAACGTGTATCGGTACTTGGGTTCAAGGTAAGAAAGACGGTAAAGAGCGTAGCGTGTTTATCTACAATAACGCAGACCATGAAGTCGCGTACGAAGATGTTGAACACCAAGCGATCTCTTACACGACAGGTGTTCCTGCAATTACAGCAGCACTGCAATTCTTCCGTGGCAAGTGGGCTGATAAAGGCGTGTTCAACATGGAACAGCTAGACCCAGATCCGTTCCTAGAAACAATGCCAACGATCGGTCTAGATTGGCATGTTCAGGAGTTGGAAGCAGGCCAAGGCTTACCGCTGATTCACGAACTGAACAAATAAGTTTTATCATTAAACTTGTTTAGATAATTTGAGCAGTCATGGCGTAAAGCCGTGGCTGCTTTTGTCGTATTTGAGGTTAACCCCTCCCAGCCTCCCTTTAAAAAGGGGAGGAGCAAAGACAGGCCGAGCTTAGTTTCAAATCTTCCATTATTAAAAGGGGGGAAGTTGAGGCAAACCGAGTACAGTTTCCACTTTCCTTTTTAAGGGGAGGAGCAGAAACAGACTGATCGTGGCTTCAATCTTTCCACTTTTTGGCAAGAGTAGAGGTGGCTTGGTTTAATCCTCCTTTTTAAGGGGGAGAGTTAGAGGGGGTTAATCGTTGATAAATGGTGAGTTATGAGCAAAGAACAACTTAAAACCCCGTACTTCATGATCAATGAAGACAAGTTGGTTGAGAACCTAGAAAAAGCAAAGCAGCTAAAAGACATTTCTGGTGTGAAGCTGGTGTTGGCACTGAAGTGCTTCTCAACATGGGGCGTATTCGACATCATCAAGCCTTACTTAGATGGCACGACTAGCTCTGGCCCGTTTGAAGTGAAGCTTGGCTACGAAACTTTCGGTGGTGAGACTCACGCATACAGCGTTGGCTACAGCGAAGACGATGTGCGTGAAGTAGCGGATATCTGTGACAAGATGATTTTCAACTCGCAGTCACAGCTAGCTGCTTACCGTCATATCGTTGAGGACAAAGCGTCTATTGGTCTTCGTCTTAACCCTGGCGTAAGCTACGCAGGTCAAGACTTAGCGAATCCTGCTCGTCAGTTCTCTCGTCTTGGCGTACAAGCTGACCACATCAAGCCAGAAATTTTCGATGGCATTGATGGTGTGATGTTCCACATGAACTGTGAGAACAAAGACGTAGACGCATTTATTGGTTTGCTGGATTCGATCTCCGAACAGTTTGGCGAATACCTAAATAAACTCGATTGGGTCAGCATGGGCGGTGGTGTATTCTTCACATGGCCAGGCTATGACATCGAGAAATTAGGCCTTGCGCTTAAAGCCTTCTCTGAAAAACACGGCGTACAAATGTACTTAGAGCCGGGAGAGGCAATCATCACAAAAACGACCGACCTTGTCGTGACCGTGGTAGATATTGTTGAGAACGTGAAGAAGACGGCGATTGTTGACTCAGCAACAGAAGCGCACCGCTTGGATACCCTTATCTACAATGAGCCTGCGTCTATTCTAGAAGCATCAGAAAATGGCGAGCACGAGTACGTGATTGGTTCTTGCTCTTGCCTAGCGGGTGATCAGTTCTGTGTGGCGAACTTCGAACAGCCATTAGAGATTGGCCAGCGTCTACACATTCTGGACAGTGCGGGTTACACCATGGTGAAGCTAAACTGGTTTAACGGTCTGCGCATGCCATCGGTATACTGTGAGCGTTCAAGTGGCGAGATTCAAAAACTGAACGAGTTTGATTACTCAGATTTCAAACGCTCTTTATCTCAATGGTCAGTGAAGTAGTTATCTTTGCTTGACGTAAAAAGTGGTTGAACGTGAAAAGAGCAGCACAACGCTGCTCTTTTTTATTGCGGTATTGCTAATGGACTAAGCATTGGGGACGGAGATTAGCCTTCCACAATCACACGGGTATCTTCACTGAGTGATTCCAGTTCGTTTGCCACATCATCGATTTCTAATTCACTAGGCAGCTTGATGGCCATCTTCGCACTGAATAGGCTAGAACTGACCCCACCACCGCCGGCAATGAACACACGTTGGCAGTCCATATCTAAGATTGAAATCCCTTGTCCATCGAGCACGTGAGTAATCTCGTTGACAATACCGGCGCGGTCATTGGCGTCGAGACGTAATTGGAAAACCGTATCTTCTCGATGAGAGTGCGGTTCAGAATCGACGAACTTGACGATAAGAGTCTGGCAAGCGGAAAACGCGTCTTTTACTGTGTCGGCGTTTTCTTCAGGAAGCTCCACTTTGATTACGCCAGCGACTTGGTCTTCAATAAAGTTCACTTTACTGATGAGCCATTTTCCCTCGTTTTCATGTGTAACAGCAGCAAGTTGTTTGATGGTCGCTGGTGATGCCTGACCGACGAAATTAACGATAAACACAGTGTTCATAATGTCCCCTCCCGGAATAAGGTTTGGACGCGGCACGGGTAGACGTATCGCTATAGTTATTTGGGCTTAAGGTTCAAGAACTTAAGTTATTGGAATTTTTTCTTAATTTCAGTGTAGGTGCTGGGGGAGGGTTATGTTTGACAGAGGTCAATTTTTGACGCTAATTCGTGACGCAAATAATGAAAACTTTGCTTGGGGCACAAAAAAAGCAGCTCGTGAGCTGCTCTTTAACCGTTTGGTTTTAGAAGGTTACCTTCATTTCAAAACCGTAGAAGACATTGTCGTAGCTTGCGCCAGAGTCCATCGCGAATCTCGCGGCGTCCTGGTTACCGAACCAAGGCGATGAGCTGAATTGGAATTCTGCGCTACCACCCCAAGCATCGGATACCCAGTAATGGATATGGCCAACTGGGTTAAGGAAGAACAAAGATACGTCACCCATCGTCTCTGAACCCATTACTTCACCGCCGCCAGCAATAATGTCTTGCTCAGCAGTTAACATCATTTCACCGACCACAGCACCAAAAAATGGAGTAATAAACAAGTCTTGCCATGATGGGATTTCCGCAAATGCTTCTACGCCGTATTCCCAGAAGAACGTCGACATGGTCGCAGAGTACAGGAAGGATTCAAATTCGTTGTAGCCCGCGTGGCGTGCTGCTGTGTAGTAAACACCACCGAAGTAAGGGTGCATGACGTAGTTTAGGAAGTGTTCGTCACGATCCCAAACCGGACCGCTAGAAACGTTGTCTTTCCACTTACTACCGAGTTTGCTCATGTCACGATCTTCGTCGTCCCACTTAGTGATGCTTTCAGGCAGCAATGTCATCAAACCCACAGTCGCCACACTCAAACCAAGAATGGTGTAAGTTTGACCCATAAGGTAGTCCCAATCTTTGTCTTTTGGAACGATAAGATGCTTTGGTTGAAGACCTGCGTCGAGATTTAAAGAATCATCGCTATCTAACCCCATCGCATAGCGAGGATTTTGTGGCTCGAAGCTATACAGAGTGGTTGTTTCGCAGTAACCTGACAGGCAATCAGGCGTGTAAGAAAACTCGATATGGTTACTCATATCGTACTGGCTCGCATTTGCCGCAGCAGACGCAGTCAGAACAAGACCACTTAGCGTTTTCTTGAACATGGATGATTTTGACACAGAGGTCTCCGAGTTATTGGTTTGATGATCGGGCTCACAATTATCCCTTAAAAGAACAGCCATTTAAATACTTGACCTAAATTTAATCTCAACAAATTCACTAAGAGATTAGTCTAATAAAATGAAAACGATATAGGCATAATGTCGAAAAAATGTGGATTTTGCCTATTTTCAGGAGTCAGTTGTGAAAATTGCTATGCTTAGTACCGGAGAAGAAGTCCTTCACGGTGACATTGTTGATACAAATGCAGCTTGGCTGTCGAGTTTGTTTTATCAGCATGGATTTGGCTTAACCAAGCGTTCGACCGTTGGTGACAAACAGTCGAGCCTTATCGAAGAATTCCTTATGCTCAGCTTCAATAACGATGTCGTGATCGTTAATGGTGGTTTGGGCCCAACTACAGACGACATGAGCGCCGCTGCAGCGGCAAAAGCTGCCGAATGTAAGCTGGTGCTATTCAAAGACTGGCTAGAGCATCTGGAGGCGATGTACGCTCGTCGTGGTATCCCAATGCCAGACAGTAACCTCAAGCAAGCGATGTTGCCAGAGACAGCCGAAATCGTGGATAACCCAATAGGCACGGCATGTGGCTTTAAAATGCTGATTAATGACGCGGTGTTCTACTTTACGCCGGGTGTGCCAAGCGAATTCAAACTGATGGCAGAAACGCAAATTCTGCCAGACTTGAAGAAGCTATTTCCTGAAGTTGAGAGCGCATCTTGCAGCCGTATTTATACCTTTGGCCTGTCAGAGTCTGGTATCTCAGACAAACTAGACCAAATGAAATTGCCACAGGGTTACGAGCTCGGTTACCGCTCTTACTTGCCGTTTATTGAGGTGAAGCTGTTTGGTCCTTCCAATCAGGTAGAACAGCGAATGAAGCTGATGCAACTGATTCACAAGCACCTTGAAACGAATACGGTGAGCGTAGATGTGCCGATGGTTGAGCATGTAGGCCAAATGCTGGTAGATAAAGGATTGACCTTGTCCGTTTCAGAGAAAAGCAGTGCAGGCCACTTAACCTATTGGCTTAACAGTGATGAGAACGTCGAAAAGCAGTTTGGTCATGGTTGGGTATTAGCTGGTCAAAGCCAAACCATTACCGACGAGGGAGACCCATTAGCAGCGACCTTTGCGTTAGCGGGTGCTACGCGCGAGAAGTGCGGCACGGATTTGGCGCTAGTGACCGGAAAGCTTGAAGAGGGAGTATTTTCCGTGGCGCTTTCTACCTCAACAGGCGAGTGGGGGGCGTTATATAAGTTATCGAGAAAATATCAGCTCGACGACCAAGTGAAAGTTATCAGTGCGGCCGCGTTAGATTTGTTACGCCGTTACCTAGAACGTAAACCAATGTCGGCTCAATATGCTTTCTTAGAGAAAGTGAAAGAGATGCATATCCCGAGCAGTGCGATTTGAAGCAAGGTTTAACTGTTTTCGCCCTTGTTGCGTAAATACATTTAAGGGCGAGATACCCATCTCAGGACGAGACGACAGATAGCAAAAAGCCAAGGCGGTTGCCTTGGCTTTATTGTATTTGCTTAGCTGGTTTGGACTAGGCGCGTTTTTCTTTCATCGCATAGTTCACACCGCTCAGGGAAACGTCTGATTTCGCCTTACAAATACAAGGCAGTATCTCATCAGGCTGAGTATAAGCCATGGCAAAACCAACGTACTCCACTTCACCCGACTCCAACTTACAACGACAAGCACCACAGTGGCCGTCGCGACAGTTGTATTCAGGTAATAAACCTGCTTGTTCCATCGTCTCCAAAATCGTATTGGATGGGTTGGACTCAATGCTAACGAGTTTGTTGATTTTGATATTTGGCATTACAGCTCAAATCCTTCGAAGTCGTCTGCACTTACTTCATTGTCAATCTGACCAACAAGGTATGAAGAGATTTCTGCTTCTTGCGGTGCAACCTGAACGTTATCCGATGACAACCAAGCGTTGATCCATGGGATAGGGTTTGACGTCGCTTCAGGGTACGCTGCTGGCAGACCTACTGCTTGCATACGGATGTTAGTGATGTACTCAACGTATTGGCTCAGGATGTCTTTGTTCAGACCGATCATTGAACCGTCTTTAAATAGGTACTCAGCCCACTCTTTTTCTTGCTCAGCCGCTTCTTTGAATAGGTCAAAACACTCTTGTTTTGCTTCTTCAGCGATTTGCATGAATGAGAAGTCATCTTGACCGTTACGTAGCAGGTTGATCATGTGCTGCGTACCGTTCAAGTGAAGTGCTTCATCACGAGCGATCAGCTTGATGATTTTCGCGTTACCTTCCATTAGCTCACGTTCTGCGAACGCAAATGAACATGCGAAACTTACGTAGAAACGGATTGCTTCAAGCGCGTTTACCGACATCAGACAGATGTACAATTTCTTCTTCAGATCGTACAGGCTAACTTTAACCGTTTCACCATTCAGAACATGTTCACCTTCACCGTAACGGTGGTAGTCGTTTGTCGCTTGAATTAGGTCATCGTAGTAGTGTGCAATGTCTTTCGCACGCTTAAGGATGTGTTCGTTTTCAACGATATCGTCAAATACCACACTTGGATCATTCACGATGTTACGGATGATGTGTGTGTACGAACGAGAGTGAATCGTTTCAGAGAAAGACCATGTCTCAATCCATGTTTCTAGCTCAGGCAGAGAAACAAGTGGAAGCAGTGCAACGTTCGGGCTTCGGCCTTGAATTGAGTCAAGCAACGTTTGGTACTTCAGGTTTGAGATGAAGATGTGCTTCTCGTGGTCTGGTAGCTTGTTGTAATCGATACGATCGCTTGAAACGTCAACTTCTTCTGGACGCCAGAAGAAAGACAATTGCTTTTCGATTAGTTTTTCGAAGATCTCGAATTTTTGTTGGTCGTAACGAGCAACGTTCACTGATTGACCTAGGAACATTGGTTCCTTTAGCTGGTCGTTTTTGTTCTGGTTAAAAGTACTGTAAGCCATAATGCCTCAATTCCTTTTAGACCTCCCCAAAAGGGGAGGTATTCGATTGTTTGTTTCTACGGATTGTTAGGGTGCGGGAGATTAAATCTTACAACCGCCGCCTGCACAATCGTCATCTTGTGGTTGAACTGCGTCTTTCTGGTCGTCTTTCGCGCCGTCACGAGTGTTATGGTAGTAAAGTGTCTTCACACCAAACTTGTACGCAGTTAGAAGGTCTTGAAGAAGTTTCTTCATTGGAACCTTACCGCTCTCGTAACCAGAAGGGTCGTAGTTTGTGTTTGCAGAGATCGCTTGGTCAACGAATTTCTGCATGATGCCCACAAGGTGTAGGTAACCGTCGTTAGAACCGATGTTCCAAAGCAGTTCGTAGTTGTCTTTCAGCTCAGCAAAATCTGGCACAACTTGCTTCAGGATGCCGTCTTTCGACGCTTTAACAGACACGAAACCACGTGGTGGCTCAATACCGTTTGTCGCGTTAGAGATCTGAGAAGAAGTCTCAGATGGCATTAGCGCAGTCAGTGTTGAGTTACGTAGGCCGTGCTCCATGATTTCTTGACGTAGGCTGTCCCAATCGTAGTGCAGCTCTTCTTCACAAATTAGATCAACGTCTTTCTTGTAAGTGTCGATTGGCAGTAGACCTTTCGCGTAGTTCGTTTCGTGGAACGAAGGACACTTACCTTGCTCTTTCGCAAGCGCTACAGAGGCTTTCAATAGGTAGTACTGAATCGCTTCAAATGTACGGTGAGTTAGGCCGTTTGCGCTGCCGTCAGAGTACTTAACGCCATTCTTCGCTAGGTAGTATGCGAAGTTGATAACGCCAACACCCAGCGTACGACGGTTCATTGTCGACTTGTAAGCTGCTGGTAGTGGGTAATCTTGGTAATCAAGCAGAGCGTCTAGTGCACGCACTACAAGCTCAGATAGCTCTTCGAAATCATCTAGCGATTTGATAGCACCAAGGTTAAACGCAGAAAGCGTACATAGTGCGATCTCACCTGAATCATCTTCTACGTTTTTCAGAGGCTTAGTTGGCAGAGCGATTTCCAAACATAGGTTTGATTGACGAACTGGCGCAACTTCTGAATCGAACGGGCTGTGAGTATTACAGTGGTCCACGTTCTGAATGTAGATACGGCCTGTTGATGCACGCTCTTGCATTAGCAGAGTGAACATCTCAATTGCTTTAACGGTCTCTTTCTTGATTGAAGGATCGTTTTCGTATTTCACGTATAGACGTTCGAATTCTTCTTGGTTTTCGAAGAACGCGTCGTATAGACCAGGTACGTCAGACGGTGAGAATAGCGTGATGTTGCCACCTTCCACTAGGCGTTGGTACATCAGTTTGTTCAACTGAACACCGTAGTCCATGTGACGAACACGGTTCTCTTCTACACCACGGTTGTTCTTAAGCACCAATAGTGAGCGAGCTTCACCGTGCCATAGCGGGTAGAACACAGTTGCTGCACCGCCACGAACACCACCTTGAGAACAACATTTCACTGCTGTTTGGAAGTATTTGTAGAATGGAATACAACCTGTGTGGAATGCTTCACCACCGCGGATTTCAGAACCTAGCGCACGGATACGACCTGCGTTGATACCGATACCTGCACGTTGAGAAACGTAACGCACGATAGAGCTTGCTGTTGCGTTGATAGAATCAAGGCTATCGCCACATTCAATCAGTACACATGAGCTGAACTGACGAGTAGGCGTACGTACACCAGACATGATCGGTGTAGGCAGAGAAATCTTAAATGTCGATGTCGCATCGTAGAAACGCTTGATGTAGTCAAGACGTGTTTCTTTCGGGTAGTTAGCGAACAGGCAAGCAGACACTAGAATGTACAGGAACTGAGCACTTTCGTAGATTTCACCTGATACACGGTTTTGTACGAAGTACTTACCTTCTAGCTGTTTTACGGCTGCGTATGAGAAATCAAGGTCGCGCTTGTGGTCGATGTACGCATCAAGCTCGTCTAATTCCGCTTTTGTGTAGTCTTCTAGGATGTGCTTATCGTACTTACCCATATCAACAAGACGAGCTACGTGGTCATGCAACGTTGGCGGCTCGTATTGGCCGTATGCTTTTTTACGTAGGTGGAATACCGCTAGGCGAGCAGCTAGGTATTGGTAGTCCGGTGTCTCTTCTGAAATCAGGTCTGCAGCAGACTTGATCATCGTCTCGTGGATATCTGACGTGGTGATGCCGTCATAAAACTGGATGTGAGCACGTAATTCTACTTGTGATACTGAAACGTTGTTAAGACCTTCGGCAGCCCAAGTAATAACGCGATGGATTTTCTCCAGATCGATAGTTTCTTTGCGGCCATCACGCTTAGTGACGGTAAGTTGTTGGTTCATTCTGCTTTATTTCCCTAAGAAAACTGATAAAAGCCGTGTTTTTGTTTGTTTATGTGCAAAATTTGTAAAACTTGCGGCGGCTTTGTGATCAAAGTCTATCTATATATTGTAGCTTAAACACAACATATAGGGGTTCATTTGTTTGCGAGTTACAAGATAGTGCTGTTACCCCAATTTTTCAAGGTACAGATTTGGGATGACTTGTGGATAACTAACAAAATTAAAAAAATCAGTAAGTGGACACTAACCGATGAGAAAAGGGCTGACTTGAATGGGGAAAATTACGTTTTTCAGATCGGTTCATAAATAACCGCATGTAAAAATATTTTCCTTGATCTTTGACAGTTTTTGTTTGTTAAAAATAGATTGGTCAAAATGGAATCTAGAGCACTTTTTTTCTACAGAAATTGACAAAAAAAGCGGCGCTCATGTGCTACCGCTTTTCCCTTAAATTTCATATCGAGTTTTGCTTAATCACGAACAACGCCGCGATCCAAAAAATCAATATTTAGTAGTGTGAACGATGTAGTTTACATCCACATTACGACCGAGCTTATAGCTGTCGTTAAGAGGGTTGTAGTGCAAACCTGTGATGCCCATTTCGGTTAGGTCAGTTTGATCAATCATCTTCATCATTTCTGCTGGTTTGATGAACTTCTCATGGTCGTGTGTGCCTTCTGGAACGATTCTCAGCAGTTTCTCTGCGCCGACAATAGCAAACAGGTAAGATTTGATGTTGCGGTTTAAAGTTGAGAAGAAGACATGGCCGCCTGGTTTCACGAGCGCTGCACAAGAACGAATCACAGAAAGAGGATCTGGCACGTGCTCAAGCATTTCCATACAAGTCACCACATCATAGGTGCCAGCATTTTCAGCGGCGTGGTCTTCGATTGTGCTTTGGATGTAAGTCAGTTTAGTACCCGTCTCTAGTGCGTGCAGGCGCGCGACTTCTAGAGGTTCTTTACCCATATCTAGACCGGTAACGACGGCGCCTTCTTTTGCCATGCTTTCCGCGAGGATACCGCCGCCACAGCCAACATCGAGCACTTTTTTGCCAAATACACCGTCAGCTTTCTCTAGGACATAGTTCAAGCGAAGCGGGTTAATTTGGTGAAGTGGTTTGAATTCGCCTTCTAAATCCCACCAACGGGAAGCCATCTCTTCGAATTTCTTAATTTCACTTGGGTCGACGTTTTGTGCTTTTGTCATGATAGTAATATCGCTTCGCTAATAGTCCTTTGGAAGGCGTGATTATACTCCAATGGTACGATACGTTAAAACTGCTTCTTTTCTCACAATCGCTACAGGGGAGATTTTTGAGCGGTGTTGGTGGAAATGTAGTCAGTTTTCAGAAAGATATGGGATGAATGTGCAAATTCTCTTCATTTAACTCATAACGAAGCTCACAACCTGATAAAACGAGTGGGAAAGTGATGCCCCGTTGATGAATTGTGTGTTATATTTTTGCACCTTACACGTATCGTAATTACGATCAGATAATAGAGGGATAATGGCTCTATGAGCGATTTAGCTAAAGAGATCACGCCCGTAAACATTGAAGATGAGCTTAGAGGTTCATACCTAGACTACGCGATGTCAGTAATCGTGGGTCGTGCTCTTCCAGATGTGCGTGATGGCCTAAAACCAGTACACCGCCGCGTTTTATTCGCGATGAACGTACTAGGCAACGATTGGAACAAACCATATAAAAAATCAGCCCGTGTTGTCGGCGACGTAATCGGTAAATATCACCCACACGGTGATAGTGCTGTGTACGACACAATCGTACGTATGGCTCAGCCGTTCTCACTTCGTTACATGCTGGTCGATGGTCAAGGTAACTTTGGCTCGATCGATGGCGACTCTGCTGCGGCAATGCGTTATACCGAAGTACGTATGGCGAAAATTGCCCATGAACTTCTGGCTGACCTAGATAAAGAAACCGTGGACTACGTACCTAACTACGATGGTACGGAGCAAATCCCAGCGGTTCTTCCAACTAAAATTCCTAACCTATTGGTAAACGGTGCTTCTGGTATCGCGGTAGGTATGGCAACCAACATCCCACCGCACAACCTTGGCGAAGTGATCGATGGCTGTCTTGCATTCATCAATAATGAAGAAATCACGATTGATGAACTAATGGATTACATTCCTGGTCCTGATTTTCCAACGGCAGCGCTAATCAGCGGTCGTAAAGGCATCGTAGACGCGTACAAAACTGGTCGCGGCAAGATCTACATGCGTTCAAAAGCGGAAATCGAAGTGGAGAAGAATGGTAAAGAAACCATCATCGTCACTGAAATCCCTTACCAGGTAAACAAAGCGCGCTTGATCGAAAAGATCGCTGAGCTAGTTAAAGATAAGAAAGTAGAAGGCATCAGTGCGCTACGTGACGAGTCTGATAAAGACGGTATGCGTATCGTAATTGAATGTAAGCGCGACGCTGTGGGTGAAGTGGTTCTTAACAACCTTTACGCACAAACTCAGCTTCAAACGACTTTCGGTATCAACATGGTTGCGCTAAACAACGGCCAGCCACAGCTATTCAACCTAAAAGACATGTTGAAGTGCTTTGTTGACCACCGTCGTGAAGTTGTAACTCGTCGTACTATCTTCGAACTACGCAAAGCGCGTGAACGTGCTCATATCCTTGAAGCACTGTCTCTTGCTCTTGCAAACATCGATGAAGTTATCGAGCTGATCAAAAACGCACCAACACCAGCTGAAGCAAAAGTTGGCTTGGTATCGCGTGGTTGGGATCTTGGTAACGTAGCATCAATGCTTGAGCGTGCTGGTACTGATGCAGCTCGTCCAGAATGGCTAGAAGATCAATACGGTATCCGTGATGGTCTGTACTACCTAACTGAGACTCAAGCACAAGCTATTCTAGAACTTCGTCTACACCGTCTAACCGGTCTAGAGCACGAGAAGATTCTTGATGAATACAAAGCACTTCTAGATGAAATCGCAGAGCTAATGCACATCCTTGCAAGCACTGAGCGTCTAATGGAAGTGATTCGCGAAGAGCTTGAAGCAGTTCGCGATGGTTACGGCGATGCTCGTCGTACCGAAATCACAGCAGCTACCCATGACATCGACATGGAAGAGCTGATTGCTCGTGAAGACGTAGTAGTAACTCTGTCTCACGAAGGTTACGTTAAGTACCAAATTCTAAGCGACTACGAAGCTCAGCGCCGTGGTGGTAAAGGTAAGAGTGCAACGAAGATGAAAGATGAAGACTTCATCGAACGTCTACTTGTTGCAAATACTCACGATAACATTCTGTGTTTCTCAACTCGTGGTAAGACTTACCGTCTGAAAGTTTATCAATTGCCTCATGCAACTCGTACTGCACGTGGTAAGCCAATCGTAAACATCCTTCCTCTAGAGGAAGGTGAACGTATCACTGCAATTCTTCCTGTTGATGAGTTCTCACCAGAGAAATTTATCTTCATGGCGACTGGCGATGGTACGGTTAAGAAGACCCCACTGAACCAGTTTGCAAACGTACGTTCAAACGGTCTAATCGCTGTGAACCTACGTGATGATGACTCACTAATTGGTGTTGATATCACAAACGGCGATAGCGACATCATGCTGTTCTCTAAAGCAGGTAAAGTGGTTCGCTTCAGCGAAGACAAAGTACGTGCAATGGGTCGTACAGCGGCAGGTGTTCGCGGTATGAAACTAGCAGACGAAGACCAAGTTGTTTCTCTAATCGTTCCGTCTAACGAAGGCGATATCCTAACGGTTACACAAAACGGCTACGGTAAGCGTACTGAACTAGCGGAATACCCAACGAAAGGTCGTGCAACTCAGGGCGTTGTGTCTATCAAGGTTTCTGAGCGTAACGGTCCAGTTGTTGGCGCGGTACAAGTAGAAGAAGGCGACGAGATGATGATGATCACCGACGCTGGTACTCTAGTACGTACACGTGTTGCGGAAGTGAGCCAAGTTGGTCGTAACACTCAAGGTGTGACACTTATCCGTACAGCTGAAGACGAATCAGTAGTTGGTCTACAACGTATCGATGAAGTTGAAGAAGTTGAATTGCCAGAAGGCGAAGAAGCAGAAGCAACAGAGGCGAATGCAGAAGGTCAAGCTCCTGAAGCGCCAGCAGCAGACGATGCAGCTGAAGGTTCAGAAGAAGAGTAAGCTTCTTCTTAATCGCTAAATTTGAAAGCCGAGCATAACGCTCGGCTTTTTTGTATCTGTATCAACGCAATCGAGACAAGAAATGCGTACACTGGCGTTATCTTTATTGAAAGGATGCGTTATGTCTGTTTGGTTCTTTGTTGCCATCTCCTTGATGGGGTTGTTCATTGTTCTCTTGTCTTTGAGTGCATCAAAAGTGAAACCTGCTCAGTGGTTTGGCTTTTGTTTGTTGGTACTCGTCGTGACCAGCGCAAGTTTCTTATTGCTGCGTCAGACACCGCCTCAACCAATCCAAGCGGAAATGTCTCGAATGATGACTGCTCGCGACATAATGCAGGAAATCCAAGATCAACTGAGTGAAGACCCAAACAACGCTGAGTTATGGTTTCAGTTAGGGCAGGGCTATCTGTTAGAAGGTGAGTTGGATGGTGCGTTGATTTGTTTTGATTACGCGATCCAACTTACTGAACCTGTCAGTGCCACGCAACTTGCTGCCAAGGCGACCACTTTATACTACATCCACCAACAATCTATGACGCAAGAAGTCAGCCTGCTTCTGGAGCAAGCTCTACAGATAGAACCGCATAATGAAGCAGCTTTGTCTTTGATCGCAAATGACCATTTTCTGTCATTCCGCTTTCAGGAAGCCATTGATACTTGGGTACTATTATTAGATTCTAATGATCCAAACTTAGATAGAGTGCAAATCATTAACTCTATCAACAAAGCAAAAGAGCTGTTGTAAGCGTACAATTTAATAAGCAGTAGAGGGAAAGGTGGGCAACGAATGAAAAATAAGGCACTAAGCATATTGGTTTTGCTGTGCGGCTCTGTATTAGCGGGTTGTAGCTCTTCCGATCATTCTGGTTCTTCCTCTTCGGTTTATTATTCTTCAGGTTATTACGATCCGTGGTGGTACGATCATGACGATTACTGGATCTACTATTATCCGGGTTGTTGTGACAACGATGACGAATACAAAGAGAAGCTGGAAGAATGGTGGAATGGCTTGGATGAAGACCAACAGCAGTCCATCAAAGACAAAGTCGAAGATTGGAAGGACGATGATATGTCTGCCAACATCGATAACATGAAGCGCCAACTTGATGATCATTGGCAATCACTGCCTGAAGAGCAAAAGCAAGAGATCCAAACTAAGTGGGAGAATCGTCCAGAACGTATTGAGCCAGCGGCTTTACAAGACAAAGTGGTGAAAGAAAAGCTGCAACAAAGAAAAGCACTGCCTGAGACTCAAATCCAACGTCCTGCTGCAAGACCTAATGTGCAAATGCCTAAAACGCGGCCAAATATTCAGCCTAGACCGAGGCTGCCTCGTCGCTAGTTTATTTTTCTCTATCTCTTTATTAAAAGAAAAGGGCGCCTTCTGCGCCCTTTGTTTTATCTGTGTAACCTTGATGCAATCGATACTGATCAGTATGTAGCTTCACGTTCGGCCGCGGCTTTATCCCAGTCCGGAACGACAGTCTCTAGGAAGTGTTTCTTATCTGTGTTCATTTTTTCCATATCCATACCAAGTGCTTCTTGTGCTTTCGCTTTGGTCGAGATATCTGGAATTTGTACTGGTTCAGTAATGCCCTTGGTTGCCAGTAAACGAACCAACTTGGTACGAGCGTCAGCGGCGCGATCAACTGCAGTACCTAGTACTTCAAGCGCTACCTCAGGAGCATGCATGTGGACACCGTGAGAAGCAATTGCGTAGTCCCAACGCCATTGTGCGTGGCGAATATCTTTTAGGATAGGTTCCATCTCTGCTTCTGTAGCGCCCGCTTTCCACGCTGCGCCTGCTTCAAAATGCGCTGCTACGATTTGCTTCTCGGCGGTTAGCTTCATGTTCAGTACTTGCGCTTTGCGAGTCGAAACGATGCCTTGTAACTGCTCTTTGGCTTGGGTATGACATTGTGCACAAGTGTCTTCGAAGCGGTCAAATGGGTTACCCACTTTGTGGTCTGTGTACACCGTGCCGTCTTCTTTGGTCACTTTAGGCATATGACAGTCCACACACACCACTTTGTTTTTACCATGGATGCCATCACGCCACGTTTCGTAACCTGGGTGTTGTGCTTTTAGCATCGGAGCTTTAGATACTGCATGCGTCCAATCTTTGAAATTCAACGCGTCGTAGTATTTCTCCATGTCATTAACGGTGGTGCCCATATCCCATGGGAATTTGACCGCTTTAGTCGGGCCGGTGAAGTAGTATTCAACGTGACATTGAGCGCAGACCGATGCTTGCTTATCTAGGCGAGATTGTTCATCAAAGTTTTTACCAATAGTATCAAAAGCACGCTCGACATAAGGGCGAGTTACCGCCAGTGCTGGTTCGCCTTTCTTAAATTCTTCAGAGCGAGTGTCGTGACAGTCAGAACAACCAATAGGGTTGACGGTTTCTGAGCCCAATCGTGCCCATTTACCTTCGAAATAACCGTCTTCACCACGTTCATCAATCACGCGAGCAACGTCAGGGCTTTTACAGCTCCAACAGGCCATTGGCATAGGGCCAGATTTTTCATCAGTCGGTGCGCCAGTGCGTAAGGTTTGGCGAACATCGTCAAGTGCGTAAAAGTGACCGCGCGCTTTGTTGTAGTCTTTAGCAAAGCCGTATCCTGCCCACAAGATCACCATGTTTGGATCTTCACTTAGGGCATCTTCAATGTGTTCGCTTTCAGAGGTTGCTTTCCAAGAGTGGTATTGATCAGGGTGGTTCTGTTCAAAGACGTCATTTCGAGGGTCGACGAGGCCTTTATCTTCTGCTGCCAACGGAGCGCCGACCAAAAATAATTGGCTGGCGAATAAGGTCGCAACCGCGATGGGTGCGCTCATCCAGTGTTTTATGCTCACGGTGTTATCTCCATATTCGTTTTTATTAGCAGCGTTGTGAAGGAGCTATTCCAAATAAGAACTGGAGATCTGTATTTAATATTATTGTTTATTCCAATGGATGAAATAGTGAGCAGGACTTGTCTTGTTTTAGATCAATTTACACCAGTGATCTTAATCATGTTTAAGTTTTTATACCTCTAAAGGGGTAGTGGTTAATGTCTTTTATAGCAAGGTGTTACGATTTAACCATTTCAAAAATAGGGTGATTTAGTTCGCTTTTTAGGCAGTTGTTTCTACCCCTTGTGGATAATAGAGGTATTATAAATATAGGTTTAGCGTTGTGGCTTTCCGAAATAAGAATTGATGTCATTTGAAGATTTGGAAAATATCTTCAGAGGAAATTAATTGTCGCTCAAATAAATAATTGAGAATAGTTATCAATTATTGTCGAGCTAAGGAAAGAAAAATATGGGCAATATAAAATTGACCATAGAGACAATGCTGAAATTTCTCTTCGTCTTTGCCATCTATGGTTTCTCCATCGCCGCCCATGCGACTTCTTCAGAGCCGATTGAAGGTGCTCAAGCTGAGCGTCATCAAGTCGAGTTAATCCGAGACAGAGACTACAAATGTCTCCAATGTCATAAGGACGCCAAAGAGACTCTGAACCTTTCGCATGATCCGCAAACGTTACTCAGCAAAGGTAAGCAGCTTAATTGCACCAATTGCCACAGTAACATCGGTCCTGATCACCGTGAAGGTGCGCCGGATGTGATTAAGTTTTCTGCCGCGCAATCGAAAGAGGTACACGACAAAGTGTTCCTTGATCCAAGCATGATTCTTAAAGCCAACAGCCAGTGTGTGGATTGCCATGCCCCTGCCAAGCTCAGAGAAAATCACTGGACGCATGATGTTCATGCAAAGAATCTTACTTGCTCAAATTGTCATGATGTTCATGCTGCAAAAACCAAAGCCCTCTCTTACGACAGAAAACAGTTGATCAAGCAGTGTGTAGATTGTCACTCTGAGTTTGCCATCGAACCTGAACTTGCAAAAGAAGAGGAGAGATAGCATGAAATGTTCTAGAAGAAACTTCCTCGCCGGCAGCGGCGCGTTGATATTGACCACAGGCGTTGCAGGCACTTCCATTGTTAGCTCCTCTCTTTATGCCAGTGATAGTGAGCAAGCAAAGCGTATGGGAATGGTTCACGATGAGAACGCCTGCATTGGCTGTACTGCTTGTACCGATGCTTGCCGTGAAGTGAACAACGTTCCTGAAGGCGTAACGCGACTTAAAATTCATCGCAGTGAACCGATTGGCGAATTCCCAGATGTGGAATACCAGTTTACTCGCGAATCCTGTCAGCACTGTGATAACCCACCATGTGTGTACGTTTGTCCAACAGGCGCTGCATACAAAGATGAAGCGACAGGCATCGTGGATGTACACAAAGAGAAATGTGTCGGATGTGGTTATTGCCTTGCTGCTTGCCCTTACCAAGTGCGCTTCTTTAATCCCGTCGATCACTCTGCGGATAAATGTAACTTCTGCCGTGATACCAATCTAGCGCAAGGTAAGCAGCCAGCTTGCGTGGAATCTTGCCCAACAAAAGCACTCATCTTTGGTGATTTAAATGACCCAACTAGCGAGGTGAGCAAAGCTATCGAAAGCCATGTTGTCTATCGCGATAAATCGCATTTAGGTACGCAACCTAAACTGTACAAAATTCCGCATAGCAAAGGGGAGGTGTCATCATGAACGGCTTCGAAAGTGCATTCCACTTTGACTCGTTAGTCTGGGATTGGATCATCGCGATTTACTTATTCCTTGCTGGGATGTCAGCAGGTGCGGTGATGATTTCTATCTATTTAAAACGCAAAGTGATTGAAGGTGATCCCGCAAACAATGGCATCATGAAAGCAATGGCTTGGCTAGCACCGTTTGGCATCATTGCCGGCCTCGTAATTTTGATTTTCCACTTAACTAAACCGCTCGAGTTTTGGAAGATCATGATTTACTACAATCCGACTTCCGTGATGTCGATGGGCGTTATTTTGTTCCAAGTGTACATGATCGTGTTGTTTGTCTGGATCGGCGTTGTCTTCCGTCATCAAATCATCAGTTTCTGTGAAGGAAAGCTTCCGAGCAAACTGTTGGATTTTGTTGATAGCATCTTGATCAAGGCGGGGAAAACGAACAACGCCATTGAATTGTTCTTGGGTTTCCTAGCTATCGTACTTGCTGCTTACACGGGCTTCTTATTGTCCGCGTTGAAGACCTATCCAATGTTGAACAACCCAGTGCTGCCAATCTTGTTCCTGTTCTCAAGTTTGTCATCTGGTGCTGCTGCTTGTTTGATGTTTGGCATCTTGGTGTTTAAAGAGTCGACCAGCAGTCCAAGTGTATCTTGGGTACATGGGTTTGAACGTCCAGTAGTATTGTTCGAGCTGTTTGTCTTAGTGACCTTCTTTACAGGGCTTATTTTTAGTGGCGGTCAGAATGAGGTTGCCGCTTGGAATGCTATTTCGAGTGGATTCTGGGCTCAATGGTTCTGGGTTGGAGTAGTGTTCATCGGCATGATTACGCCTTTGACTCTCAATTGGTTGACGCCTTCAGAAGTGCGCCACAAAGGCAGTTATGTTTTTGTGGTGACGACGCTAAGCCTTGTTGGCGTACTTATGCTGCGCACTTTCATTCTCTATGCCGGTCAAATGACCATAGTGTAAGGGGGAAAAATGGAGGCTGAGCTAGGGTTTTTCTTACTGATATTGGTGGCTGTAACATCCACTTGTGCATCGCTGCTACATTGGATACGTCGCGCCCTAGGTAAGAAGGCGACATTGCCGCATCAAGTCGCGATGTCCCACATCATTAGCTTAGCTTCCATCATTTGTTTAATACTTCTGATCGTCTGTTTTGTGCAAGACAACTTCGCGCTGGAATATGTTGTGACACATTCCAACAGTCAACTTCCGGTGGCGTTCAAAATTGCTGCCGCTTGGGGCGGACATCAAGGCTCCATGTTGTTTTGGGTCGTCACCTTGAGTTTTTGGGCGTCGTTTATTGCTTTTAAGTCGCCGCTTAACGCTCAATATACCAGTGACTGTCTTGGTATCATGAACGTTCTGATTGCGACGTTTGCGTGGTTTACGTTAATGACCTCTAACCCGTTCGAATATGCCCAAGTATTGGTGTCGGAAGGGCGAGATCTAAACCCAATGTTGCAGGATGTTGGGCTTATCATTCATCCTCCGTTGCTTTATTTAGGTTATGTCGGCTACTCGGCTATATTAGCTTTTGCGTTAGCGGCTCTTTTAAGTAAACAACCGATGAGCGATTGGTATACGGTTGCTCGTGGCGCTGCGTTTTTTGCATGGGGAATGCTCACAGTTGGGATCTTAGTTGGCTCTTGGTGGGCCTACAATGAACTCGGTTGGGGCGGCTGGTGGTTCTGGGATCCTGTCGAAAATGCTTCTTTGCTTCCTTGGCTTACCGGTACTGCTTTGTTGCACAGCGGTGTTGTCGCAACACGTAACAGAGGCGCAATTTGGAGCACCTATGCACTAGCGTTTGCTACGTTCAGCCTAAGCATTTTAGGGACATTTGTAGTGCGCTCTGGTGTGCTGACTTCAGTGCATGCGTTTGCGGTTGATCCGACTAAAGGTTTGGTATTACTTGGCGTGTTGAGCCTGCTTGTCATCATCACTTTTGGCGTATTGATTTTGCGAGGAGAACAACTTTCCCGTTTCAAACTTCAATCTTTAGTCAGTCGAGCTTATACCGCATACATCGCTATTGGCTTGCTCGTTATTGCAACAGCCATTGTTTTCCTTGGTACTTTCTACCCAATGGTTTATCAGTTACTTGGGTTGGGCAACATTTCGGTCGGGGCGCCGTACTTTAATAGTCTCATCTTTCCGGTGAGTGTATTGGCTCTTGTGGCTCTTGCTTTTATGCCCACATTGAAGTGGATGAAGGGGACCAGTTCATGTGCTTACCGAGACGTTCTGATTAGTATTACGGTATCTACAGTCTCTTGCATCGGATTTGTGCTCGCAGTAGACGTGCTGCATGTTGAAGTGTTACTGATGATTGCATTAGCGACTTGGGTTGCCGCGGTACATTTAGTCATGCTATGTCGCAGTGAAAGAAAGAGTCAATTGATGCCGATGACGCTCGCTCATATCGGTTTTGCATTGGCAGCAAGCGGGGCTGTGCTCAACAGCCACTACTCTTATGAATATAATTTACGCGTTGAGCCCGGTAGCTCGCTCCATAGGGCGGGGATCACCATCGATTATCATGGTATCGAGTGGCTATTAGGTCCTAACTACACCTCTGAGCAAGGGCAAGTCACCTTACGCTTGGAAGATGGGAGTGCCCTCAATTTCAAACCGGAAAAGCGCCACTATCCTGTACGGGTAATGAACATGAGGGAGCCTGCGATTCGTTCATTATGGCATGGTGATTACTACGTTACATTGGGTGATAAAGTGGAAACCCATGCTTATGCAATCAAGGTTCAGTACCGTGCCGGTATTTGGTGGATATGGTCAGGCGGATTATTAGCAGTGTTTGGTGCGCTAATGATAGGTGTAAAGAGAAGGAGAGAAGCTATCCATGAGATCGAGAAATTCGCTTAAACTCGCAGGTCTCGTTGCGGCCGTCGCTGTGTTTTCGGCTGTGACCGCGATTGGGTTATCTGAGCGACCAAATGTAGAATTGTCCCAACAGCGAAATTTAGAGGTTCCTAATTTTAGTTCAGAATCTTTGATGTCTGGTGAGATGATTTCGCAACAGTTACTCAAAAGTGACGGATATAAATTATTGAATGTTTGGGCATCTTGGTGCGGAGTATGCAAACGAGAGCACGAGGAGCTATTGCAGCTATCAGAACTCGGTGTACCTATCGTTGGACTTAATTACAGAGACCAAAAACAAGCTGCACGCGAATATTTGAGCTCCAAACGAAATCCATATATTGAAGTGTTCAGTGATCCAAATGGAAAGCTCGCTGTTGAACTTGGTGTGATTGGAACACCTGAAACCTACTTGATTGATCAAAATGGTCGTGTGTTGATCAAATATCGTGGGGAGTTAACAGCAGACAAATGGAACGATATATTTTCAGGATATTTGAATGTTTCGATTTAATCATCTTCTCTTGAGTTTAATGGTGTTTTTGTTATTTTCTCCGCTTACAAAGGCGGGAGATTTACAACAGAATGTTGATCTGTTTGAGTTTCATTCTATTGAAGTGCAACAGCGCGCAACCTCGCTAGCCAAGACTTTACGCTGTCCGCAATGCCAGAACCAAAACTTGGTTGAATCCAACGCACAGGCGGCAAAAGACCTGCGTTTAAAGGTGTATACGATGGCGAATGAGGGCAGTTCAAACCAAGAAATAAAGGACTATCTCGTTGCTCGTTATGGGAATATTGTTCTATATCAGCCGCCATTTAATTATTCCACTGCGCTACTGTGGATCTTTCCGCTGCTATTTTTGATCTTTTTTTTCTTATATTCGATCCGAATGGTAAAGCGTAATTAATGTGACCACTATTCCACTATTAGAAATAAATTGTGCACATAACAAGCAGAATGTTATCATTTTCCCGAATTTATGAAGGCTTCAGTGAATATCAGACCATAAAAATTGAGCTGGAGAAGTAATAAAGAACGAATAGGTGTACGCAGTGGATTCAGTTATATCGCAATTAAAAAAGGACTTTTATTCGCAGATTCGTGCGTTCCAGTCACCGAAGCTGCCACAAGTCACTTCGACTCTCGCCGTTTTAACCGACGAGGAAATTCAAGAACTCGAAGCCGTTTGGATTGAGCTTGCCGTATGGAAGCGCAGTCAAACGCATTAAAATCAAACGCTTTATCGACGCATTCGAAACCCCAGGCAAATTTGTCTGGGGTTTTTTATTGTAGTTAGTTTTAAATGTTATATTATAACAATTGTAGAGTCGGCCAGCGGGTTTCATCTTCTAGGATTTCCAGCTTGTCACAATAAGAATAGGGCTCGTTGTGATCTCAACATTGAAAAATGCGGTATCAATCCCCATAGTTGAAGAGCAAATGAGAGCAATCCCATGAATGCGATAACGAAAATGCATCAAGCAATAAATCGAGTGAGTGTAGATATGGCGGAAGTACGAGCCAGAGTAGATTTTAAAGTCGGGGCAAAAAGTAACATTGATGCCGAAATCCTGTCTTTC
Organism: Vibrio sp. B181a; assembly: GCF_030248375.1. Classification (NCBI taxonomy): domain Bacteria; kingdom Pseudomonadati; phylum Pseudomonadota; class Gammaproteobacteria; order Vibrionales; family Vibrionaceae; genus Vibrio; species Vibrio sp. B181a. The sequence continues at coordinate 54,101 of NZ_JAHGAD010000007.1, read as the reverse complement.
CATGGTCTAAAGACAGATAAAGAGCATGTTGCGATTATCTTCAAACAAGCGGACCAGACACAGGAAATGCCTTTAGTTCGTATGCACTCTGAGTGTTTGACTGGCGATGTTTTCCACTCTTCACGCTGTGACTGCGGCGAACAATTAGAAGAGACCATCAACCGCATGGGCGAGTCTGGCGGCATTATCCTTTATCTTCGTCAGGAAGGCCGTGGTATCGGGCTTTACAACAAGATCGACGCGTACCGTTTACAAAGCCAAGGCATGAACACGTACGAAGCAAACAATCATTTGGGCTTCGACGACGACCTACGTGATTTCACGGAAGCGGCGCAAATGTTAGAAGCATTGGGTGTGAATAAGATCCGCCTTGTGACAAATAACCCTAAGAAAATTCGCGAGCTGTCGGAATACGGGATTGAAATCTCAGAAGTTGTCAATACGTCTGCCCACATCAAAGATGGTAACGAAAGCTATCTTAAGGCGAAAGTTTCTCACGGGAAACATCACCTAAAGGTTTAACCCTAAAGACAAAACTGACAATAAAACATTCTAAAAGCCTCATTTTTATGAGGCCTTTTTTGTATCTGGAGTTGCAAATAAATTGTAAATTTGTATTATCTCGGGACTAAAAGTGCAAATAAGAATAATTAGCACTACTAATACGATAATTAAAATGCTCAACAAGGATGCTTCAGATGAATGCAAAAACAGTTTTAGTCCAATCTATTGCTGCATCACTTCTCATTGCCAGTGGTTCTACGGTTGCTGCTACAGTAACTAAACAACAAGTTGTCGAACATTATGCAGACGTGGCGCACGCTGTGTTTGCCGATTCTTTAACGACTGCTCAAACGCTCGACGTAAAAATTGACGAATTCCTAAAATCGCCATCAGCGAAGAAGCTTGAAGAAGTAAAACAAGCTTGGCTAGATTCTCGCGTACCTTACCAACAGTCTGAAGTTTTCCGTTTTGGTAACGCGATTGTTGACGATTGGGAAGGCCAGTTAAACGCGTGGCCACTTGATGAAGGTCTGATCGACTACGTAGCGGCTGATTACCAATACGAACTAGGTAACGAAGGTGCGGCTGCAAACATCGTAGCAAACACTAGCTTACAGATTGGTGCTTCTAAGCTCGATGTTTCAAAAATTACGCCAGAGCTCATTGCAGACTTGAATGAAGTGGGCGGCTCTGAGGCAAACGTAGCCTCTGGTTACCACGCAATTGAATTCTTGCTTTGGGGTCAAGATCTTAACGGCACAAACGCAGGTGCAGGTCAGCGCGCCTATACAGACTTCGTTGTCGGTTCTGAGTGTACGAATGGTCACTGTGACCGTCGTGGTGAGTACCTGAAAGCGGCAGCCGATCTACTGGTTCAAGACCTAGAGTGGATGGAAAAGCAGTGGTCTGCAGACGTGAAAGGTAACTACCGTGAAGAGCTACTAAATGACTCAGCGGATAACGGTTTGCGTAAGATGCTATTTGGTATGGGTTCTCTTTCTCTAGGTGAGCTAGCGGGTGAACGTATGAAAGTAGCACTAGAAGCGAACTCTACAGAAGATGAGCACGATTGTTTCTCAGACAACACGCACAACTCTCACTACTACAATGAGCAAGGCATCTACAACGTTTACACCGGTACCTACAAAGGCGTAAGCGGTAAAGAACTGTCTGGCCCAAGTATTGCTGACCTTGTAGCTCAAAAAGACAAGAAAGCAGCGGAAGAGATTCAAAAGCAGTTTGATACAACACGTAGCCAAGTCGGTGAGCTAGTGACTTCAGCAGAGAAGAGCAACCAGCATTTCGACCAGCTAATTGCGGCGGGTAACGCGCAAGGTAACGCACTAGTTAACGACACTATCATGTCACTGGTAGCACAAACTGGTGCTATTGAGCGTGCGGCGAACATTGTCGGTATCGACAGCCTAAGCCCAGATACTGCTGACCACGAGTTCTAATAAGAAAACCATAATAAATAAGGGCTCTTTGTGAGCCCTTTTAACGTTTGAGCTCGTTGTTATCACCCTTGTTGTATATGTAGAGAAATGATATGAAGCCATACCTAATTTCAGCGCTAGCCGCGATCCTTTCTTCTTCTGCCATGGCTTACGATGTTAAGTCTGGTGGCAAAACCAGTGTTAAAAAAGACGGCGCAAACGCCTATTCTCTTCCCGCTGCTAACTTACCAATGAGTAAGCGTCTTGATTTCAGCGTGGGCAACAGTTTTTTCCGCAATCCTTGGGTGCAAGCACCAGCATCGACAGATGCTCGTGATGGCTTAGGCCCATTGTTCAACACCAATGGCTGCCAGAACTGTCACATCAAAGATGGCCGTGGTCATCCCCCTGAAAAAGATGACTTACATGCGGTGTCTATGCTGGTGCGCTTGAGTATCCCCGCAATGACGCCAGAACAAAAGACAGCGTTCATCAAAGACGGTGGCATACCTGAGCCAACTTATGGTGGCCAGCTTCAAGATTTCGCACTGCAAGACCAAACGCCAGAGGGCAAAATCGAAATCACTTATACCGATGTGCCAGTGACATTTAAAGATGGCACGACAGTGACGCTGAGAAAGCCGCACCTAAACATTACCGATTTAGGGTATGGCGACATGCATCCGGATACTGAATTTTCAGCGCGTGTGGCGCCACCAATGATCGGCCTTGGCTTGTTAGAGAGCATTCCAGACGAAACACTGTTGGCTTGGGCTGATGAACACGATGCCAACAAAGACGGCATCTCAGGCAAAGCAAACAAGGTTTGGGATATTGAGAAGGACGACTTCTCGATTGGCCGTTTTGGGTGGAAAGCCGGACAGCCGACGCTAATGCAACAAAATGCCGCGGCATTCAATGGCGATGTGGGTTTGACGAGCCATTTATTCCCGAATGAAAACTGTACCTCGAATCAAACCATTTGTGACGACATGCCAAATGGCGGTAAGCCGGAAGTGAGTGAGAACATTCTCGACTTTGTGGAGTTTTACAGCCAGCACCTAGCAGTGCCAATTCGTCGCAATGTGAACGATCCTAGTGTGAAACTTGGTCAGAAAATTTTTGCTACTTCTGGTTGTGAAAGCTGCCACAAGACCAGTGTGAAAACGGCCAAGCGACCAGAGTTGCCAGCGCTTTCTGAGCAGTTAATCCACCCATACACCGACATGCTTCTGCATGACATGGGAGAAGGCCTAGCCGATAACCGTCCTGAATACTTAGCAAACGGCCGTGAATGGCGAACGGCGCCACTATGGGGTATTGGTTATACCGAAGAAGTTAACGGACACACTTACTTCTTGCATGATGGTCGCGCTCGTAACTTGATGGAAGCGGTATTGTGGCACGGCGGTGAAGCGGAAACCGCTAAACAAAATGTTTTAGCTCTGAACAAAAAAGAACGTGATGCTCTCATAGCGTTTCTGAACTCTCTATAAGGACCCAACCATGAAAAAGACACTGTTAGTGAGTGCGATTGCCTCAGCGTTAAGTTTGGTTGGTTGCCAATCGACAACGGGAACAACCCCGGCCAAGCCTGAGAGTACCAGCCATATTTCGCAAAATGTTTACGAAGTGGAGTTTAACGCTGCACAGGCATTTTTAGCGCAAACGGGTGAACTAGAGCGGAGCTTCGCAGATTACTGCGCTTTAGAAACGAAAGAAGATACACAAGTAAAACAGCAGTGGCATCAAACCATGCTTGCATGGATGGCATTGCAAGGACAGGAGCGTGGTCCTGCGACGGCATTAGAGCAAAGTTGGAATGTTCAGTTCTGGCCAGATAAAAAGAACACCACTGGTCGTAAAATGTCTATATTGACGAAATCTGCCCAAACTTGGAGTGCCGAAGGTATCTCTACGCAAAGTGTCACCGTGCAAGGTTTAGGCGCATTGGAATGGCTGCTTTACGATCAGGCATCGACTTTATCTAGTAACAGGAATGCCTGTGCGACGGGGGTTGCGATTGCAGAAAACCTCGATAACAAAGCGCAGATCATCGCGGATTCTTGGGCAGAAAACCCGTGGAAGTCGTTAGAGATGACGGAATGGGAATCTGAGTACATTTCACTGCTCTCTAATCAGCTTGAATACAGCATGAAGAAGTTGAGTCGCCCATTGGCGAAGATTGGTAAGCCTCGTCCTTATTTCTCTGAATCGTGGCGTTCAGAGACGTCACTTTCGAACTTAAAAGCGAACCTTACTGCAATGGAAGCGCTCTATTTGGCCGACGGTAACGGTCTAGATGCGCTATTGAGAGAACAAGGTCATGCGGATTTAGCTGATCGTGTGGTTCACCAGTTCGAGATGGCGTTAGATACATGGCCGGAAGATAAGAGCTTGTTTGCCGCACTGCAAACAAAAGAAGGCTATCGGATGGTGCTAGCGCAATACAACAAACTAGAGCAATTAAAGTACTTGATCCACGAAGAAGTGGCGATCGAGCTTGGCGTGGTTATAGGATTTAATGCAACTGATGGTGACTGATCAAACCCGCCGAACCTTACTGAAAGCCGCTCTTTTCGGAGCGGCGGTTCCTGCTATGCCATTTGGTTGTGCTTCCACAAGCTCTCGTGAGCCTGCGTTGATCGGCTGTTCTATTATCGGCCGAGACAAATACGCGGCGGTGGTGGCCGATGAGCATGGCATGCCGCTCTCTTCGCTGCCTATTCCTGCGCGGGGTCATGGCGTGGCGACAAACCAGCAAGGCCATGCCGTGGTTTTTGGTCGACGACCTGGCACCTTCTTTATGGTGTTTGATTATCGCTCAGAGCAAATGATCAAGCTGCAACTGGCAAAACCGAATCGCCATTTCTATGGCCATGGTGTTTACTCTCATGACGGCACGTTGCTATTTGCGACAGAAGGAGAGAGGGGAACAAGCCGGGGGATCATTGGTGTTTATGATGTGCAAAAGCAATATCAAAAAATCGATGAGTTAACCGGTTTTGGTCTAGGGCCTCATGAAGTGATCATGATGCCTGATGGTGCACTTGCCATTGGCGTTGGCGGCGTACATACCAATGGTCGTCAACCGCTCAACCTTGATACGATGAAGCCAAGTTTGAGTTACTTGTCTCAACAAGGTGAGTTATTGGATCAAGTCTCTCTACCGGATCATAAGCTGAGCATTCGTCACTTAGCTCACGACGGTACGGAGACGGTACTTTGTGGTCAGCAATATCGTGGAGAACCGGATGAGTATCCAGCATTGATCGCCATGCACACCCGCGGTGGTGAGATGCAAGATCTACAAGCAGAGCCTGAAGAGTGGGCGCGATTCAATCATTATGTAGCGAGTATTGCTGCAACCGATGAATGGATCCTAGCCACTTCGCCACCGGGCAGTTGTTACGGGATTTGGTCCAAATCGACGGGTAAATTGGTAGAGTTAAGTGCCTTACCTGATGCTTCAGGTGTGGTGATCTACGGTGACGAGTTTCGAGTCAGTTCTGGGGCGGGTAAAGTGGTTGAACAAAGGCCTGTGGAGTCTAAAAATACCTTTGCTAGTGGTGTGCAGTGGGACAACCATTGGTCCAGAATTATTTAGAAAGATCATTGAGTAATCGTTTATTGAGAGTATTGTTGTCGTTTTCGTCTGCAGATTCTTAATTTTAAAGCTGCAACACGTGAGATATTTGCCATACTTTTTTAATGGCATGTGACGGAAGGATCGTTTCAGTGATTGCTAGATTTCTTATGATAACGGCACTTTTGGTGCCGTTTTGCAGCTTTTCAACCGTAGTTTCTCTTGATGCGTCTGCACAAACAGAGCAAGAGGGCGCGGTCGAAAAGCTCTCTGTTGAGAAGATGATCCATTACCCGGAGGTCATCGATCAACTATATCAAAGCACAAATTATCGTCTAAATTGGGAAAATGAAGATGATGTTGCGCAGCTCATTTTCCAAATGGAGCTGGTGGCATTAGCAGATGTAACCCAAGAGTTTGACAATCAACTGCGTCGTATAGAACAAGTCCGTGAACAAGGTGATGAGCTCGATTTTGATCTTGTCATGACCGACTCCTTGCTTATGTACCTTTCCTATCTTGAGCAAGTGCCGGTAGAAGGCATCAACTGGTTATTTGCCAACAAGGTTCACGTTAAGTTTCCTGCACCAAGTATTGAAACCTTGTCGTTGTTAAGCAATGAAATTACGGTCGGTAAACTGGATCAGTTTCTTACCGATCTACGTTCTCCATTGCAGATGGACGAATCATTCAATACCGCTTTTTCTTCACTATCGACGTACGCAAAATTTGAGTTTCCTCTTTACCAACAAGATCAAAGGCTAGCGCGTGTAGGTGATGAGCTGTTTGATAAGTCTAGCTTGATCGCTCGAATGCAAATTGTTGGTGTTGAAGTGGGGCATTTGGATACTGAAACCACGCTGTATGATGAAAACCTCGAGTTGGCTGTGATGGAGTTTCAGCGTATTCACGGTTTGAAACAAGACGGCATTATCGGCCCAAATACTTTGCGCTGGATTAACTTCTCACCGCAGCAGCGCTTACATTCATTAGCATTAAACGCCGAGCGCTCTCGTATCTGGTCCAAAGAGCGTGACAATGTGGTATTTGTCAATGTACCTGGATATGAAGTGACGTATTGGCACGATGGCCAGCCACTGTTTGAATCTAAAGTTGTGGTAGGGAAGGCGTCACGCAAAACCCCAATCATGACCGGCACTATGGATTCTGTCATTCTAAACCCGACTTGGAATGTGCCTTGGAAGATCATGGTGAAAGACATTATCCCCAAGGTAAAACGCAACCCAATGTACCTGATGGAGCATAACATCCAGATCATTCGCTCTTGGACATCACGAGAGATCATCGATCCAACGACTATCAACTGGGCTACGGTAAACCCAAGAACATTCCCTTATCGCATGAGACAGTCTTCTGGGTCCCACAATGCGTTGGGTCTGTATAAATTCAACATGCCGAACCCACAAGCGATCTACTTGCACGACACGCCAAGTAAAAACCTGTTCAATCAGGATCGTCGAGCGTTTAGCTCAGGCTGTGTACGTGTTGAGCATGCCGATCAATTAGCGGAGCTACTGTTTAAGACGCAAGGTCTTGAAGAGCGATTAGCGAAGAAACGTCAAAGTGGTCGCCGCTCAAATACTTCTGTACCACTGACTGAACGTATTCAAGTGCACATTATTTATCAAACCGCTTGGTTAGAAGAGGGCACCTTGTACTACCGTGATGATATTTATCAATATGATCATCAAGGGTGAGGTTCGTCCTTAATTTAAAAAAATTTACAATTCATAAAATCTGGTTCCTGTTCAATAAGTAAACAGAAAATCCAGCCCAAAAGCGACAAGCCGGACCGATTTATGCATTTGACGCATCAAATTGGTTTCGGTAATGTCCGCTGCTCGTACAGTAATTGAGCAGTATTTTCTAATGGTAAGTCGTAATTTTTCTCGTCGTGATTTTCTTAAAATGACCGCTGGTGGTGTTGTGGTTGCTTCAACCATGCCGTCTGTGTCTTGGGCGTCATTACCCGACGAGCCTCGTGTGCTTGCGATGAATAACCTCAATACTGGTGAATTACTTGAATCGTGTTATTTCAACGGTTCGAGCTACGTAGATGAAGAACTAAAGCGTCTTGATAAGTTCTGCCGTGATCATCGCCGTAATGAAGTTCATCCAATGGATCGACGTTTGTTCGACCAAATCAGCCAAATTCAAAAACTGATCGGTACGGAAGCTGAAGTGATTGTGATTTCAGGCTACCGCTCACCGGTAACCAACGCGTCCTTGCGAAACAGCTCTTCCGGTGTTGCCAAGAAAAGCATGCACATGGAAGGAAAGGCGATCGATTTCCGTTTAGATGGCGTAAAGCTGTCGACTGTCCGTGAGGCGGCACTGAGCTTAAAAGCGGGTGGGGTAGGTTATTACCCGCGTAGTAACTTCGTCCATATCGATACCGGTGCCGTTCGCTCTTGGTAACCGCGCTCTAAGCGGTTGTTTTTCCCGTTAGACAGCCGCTATTCCCCGATGTGCAAAGCTTGAAGTCGCTAGGGCTTAGTGTCATAGTTGCGGCAGTTTTCATGCAAATTTATTCGGTATAGGTTATCTATGGCTCTGAAATACCAAGTTGTTCCAGTAACATCTTTCTCTCAAAACTGTTCTATCGTCTGGTGTGATGAAACCATGAAAGGCATTGTGGTTGATCCAGGCGGTGATGAAAAACAGCTTGCGATGCTTATCAAAGAGCTCGGTGTTGAAGTCGTGAACTTAGTGCTAACACATGGTCATTTGGATCACGTGGGTGGCACAGAGCCACTGTCTGCACTGCTTGGTGGTACTGAGATTGTTGGCCCTCACAAAGCGGATAACTTTTGGTTACAGGGCCTAGAAGGTCAGAGCCAAATGTTCGGCTTTCCACTAACAGAAGCGTTTGAACCGCATCAATGGCTGGATGAAGGTGACAAGGTCACTTTTGGCAATCAAACTCTGAATGTTATTCACACTCCGGGCCATACTCCGGGTCACGTTGTGCTTTACAGTGAAGAAGCGCGTTTGGCGTTTGTTGGTGATGTTTTGTTTAACGGCAGCGTTGGTCGTACAGACTTCCCACAAGGTGATTTCAACACGCTCATTAGCTCTATCAAAGAGAAGCTATGGCCACTAGGTAATGATGTTACTTTTGTCCCAGGCCATGGCCCGCAATCAACGTTTGGCCACGAGCGAAAAACGAACCCATTCGTTGCTGACGAAATGCCGCTTTACTGAGCCACTAGCAAAGGCATCGATGTATTAAACATCTGGCTCGGCGGCCGCTAAGTAACGTCGAGCCAATCCCACAAACTCCTCCGCTTCTCTATCTAAGTCACTGGCTGAGATAAACACGTCATAGCCGTAAAATTGTCTCTGATATTTCATCCTGTTTGCTAACATCGCTAACAAGCCGTCGTAATGAATGCCTTTTTGATTAATGTACGGCGCGGGGTCGAGCACCATATCCTCAAACTTTGTTTCGCAGTTATTTTGTCTTGCGCCCAAGTAGAGTAAAGCCCTTTGCCCAAGCAAGATTTCTGTGGCGATGCGTGGACAAATCGCATTTAAGTAAGGAGAGTAGTGCTTTAATCGAATGCCTATCCAAGGTAAAGGCTGGTGCCAACCTTCTTGTTCGTAGGTACAAATACCAATAGAGTCAATATCTTGCCATCGAACTACCCAACCGCCTTTAAAGAGGTGTTGTTGAAAGTGGGAGGAGGTCAGGGTAAAGGACACCTGGCTCTTTTTGATCATTACGATGGCAAAGCCGACAATGATGGCCATCAAGACCACTGATAACATGGCTTGTTTCCACCCTGGAGCAATCAGTACAAGAAACAAAGTGATCAGCACGACCAAGAGCATAATCAATTTGTTAATGGGCGAGTCAGATTTGAAGTGTGAGTTAGTCAGATGCAGCGTTTCCATGTTTTCAGCCTCAATGAATATTGGGTAGGAGGTATCGCTTTCTCAATATTCACCAATGTGCTTATTAAGTATTTAAAACCTCTGTTTTTATACCCAGTATTCAATAAATCCGTTCACAATTTATCTGATTAAATAGTAGACGTTCTATGCAGTCAGCGCATTTTTCATCGCGTTTCGCCGCTAAAACCTACAAATCGCTAATGAATTTTGGTATAAAACGCGCTTCAAATTTTCATCCCTGCTGAGATGCAGTGAACTGGAGAAATATTCAATGAGACTTGCTCATAAGCGTAAAGTGCAGATGAAACTGCAAAAACGCATTAAAGCGACAGTAGCAAATGTAGCTGCGGCACCTAAAGCAGAAAAACCTGTTGCTGAGAAAGCAGTAGCTGAGAAGAAAGTAGCTGAGAAGAAAGTAGCTGTAGCGAAAACTGTTGAGGTTGCACTTACTCCTAAGCAACAACAAGTATTAGATATCGTTGTTGCTAATGCTGAAGGTATCAACCCTAAAGGTATTGGTCTAGCTGCTGGTCAAGAAGAAGCTAAAGCGGCATCATGGGCTACTGGCGCACTGAAGAAGCTTCTTGAAGAAAACCTAGTTCAAAAAGAGCAGTTAGCAGGTAACAAAGTTATCTATAAAGCAGTTTAATTACCGCTGTAATTCTGTTTCTTAATTGAATACCTCGACTTCGGTCGGGGTATTTTTTTGCCTGTAATCTGTCTTTTCTCGATTTCTAATTGAGAATTCTAATGATACAAAGCCGTCATTTGTCACATTTTATTAAATACTGTGTAAATTCTTCCGCAGTCAACTACTTAAGTAGTTCCTCAACCTTACTGCTCTTGTTGCTTGTCTAACTGCCTGATTTATCGTTTATACAAAATATGTCCATCATAAAGACTACGTATTAGTACGTAATACCAATGGCTAACGCTCGCTTGAAAGCGCAAATTTGTGCGTGTTCATGCCCATTTCTTACTTCCATCTAATGTCCCATCTTCTATAGCGAATCCTTATGTAATGGATGACAACAATAACCTTGGTGACAAAGGACGTGAACGATGAGTCTTATCCAAAAATCTTTGAAACGAGTGCTCAAAGCGACAGCGATGGTTGCGACCATGGCATTCGTAGCGACTTCTGCTAACGCTGCTGACGATAAAGTATATCGCTTGAAACTGGCGGAAACGTGGGGACCTAACTTCCCGATCTTCGGTGATGCGACAAAGAACATGGCAAAAATGGCAGAGGAAATGTCAAATGGCCGTCTGCAAATCCGTATTGATTCTGCAAACAAACATAAAGCGCCACTTGGCGTGTTTGATATGGTGAAGTCCGGTCAATACGACATGGGCCACTCTGCTTCTTATTACTGGAAAGGCAAAGTGCCAAACACCCTTTACTTTACCTCTATGCCTTTCGGTATGCTGCCTACCGAGCAATACGCTTGGTTCTATTACGGTGGTGGTATGGAGTTGATGGAAAAGGTTTACTCGCCACACAATTTATTGTCATTCCCAGGTGGTAATACTGATACGCAGATGGGCGGTTGGTTCCAGAAGGAAATCAGATCAGTCGACGATCTGCAAGGTCTAAAAATGCGTATCCCGGGCTTTGCAGGTGAAATCCTTGCTGAGCTAGGTGCGAAACCGACCAACATCGCACCGGGCGAGCTATACACTTCGCTTGAGCGTCGTACGATCGATGCGTTGGAATGGGTAGGTCCATCTCTGGATTTACGTATGGGTTTCCACAAAATTACACCTTACTACTACACAGGTTGGCATGAGCCAGGCACTGAGCTGCAATTCCTCGTCAACAAGCGTACTTGGGAGCGTCTACCGGATGATCTGAAAGCGATTCTTCAAGTGGCGATGAAAGCAGCAGCGTACGACATGTACACGCAATCTAAGCATGAGAGTGGTAAAAACTGGGCGTCTATCCAATCAGAGTACCCAGACGTTCAAGTGAAAGACTTCCCACCAGAGGTGATTGCTGCACTGCGTGAAGCGAACGTTCGTCTCCTAAAACAGCATGCAGAAAAAGATGCTTTAGCAAAAGAAATTCAAGAATCGCAAGCTAGCTACATCGAGCAAGTACGTCCTTGGTCTGATATTTCACACCGAGCTTACCTAAATAGCCAAGCTCAACAATAACTTCATCAAGTGGGTGATATCGAGAGATTGAGCCTACAAATGAAGCCCAAGAAAAACTTCTCTTAGAGAAGACCATAAAAGTGCTCCGCGAACCAGCGGAGCCAATCCACACGTTCCATGGAGTTCGGAATGAGAAGCCTTATTTATATTGAGCGAATCTTTAACCGCTTCGGTGATTTTTTGGGGTGGTTATCTAGCATCCTATTCATTTTGTTATTAACGAACGTGGTGTACGACGTTGTCATGCGTTACGTGTTTAATGACGTGTCTCTTGCCTTTCAAGAGATGGAATGGCATTTATTCTCCGCTGTATTTCTACTCGGTGTCCCTTACGCAATCAAATCGGGCGGCCATGTACGAGTGGATATTTTCTACGAGCGCTTGTCTTATAAAGCTCAATCCATCATCGACATCCTAGGCACTTTACTTTTCTTATTCCCGTTCTGCCTATTGGTTGCTTGGTTTGGTATCGACTTTGCCAAAGAGAGCTATGCCCTTGGTGAAACGTCCGGTGACCCGGGTGGCCTACCTTATCGATGGATCATTAAAGGCATGATCCCGCTGTCATTCTTGTTTATGGCGGTTAGTGGTGTTGGTTTGCTGCTTCATTCCATCAATAAAATTGTTAACCCTCATCTTATCTATGCCGGTAACAACGGTAAGTCGTAAAAGGAAGTCAGTATGATCGGTATAGTGATGTTTTTTGTAGCTCTGTTTGCGCTACTGCTTGGTTTTCCTGTTGCCTTTACCTTTGGTGGCATTGCACTAATTTTCGGCGTATGGGCAGAAGGCATTGAGATGTTTGCATTCATGCCATATCGCATTCAATCCATCATGGAGAACACGGTGCTGATGGCAGTACCGCTGTTTGTATTCATGGGGCTTGTATTACAAAAGACCCGATTGGCTGAGCAACTGCTTGAGTCGATGGGACGTTTGTTTGGTGGTATTCGTGGCGGTATCGCTATCTCTACCGTTTTAGTGGGCGCGCTGCTTGCGGCATCGACGGGCGTGGTCGGCGCATCGGTTGTTGCGATGGGCCTAATCTCTTTGCCGGTGATGCTTAAGTACAACTACGACAAAGGATTGGCCTGTGGCACCATTTGTGCGTCTGGCACGCTAGGCCAAATCATCCCGCCTTCAATAGTCTTAATTTTGCTCGGTGATGTATTAGGCGTACCCGTAGGTGACTTATTCCAAGCGGCTGTATGGCCGGGCTTAATGCTGGTGGGTGCTTACGTTGTCTACATTCTGATCTATGCCAAGCTTAACCCAGAGGCCGCTCAACCTATCGAGCGTGATGAATCCATCAGCCGCCAACAAGAGGTGATAACCGCGCTTAAAGCTGTATTGCCACCACTTGCACTGATTATTGTGGTTCTAGGTTCTATCTTTGCGGGTATTGCTACTCCGACCGAATCTGCGGCGTTGGGTGGCGCAGGGGCGATAGTGCTTTCTCTGCTTTACAGACAGTTCAGCTGGTCGATGGTGTATGAGGCGTCTAAAGAGACCGTAAAAGTGACCGCGATGGTGTTTGCAATCTTGCTTGGTGCGACGGCATTCTCGATGGCATTTACCTACACGGGCGGTGACTACCTTGTTGAAGAGTGGATGCTTCAACTTCCGGGTGAGAAGTGGGGCTTTTTGATCATTACCATGTTGGTGATTCTGATCCTCGGTTTTTTCATCGACTTTGTAGAAATCTGTTTCATCATCGTTCCTATTATTGCACCAGTGGCAGAGCTTATGGGGATCAACATGACGTGGTTTGCGATCCTGATTGCCATGAACCTTCAGACGTCATTCCTTACACCACCATTTGGTTTTAGCTTGTTCTATTTGAAGGGGGTGGCTCCTGCGGGTGTAACAACGCGAGATATCTACCGTGGTGTGATGCCATTCATTGCGATTCAAATTGTTGTGCTTGCTTCATTGTTACTCTTTCCGGGCTTCTACGGCATGTCGTAATTCGGCTAGTCTAATGCGATGTGCGTAATGTAAGTGGGAGTGGCGAATTTGTGAGCTGAGAGTTTTTACCTTTTGAGACAAGTTGTTAAGCTGGTTATCAATTGTGCTAGGCAGCGTTTCATGGAGGGAAGGGATGCCTCTCAAAGCTAAACTCATCTTGCTGGCGTTGATCCCTGTGTTGTTGGTGTCAGCAAGCATCAGTTGGATTTCCATTTACCAAGCAAAGACGTTAGGTCAGCGTGAAGTGGAAATCTTTCATAAAAGCCTGATCAAGTCTAAAGAAGTCGCATTGAAAGATACCGTTGATCTGGCTTTCGATGCGATTTCCCATATCTACAACGATCCCTCGATAGAAGAGCATGTGGCTAAAGCGCGCGTGAAAGCGATTCTCAATCGGCTTCGCTATGGCTCCGATGGCTATTTCTTTGCTTACGATAAACATGGTACCAACTTAGTTCATCCCATTCTTCCTGATTTAGTTGGGCAAAACCTGCTGCATATTCAAGATGAAAACGGTGACCATCTTATTGAAGCGCTGCTCTATCAAGCCCAATTAGGTGGTGGCTTCCATCAATACCTTTGGCAAAAGCCTTCTACCGGAGAAGTTGTCCCCAAATTGAGCTACGCCGCTTGGCTCGACAAATGGGAATGGATGATTGGTACTGGTTTGTATATTGAAGACGTAAGTCACGAGGTCGCCAATATGCGCGCCGCCGTTAACCAGAATATCGAGACGACCTTTTTTACTGTTGTCGTGATTCTTGTTGTGACGGTTGCGGTGATCATCGTTTTAACGTTGGCAATCAATTTACACGAACATCGCTTAGCGGATAAAAACCTCAAGGAGCTTGCCCACAAAACCGTGATGTTCCAAGAAGACGAGAAGAAGCACCTTGCTCGCGAATTGCATGATGGTATTAACCAACTGCTTGTATCGAGCAAATGTCATTTAGATTTGATGGGGCATCGAATCGAGGATGAAAAGCTCAAATCCCACCTTGATAAATCTCAACGCTCGTTGATCACCGCAATCAACGAAGTACGACATATCTCGCACCAGCTACGTCCAAGTGCCTTGGATGACATCGGCCTAGAAGCGGCGCTTTCGACCTTGCTGCAAGACTTTCATTCTCACTCAGGTATGGATATCGACAGTCATTTTGATACGGCACAGCTCAAGCTGAAATCGGAAGTCGCGACCACGTTGTACCGTGTGGCTCAGGAGTCTTTGAATAATATCGAGAAACACGCCAAGGCAAAAAAGGTCACGGTAATTTTGCAAAAGATGGGCAATATGCTGCAATTGATCATACGTGACGATGGCATTGGCTTTATGGTCAATCAATCTGTACACCGCCAAGGCATCGGTCTGCGTAACATGCGTGAGCGTGTTGAGTTTATTGGTGGTGAGTTTGAATTGATGAGTGAACCGGGGCTTGGGACAGAAATCACCGTATTGTTAGATTTGGATGGATTAGTTTATGGATAAACCAATTAGTGTGGTGATAGTGGATGATCATCAGGTCGTGCTCGATGGGTTTATGGCGCGTCTAGAGCTGGAGCCTGATATTGATGTTATTGGTACCGCGAGCAATGGCCTTGAGGCGATTGAAGTATCCAAATTGCTCAACCCCGATGTGATTCTGATGGACATCAGTATGCCCATCATGAATGGCATCGAAGCCACGGGTGTGATTAAGGAAGAGCGTCCAGAAAGCAAAATTTTGATGTTAACCATGCATGATAACCGTGAGTACATCATGAAGGTGATGCAAGCTGGCGCTGTGGGCTACATGCTGAAAGAAATCTCAGCCGAGAAGATGGTGCAAGCAATCAAAACCGTTAATCAAGGTTCGACTTACTTTTGTGAATCGGTCACTCAAACCTTGTTTACGCAAGATGTGGTACCTGCGGCACAAAAGCCCAACCCACTGAGCCGTCGTGAAGAAGCGGTATTAAAATTGGTCGCGCAAGGGCATAGCAGTAAAAAGATTGCTACGCTTTTGGATATCAGTTATCGAACGGTAGAGACGCATCGTCATAACATTAAACACAAATTGGATTTGCACTCGACAGCTGAGTTGGCGAAATACGCGTTTGAAACGGGTTTAACGGAGTAGGGCAGGGATAACAAAGCGCTCATCGGGCAAAGAGTGATAAGCGCTAAAGAAGAAGCTTATTCTGGCTTGGTGATACTTCCAAGCTCGAGCATTGGGGCAACATCAATGTCTTCGGCATTCATCATGGTAGAGATACGCTGAACAGAAGAGAGCAGTAAGCTCTGTTCCCACTCTTCCAGCTTCTGGAAGCGATTGATGAAGTGCTCTTGCAGCGGTGTCGGTGCTTGTTTTAGTGCCTCTTGGCCTTTCTCAGTCAGTAAAGCATGCACTTTACGTTTGTCTTCTACGCTACGGCGGCGTTCGACAAACTGGTTGCGTTCTAGGCGGTCCAGAATGGTCGTTGCAGTTGCCTGACTCATATTGGTATGGCTAGACAATTGCTTAATCGTGACATTGTCTAATTCACTTATGGCACGCATCAGAATTAGCTGAGGAGCCGTCAAACCAGACTCTTTGCTTAACTTCTTTGAGTGTAAATCAATAGCGCGGATGATCTGACGAATCGAGACCAAGACTTCTTCGTACTTTTCCAATTTCGTAATCCAGTCATTAAGGGATCATATAACGAGGCGACACTAACTCAAAAACGCTGTTATTTAAAGGGCTACGTTAGGGATCGCGACACCAATTTTAAATAATTTGCCTTAGCTCTCCTTATTACTTTTAAGGTCTTTCTGAGAGGAAAAAAGGCACGACTAGAATTATTATAGTAATAAATGTTTGTGGTCTAATTATTGTTGTGGTTGTTTTCGCTTTTTTTGGTGGATTTTTCTGATTGAAAAGTAAGTTATTGGATTTTTTATCAGCAAAAGATAGACAAAAACGCCTTAAATGGTAGGATCTTCCACTTTCATGGAAAATAAAATGTATCGTGTTCAAATGATTTTTAATGCCTTGTTAAAAATATTGAATGCAAAAGAGAGGAACAATGACAAAAGGTATAGATAAGTACAGTATCGACAGTACCGACTATACGGTTGGTCAAGACAACGTGCAAAAATGGGGTTTTGACGTACATAATCCTGTTTTTGGTATTAGTGCGGGCTTCATTGCGCTATTTCTAATTGCTGCACTTGTGCTGGATGCACACACCGCGAAAGCGGCACTGGATGGTCTTAAGTGGAAGATCATCGGTTCTTTCGACTGGCTATTCATCATTTCTGGTAACATCTTCGTTATCTTCTGTTTGGTACTGATCGTATCGCCAATGGGTAAAATTCGCCTTGGTGGTAAAGACGCGGTTGCCGATTACTCATTCGTATCTTGGTTGGCGATGTTGTTCGCAGCAGGTATGGGTATCGGTCTGATGTTCTGGAGTGTGGCAGAGCCAGTGGCTTACTTCACTGGTTGGTATGAAACCCCGCTAGGTGTAGAAGCAAACACGCCGGAAGCCGCTAAGCTTGCACTGGGCGCGACGATGTTCCACTGGGGTCTACACCCATGGGCAATCTACGGTGTCGTAGCACTTTCCCTTGCTTTCTTCACATACAACAAAGGCTTGCCTCTATCGATGCGCTCGATCTTCTACCCATTGCTGGGCGATCGCGCATGGGGTTGGGCTGGTCACATTGTTGATATTCTAGCGGTACTAGCAACGCTATTCGGTCTAGCTACGTCTCTAGGTCTAGGTGCACAACAAGCGGCGAGTGGTATTCACCACGTGTTCGGTGTTGAGCCAGGTCTTGGCCTGCAAATCGTGGTAATCGCAGTAGTAACCCTGCTTGCAGTGGTATCGGTAATCCGTGGTATTGATGGCGGTGTAAAAGTCATCAGTAACATCAACATGGTTATCGCATTCTTGCTACTGATTCTTGTTGGCTTGATTGGTTGGGCGGTAACGTTGGGCTCTATCCCAACAACGCTAATGGCTTACCTAGAAAACTTAGTGCCGCTAAGTAACCCGTTTGGTCGTACTGACGAAGCATGGTTCCAAGGCTGGACTGTATTCTACTGGGCTTGGTGGATTTCATGGTCACCATTCGTAGGTATGTTCATCGCGCGTGTATCACGTGGCCGTACGGTTCGTGAGTTCATCACTGCTGTTCTGATTGTACCAACCGTCGTGACGCTGATCTGGATGTCAACATTTGGTGGTCTAGCAATCGACCAAGTGATGAATAATGTGGGTGAGCTAGGTGCGAACGGACTTACAGACGTTTCATTGGCCATGTTTCAAATGTTTGATGTTCTGCCATTTGGTAACATGCTGTCTATCATTGCCGTTGTGTTGGTATTGGTATTCTTCATCACTTCATCGGACTCTGGCTCACTGGTTATCGACAGCATTACCGCTGGTGGTAAAGTGGATGCGCCTGTTCTACAACGTGTATTCTGGGCATTCATGGAAGGTGCAATCGCGGTTGCGCTACTTTGGATTGGTGGCTCAGAAGCGGTTCAAGCGCTACAAGCTGGTGCGATTTCGACAGCACTGCCATTCACGCTTGTATTGCTTGCAATGTGTGTCAGCCTATTGATGGGTATGAGAACAGAGCGTCAATAATTGATGTGATTTATAAATATCGTTAGATATTAACGAGTTAAAAAGCCAGCGAAATGCTGGCTTTTTTTGTGCAGTTTTTCTGACGCTTGCCAAAAAAATGGCGAAGTAAATTCTTTATTTTACAACACTTTACAGTCTCAATTTTGTGAATGATCTTCGTGATTACTTTGTAAAATGCGTGTAAGATTCAGCCACCTAAACTGTTCTCCCAACCCTTTATAATAATTATGAAATTATCATTAAAACAAAAGCTAATTGGCGCAAGCCTGTCTGCTGTTGTTGTGATGGCAACAGCACTCACTTGGCTGTCGGCTGATCAACTTTTTGATCAGACGCGTTCAGGTGTCTATTCACGAGCGCAAAGTCTTAGCAACGCCGCTTCAGAAGGTATTTCTGATTGGGTATCGATTCGCAAAGACATTGCTAAGGCTTTCAACGACTACTCAACAGAGCAAGACGTTGTGCCTTTCCTACAACAAGCACGCAAAGCGGGGGGCTTTGACGATATCTTCTTGGGCACACCTGAAGGTGGCATGTACCGTTCTCACCCAGAACGTAACCGTGCAGATTACGACCCACGTACTCGCCCTTGGTATAAAGACGCCAATGCTGCGGGCAAGCAAATCATCACTGAAGCGTATCAAGACGCGATCACAAATGCATTGCTAGTGACTATCGCAGAACCTGTGATGAAAAACGGTAAGTTCATTGGTGTTGTTGGTGCGGACGTACTGATCGATCAGCTAATTGACGACGTTATCAATCTAGATGCTGGTGAAAACGCGCATGCAATGCTGATCGACATGAACGATGGCACTTTCCTTGCGCATCCAAACAAAAGCTTAACGCTTAAGCCAATCACTGACCTTACTCAAGAGCTTTCGAAAGGCTCTATTGAGCGTGCTGCAAATTCTGGAACCATTGAAACAGCAACGATCAAAGGTCAAGCGAAGCTTTTTTACTTTAGCAAAGTACCGGGTACAAACTGGATGTTCGCTATCGAGATGGATCGCGCAACGGAAGAAGCAAGCCATGCGCAACTTCTACGTGAGATGGTTATTACCGCGGTATTGATCACTATTGTGGTGATTGTGGCCGTATCTTGGCTAGTAGGCTTCTTGTTCCGCGACCTTGGCCGAGTATCACAAGCACTGGAAGAAATTGCTTCAGGTGAGGGTGACTTGACGCAACGTCTGGAACCTCGCAGTGATGATGAAGTGGGCAAACTTGCCGATAACTTCAACCGCTTTGTAGGCAACATGCACACCATGGTGACCAAACTGAGTCATGTCTCTTCAGCCTTGTCAGAACAAGCGCGTACAACGGCACAACAAGCTGAAGAGCGTAGTCAGCGTATCTCTTACCAGCAAGATGAAATCAACATGGTTGCGACTGCCGTTAACGAGATGGCTGCAGCGACGCAAGAGATTGCAGGTAACGCAGATAACACGGCATCAAGCTCTGAAGAAGCAGTACAAGCATGTGTGCATGGCTCTGGCCAAGTAACGCAAACTCAAGGCTCTATCCAAAACCTAGCGCAAGAAGTGCAAGTTGCGACCAATGTTATCCAAGAGCTGGAAGCACACGGTAACGCGATCAACACCATTCTTTCGACCATCCAAGGCATTGCAGAGCAAACTAACCTGTTGGCACTGAACGCGGCGATTGAGGCGGCACGTGCAGGTGAACAAGGTCGTGGTTTTGCTGTCGTGGCGGATGAGGTTCGTGTATTGAGCCAACGTACTCACGCATCAACGCAAGAGATCCAAGAGACAATCGAAATGCTGCAAGGCACAACGGCGAAAGCGGTGGGTATCATGGATGACAGTCGTCGTCTTGCTGACACCAGTGTCGATGATGCAAACTCGGCAGCGGTAAGCTTGACTCAAATTCACTCTGCGGTTGAGCGTATTAGCGACATGGCAACGCAAATTGCGTCCGCGGCAGAAGAGCAAGCGTCTGTGACAACAGAAATTACTCGTAACACTGAAGGCATTCGTGACGTGTCTAATGAGCTTTCTGTTGAAGCACACCAAGCAGCAGAGCAAGCGGCGCATCTGTCTGAGCTTTCTCATGAGCTAGAGCAAGAGATCAAACGCTTTAAACTGTAATTGGTTTTTAAGTATGAAAAAGGAGCCGCTTGGCTCCTTTTTGTTTATTGGTAGAAAATGCTCTCGCTTCTCGCTTCGCTATAACCACAAACTGCTGATCGGCTGATCTGCTTGGTAGTGGTGTGCGATTTGCGCTTGCAGCAACTCGGCGGTAGCAATCGCATCGGTTAACGCGTGATGCGGCGTGTAATCTGGCAGTCCATAACGTCGACGAGATTGAGCCAAACGCAATGATTTCGGTTTATTGCCTTTGAGTTTGTTCCACAAACCGCCAGACGTTCTCTGTTGGATATCTTCTTCAATCTGCAGTGTATCTAACACCGGAAACTCAATACCCTCACCAAGACGCGTACGAAGTGCCTGATCAAGAAACTCTCGTTCAATGCGGCGGTAATGCACCACGACAATCTTACCCGCTAAGCTCTCCAATAATGGGCCAAGGATCTCGCCCAAATCGGGCGCATCAATCAGTTCATTGTGGGTAATGCCGTGAATGATGACGGAGTCTTCATCGAGCTTTTCTTGAGGGCGAACTTTCCAGTGTTTCGCTTGACGTAAGAAAATGCGATTGAGATTAAACGGCACCAAACCAATGGTAATAATGCCGTTTTTTTGCGGATTTAAGCCCGTCGTTTCGAAATCTAATGCGACAAATTCCACCTGAGAGAGTGGGGTATCCGGAGCAGGTAACTCCTTACCGTAAAAGGCGACCAAGCGTTCGTCTGTAGCACGTTCCAACTTTTGCTGGAACTTCATCGGCCACTGGATGCTGGGCTTTTGAAACAACTTTTTGATCATTCCACGCCTCACTTAAATTTGTTGCTGGCCTGATAACGGAACTTCAAGAAGTTCTGACCATTGCTGAGGATTTGGAACGCATCTTTTAGGTTTCGGCGTTCGAAATCCGACAGGTTTTCAGGCTCAATGTTGTTATCCGGCTCAGTACCTAACTCAACATCGATTGCTTGGTGGCGGATACGTACCATAGAGATGAACTCCATCGCATCCTTCAAGTCTTGCGCACGGCCTTTTGGCAAAATACCGGCGTCGATGATGTCATCAAGGCGCTCAAATGAGTTTTGAGCACGAGATCCGACCGCAAGCGAGTGAACGCGAATCAAGTCCACCAGAGGTGCTGTGCCTCGGCGTTTTAGGTTGATCGAGTTCTTATGCTGGCCATCTTTCTCCATCACGAAGTCTTTAAAGAAGCCGAGCGGCGGAGTTCGGTTCAACGCGTTGCGTGCTAAACATGCCAAGAATCGGTTGTTCTTACGAGCGCGACGCACGATGAAGCTGGTCAACTGTTCTGCCCATTTCAAACGTCCATAGACACCGTCTAAATCGAAGAAGATAGAGGCGTTGAGTAGCGCTTTCGGGTTTGGATCATCAATCCAATCGGCGAAGCACTCCTCCCACTGTGAACGAGTCATACGCCACATTGGATTGGTTGCCATAATGTCGCCAGTACAGTACTTATAGCCACACACGTTCAAGCCATCGCTGACGTATTGTGCGAGCGCTTCAAAGTACTTGCCATGCTTTTCTTCTTTATAGGTGTCATCAAGAATGATCGCGTTATCTTGGTCGGTAACCAGAAGTTGTTCGTCACGTCCCATGGAGCCCAGAGCAAGAAAGCAGTAGGGAATCGGTGGTGGGCCTAATTCTTCTTCTGCCATTTCGAGTAAACGTTGTTTGAAGCTTCGGCCAATCACCGACATGGCACTGCCGACCATGTGCGAGTTGGCGTCTTCGTTCACCAAACGCACGAAGCTGCTTTTCACTTCTTCTGCAACAATGGCTAAGTCTTCGATGGTTTGTTGCTGGAAGATGCTGCTCACCAGTAACAAGGAGTTCTGCGACTCGTAACGAACGATGTCCGTTGCTTCGATGATGCCAATCGGCATTTGCTCTTTCACTACTGGTAAATGGTGCACGTTGTAACGAAGCATGGTTAGCATGGCTTCATACACGTATGCGTTGTGGTCCAGTGAGATAACTTCGGTCGTCATCACTGTCGATACTTCATCAAGCGGTGATAGACCTTCTGCCAAGACACGAGTACATAAATCACGGTCAGTGATAATACCAACGACTGGCGATTGCGGATCTTCTTCATCCAGCACAAAATCTGGGTCTACAATCAACAGCGAAGAAACGTTGTCTTGCGCCATCAGTTGTGCCGCTTCTTGGATTGTCTGGCCGCGCTCAATGGTAGGCGCTTCGCGGGTAAGGAGCGTTTTGACTTTAGAAGTGGTTAAGTCATTTGCATCGTTGTTTTCGGATACCGTTTGGCGAAGACGTGCGCTGTTTTCTACTTCGACAAAATCAGCGAATGAGTCGAAGTTATCGTAAAGCTCTTGGAAGATATCTTGCGGAATACAGTAAAGTAAGGAGTCTTCAATTGCTTTTACAGGGAAGCGAACTTTGTTGTTGGTAAGAAGACCCATTTGACCAAAAAGGTCGCCCTCGTCGAGTCGGTTATACAGCTCACCTTTACGTCGGTAGACTTCAACCACGCCGCTGCGAACCATGTATAGGTCATTGATCTGGTCGCCGAAGTGAATGATAGGAGTGTCTTGACGGTAGTAAGAGATTTCGATGTTCTCTGTCACTTTGGTGAGCGTTTCTTCCGGAAGCTCGTTGAATGGGGGATACTTGGCGAGAAAGTTATATATCTCGAGAAGTTCTGCTTCCATTAAGGTGCCTTTTGGTTTGCAAGTGATAGGGTAATCTTAACTTAGTTTTAAAACAGAATCTTATCGGATCACTGTTTTTCGTGCGCAATGATAAGATTCAGACAAGTCGCACGGCAATTCGTTATTATTTCGGCTACGCTGTCATCAAGATGCCGAATTAAATCAATACAATGGGCGTATAAAGAAGAGTTTTGGATGACACTCATGGAAGGAAGTAGAATGGTAAGACTATTATTAGCTGCACCTCTTGTAGCATTACCAATAATGAGCGTTGCCTCAGAGTCAGAACAAGTCGATAAATTTGGCTACGAGCACATCAATCTAGACATCGGTGCTGGTACCACAAATGAAGAATGGCTAGATAATTCCAACGCGACGACGTTGGGCTTGGGTGGTAACTATATGTTCACCGACAACTGGCTGTTTAATGTCGATTACTCCGCGCAGTTTTTCCACCCAGACGATTTCACTTTGCGTATAGACCGTTTGATGTTTGGTGGTGGTTATCGCTACGGTATTAATGAACAGTTTGATGTGTATGGTATCTATGGACTTGGTGCGATTAAAGCCAAAGCGACCGACGACAATACCGATCGAACGCTTTCATCGGATAGTGAATTTATTCAAGGTGTGACGATTGGTGCTAATTACTTATTCAGTGAAAAGCTGATGGCAACGGCTGAAGTTCACTTAAATCGCAGTGATATTGTGGATGAGAACAACTACAAGATCGCGTTTAACTACCAATGGCACCATGTAATTGGCACTGGTCTTTACTACCAGTTCCGTGACACTGATTATCAAAGCCGAGAATCTGATCACATCAACGAGGTGGGCATCAGCTTTAAGTTCGTTTATTGAGCCTCGTGAATCCTCGTTGTTTGAATTAGAACCGCTCGAATTAAAACAGGTGTACGAAAAAGGTCAGCAATTGCTGACCTTTTTTATTCCGACTTGTTTGAGCAAGAAGGGCGATTATAGAACCGCCGCAATGCCTTTACATAGAGGACCCATGTTTGACTTCGTCATGCCCGCTACACTGATGCGGCCAGAGCCAACAATGTAGATTGCGAACTCTTCTTTCAGACGGTTTACTTGTTCTTTAGACAGGCCAGAGAACGAGAACATGCCGTTTTGACGCTCGATGAAGCTAAAGTCTGCGTCGACACCTTCTGCTTTCAGAGTTGCTACAAACAGTTCACGCATCTCTTGGATACGGTCACGCATTTCTGCTACTTCTGCTTCCCATTCTGCACGCAGTGCTGCGTCACCAAGAATATGAGTTACAACCGCACTGCCGTGAGCTGGTGGGTTAGAGTAAATAGAACGGATGATTGCTTTGACTTGTGAAAATGCGGTTGTTGCCACTTCTTCTGATTCTGCAACTAAAGTGAATGCACCAACACGCTCGTTGTAAAGGCCAAAGTTCTTAGAGAAAGAGCTCGCTACTAGGATCTCTTTGTTGTACTTAGCGAAAGTACGTAGACCTGCTGCATCTTCTTCTACACCTTTCGCGAAACCTTGGTATGCAAAGTCGAATAGAGGCAGTAGTTTTTTATCAGCAACCAGCTTAGCCAGTGTTTTCCACTCTTCTGCAGTTGGGTCGATACCTGTTGGGTTGTGGCAGCAGCCGTGCAGTAGAACCACGTCGCCTTCTGAAGCAGACTGAAGGTCAGTCAGCATTGCGTCGAAGTCTTTGTCTTTAGTTTCTGCGTTGTAGTAGCTGTATTGTGCTGTCTCAATACCTGCGGCAGTGAATACGCCATTGTGGTTAGCCCAAGTTGGGTTACTGATCCACACTTTAACGTTGCCAAGTTGGCGCTTAATAAATTCACCTGCAACGCGTAATGCACCAGTGCCACCTGGAGCTTGTGCTGTTTTAGCGCGTTTGTCTGCGACGATTTCAGCATCAGCACCGAAAAGCAGTTTTTGCACGGCAAGGCCGTATTCTGCAGTACCTTCGATGGTCAGGTAAGATTTGGTTTTTTCAGTTTCAATCAGTGCGGCTTCGGCTTTTTTAACAGTCGCAAGAACAGGGGTTTCACCTTGTTCGTTCTTGTAAATACCAACGCCTAGGTTGATTTTTTCAGCGCGAGTATCTTTTTTAAACTCTTCAGTTAGTCCAAGAATAGGGTCAGCCGGAGCGGCAACTACTTTTTCAAACATAATCTTCATCCATGTTAATCGAAGGGGTCTGCAGACATTTATACCTTTCAGCAATATTCGTTACAACAGTTAGTGAACAGAAAACTTAAAATAATTTTGATTTGAAACAGAAATCTAACATAACGAAGGCTTTTGATATAAAAAACCCTCTTAACAAGCGTTTTAAGAGGGGGATAATTGGCTAAGCGGCGATGTTTTGTTCATCTTGATATCGATGAGCGATACGTTTGAATTCTGCTTCGACCGCAAGAAATGCAGCAACAATTTGTGGCTCGAAATGCTTGTCTTTGCCTTCCAGAGTGATGGCTTTCGCCTTGTCATGACTGAACGCTGGCTTGTAAACGCATTTATAAATCAGTGCGTCATACACATCCACTAACGCCATTGGTCGGCCGGAGAGCGGAATTGCTTCACCAGAAAGTTGGTTTGGATAGCGACTTCCACCCCACTTTTCATCGTGTGTTAGCGCAATCTCTTTTGCAACTCGTAAAAAGGAACTACTTCCTAGCGGTTTTTCTGCAATTGACAGCGCTTCGGCACCAATTTCAGCATGACCCTTCACGATCTCAAACTCTTCGTCGGTCAGCTTTCCTGGTTTGAGTAACACGTTGTCAGGTACACCTACCTTGCCTACATCATGCAATGGGGCAGATTTGTAGAGTAATTCAATGTGATTTTGTTATGTATTAGGCGGAACTTACAAAAAAGCCCCGACAGTGCGGGGCTTTGGGTCAATCATAGTAGATGAAGCTCGTACTGAGCTTACTTCTTCAGGTTCATCTCTGACTCAACGGCGTTGGTTTCGATATCTGGGTTAGAAGACAGTTTACCCGTCGCCCAATCATTCACATGCTTTAAGATTGCTTTTAGTGCGTGTTTTTCAGTCGGTGCTTCAGAAGATTCTACTTCTAGTTTTTGCTTAGGGTGTGACCCCGTTGCATCTTCAGCAACGTGCAGCCAATCTGGGTGCCAGTAATAAGGTTGGCCTGATGGTGTGCTCCATGCGTGAACACCATTAGTTTCGCCTTTGTATTGGATATCGTTTTCGTTGTACTTAGTCATTATTATCGTCTCTCATAGTCATGAGTTGAGGTGTGCGTCACCATTACTCTATAAATGTAACAGATGTTATCGGAATTAATGTGATTGCTATCTATTTATCTTGTTGATAAATAATCCATTCCGTTGCACAGCTCTCATTCAGATAGATTTATTGGCACTTCGCTACAATAACCATCTGATAAATAGGTATTAAACGCGCCTTATTGTTCATTTAGGTGCTTGATAATCGCCGCTTTCGCGTGCTCTTCTGTGGCCGTTTCCCCATCTGGTACTTCAAGTTCCGCTTTTGGGTGAACGCCTAATGCGTCTTCAGCAATATGAAGCCAATCAGGATGCCAGTAATAAGGGTTATTGCCCTCTAGGTGATCCCAGCTGTGAACCCCTTGGTGTACACCTCGGTAGGAGAGGTCATCCATCGTAAACATTTTCATCATTTTCTCCCGCAAGAAATTTCATGCCTTTGAAAGTATGGAACATAAATTCTCATTTCGTAACGGCAATTGATATCACTAAGATTGATTAATTACGTTTCGAGTTTGATAACTGTGACGTCGGTATATCGGTGTGAAGTATGCTAAGGTGCGCTCGGTAGGAACGTAACGAGGGATGCATGAACCGATACCGCCAATTGGCTGAGCTGTTTAAAACTCAGATCCAGCAAAATACATGGAGAGCAGGAGAAAAGCTGCCATCTGTTCGTGTAACGAGTCGCAGCCATTCAGTCAGTACTGGGACAGTATTGCAAGCTTATCAATTGCTAGAATCTCAAGGTTGGGTGACGGCAAAACCGCAGTCGGGGTACTTTGTTACCGCTGATCTCGAACGATTGGAAGTTTCAACGTCAGAAAGTCATCCGCTGCGAGTGTCGGTTAATGATGAGTTGTATGATTTTCTTAAACATCAAGCGTCACCAGAGGCGACAAAACTTGGCTCTGCTTTTCCCGAACCGACTTTGTTTCCGTTAGACGCATTAAACCGCAACCTTGCCAGCTCTGGGCGGAAAATGGGGCCAGACACCTTGCTGGATAATCTTCCCCCGGGTAGCGAGTCACTCCGCCGCTTGATTGCTCAGCGCTATATTCAGCAGGGCATGAACTTAACTCATGATGACATTGTGATTACCTCGGGAGCGTTAGAAGCGCTCAACCTTAGCCTGCAAGCTGTTACTCAACCCGGCGATATTGTAGTCGTTGAGTCACCGACTTTTTATGGTGCGCTACAAGCTATTGAACGACTCGGTTTGAAGGCGATAGAAGTTCACGTGGATGCTAAACAGGGCCATTCATTAACTCAATTAGAAAGTCTGTTTGAGCAGCACGATGTGAAAGCATGTTGGCTCATGACCAACTTCCACAATCCGACAGGCACATCGCTTAGTGATGAGGAAAAACATCGTGTTGTCGATCTCGCTAATCAGCACGATGTGTATCTCATCGAAGATGATGTATATGCTGAGCTGTACTTTGGTGAGAAGAAGCCAATGTCACTTAAAAGCTTTGATACTCAAGAGCGAGTGCTCCACTGTGGTTCATTATCAAAAAGCCTTTGTCCAGGTTATCGTTTAGGTTGGGTCATCAATAAACGCTTCAATGAGCCGATTCAAAAGTTGCAATTGATGTCGACTTTGTCCGGCAGCGCTCCTATTCAACAAGGCGTGGCGCATTACCTCCAAAATGATAGTTACGATAACCATCTAAGAAAGCTGCGTAAAACGCTCCAACAGCGCCAACAACGATTTATTGCTCTTCTTGAACAGCATCTTCCCACGCAAGTTGATTTCTATGTACCGCAAGGTGGGTATTTTCTGTGGTTGACACTGCCAAAAGGCATCAGTAGCAAAGCGCTCTATCACGCGTTGCTTGCTGAACAGGTGACCATTGCTCACGGCAAGTTGTTCTCCTTGGATGCACAGTTTGAAAACTGTCTGCGGCTTAATACCTCTTTAGCGATGGATGAGCACGTTGAACAAGCCATTCGCAAATTGAGTGATTTACTTCGCTAATGGAACTGTTTGATCTTTTTTCGGCCTAACTGTATCAGGACCGTTTGGAAAAGCTGTGTTTCACTCTTCCACAGAGTCATCGATAAGGAGGAGTGACAATGAAAAAGCCGTTGATAAAACACGAATTGAGACTCATCGCCGTTGCCATTTTTAGCGCATTTTTACTCGTGTTTGCGCATCTTATTTTGGCGAAGTCTTTCTCTCATATGGCGTGGACAGAATACACCGCCGCCGTTATCCCTTTTATTATGTTTGGTTTGTGCGTATTGGGTGTTAAGTACGCCGCTCATGCAGATAAAGATGAGGGTAACGACTCATAAAAGACATAACTACAACTAGGAATAAAGTGAATGAAGAATTCAATCTTGCTTGCACTATCTATGTTCACGTTCGGTTGCGCTGCTAATCAGGACGTTGAACCTAAATCGGTCACTCTGATTTATGATCAATCTAAATTGACGGCAGAGATCCAAGCCGATAATCATTTTGAGGCTCATGTAGACAATGAGAAAGAGCGCATCGATTTATCGGGGACGGTGAAAAAGCTTCATCCCGACTATCAGTTAGATGTCTCGGTGATTAAAGCCAGCAAGATTAAACACGCAACAAATCAGATCAACACGTCGTTGGTCATTAAGCAGAGAGACCTTGAAAAACCGGTTCTGATTGGCGGAGTCTATGATCATACGGTAGTGACTGATGAGAATGACAATGTGGAGGTAACAGAGTCTGCAAGCATTATGAGCGTAAAGTTGAGCCAATAGCGAAGAGTATACGAATAAACATTACGCGCAGTATTTGCCTTAATCAGCACAAAATAAAAGACCTCCACAAGGGAGGTCTTTTTTGATTCGATATCACGAAGACTTGGTTAAAAGCACTAAAGCGTGATTAGAAGTTCGCAGAGCGAGGTGTGCGTGGGAATGGGATCACGTCACGAACGTTGCCCATACCTGTTACGTAAGAAACTAGACGCTCGAAGCCTAGACCGAAGCCTGCGTGTGGCACTGTGCCGTAACGACGTAGGTCGCGGTACCAGTTCATGTGCTCTGGATCGATGCCGATTTCACGCATACGCTCATCTAGAATGTCTAGACGCTCTTCACGTTGAGAACCACCGATGATTTCGCCGATGCCAGGTGCAAGAACGTCCATCGCAGCTACCGTTTTACCATCGTCATTTAGACGCATGTAGAATGCTTTGATGTCTTTCGGGTAGTTCTTAACGATTACAGGCGCTTTGAAGTGTTCTTCAGCAAGGAAACGCTCGTGCTCAGAAGACATGTCGATACCCCACTCAACAGGGAATTCGAACTCACGACCAGAATCAAGAAGGATTTGGATTGCGTCAGTGTAGTCTACTTGAGCGAAATCAGAAGAAACGAATTTCTCAAGACGAGTGATTGCTTCTTTGTCGATACGTTGAGCGAAGAACTCTAGGTCATCACGACACTCTTCTAGTGCTGCTTTAAACACGTACTTAAGCATGTCTTCAGATAGTTTCGCAATGTCGTTTAGATCCGCGAATGCTACTTCAGGCTCAACCATCCAGAATTCAGCTAGATGGCGGCTAGTGTTTGAGTTTTCAGCGCGGAAAGTAGGGCCGAATGTGTAAACTTTGCTTAGTGCACAAGCGTAAGCTTCACCGTTAAGCTGACCAGATACCGTTAGGAACGTTTCTTTACCGAAGAAATCTTCGTTGTAGTCTACTTTGCCTTCTTCAGTGCGAGGTAGGTTTTCCATGTCTAGCGTAGAAACGCGGAACATTTCACCAGCACCTTCAGCATCTGAAGCAGTGATCAGTGGCGCAGATACCCAGAAGTATCCTTGCTCGTGGTAGAAGCGGTGGATCGCTTGTGATAGACAGTTACGTACACGTGCTACTGCACCGATTACGTTTGTGCGCGGACGTAGGTGCGCTACTTCACGTAGGTACTCGATAGAGTGACGAGTTTTTGCCATTGGGTAAGTGTCAGCATCTTCAACCCAGCCAACTACTTTTACGTTAGTTGCTGCTAGCTCGAAGTCTTGACCTTTCGCAGGAGACTCAACAATCTTACCAGTTACTTCAACAGAACAGCCTGTAGTTAGCTTAAGAACTTCGTCGTCGTAATTATTAAGATTATTAGGGACCACGGCCTGAATCGGGTCGAAACAAGAGCCGTCATAAATGGCAAGGAAAGAGATTCCAGCTTTGGAATCACGACGTGAACGGATCCAGCCACGAACAGTTACTTCACTGTCTACTGCTAGCTGACCTTTCAAAACGTCTGATACAGGCGCGTAAGTCATGTTTTCAATATTCTCCATTGAGGTAAAAATTCAACTCAACACTTAAAAGTGCCTGTCTCTAAACAAAATTGTGCAAAAAACAAGCGAAGTGTTGAGCTGGATAGAATTTTTTAGATTCAACGAAACATATTACCTGTCAAATCGTCAGCTTCAACCTTTATATTCATTTTGAAGGAGAGATTTTTCTTATTTCCGAGTCCTTTGTTCCTCTGACAGGGTAAATTGGTTAAGTAATGACTCCAAACGCTCAGAAAGATGCTCTAAATCAACACTGATTTCGCGAGTATGGGACGCCGATTGCGAGGTGTCATCCGCGTGTAAGGTAATCGTATCGACTTTGCTTTGGATATGTTTGCTCACATTTGACGTGGTTTGAGTTTGTTGTTGGATGTTTTCGGCGTGTTTTAATACCTGATGCATTTCACCCACCACATTGCGCATGGTCTCTGACAAGTTTTCTACATCGACAGAGCGCTGGTGGGCAAACTGACACACGTTGTCGACGGAGGTGAGTGATTCTTCACTGCCTTGCTGGAACTGAGAAATAATGTTCTCAATATTGCTGGTGGCTTCTGCTGTGCGAGAGGCAAGATTTCGCACTTCATCGGCAACAACAGCAAAACCACGACCTTGATCACCGGCGCGAGCCGCCTCTATTGCTGCGTTTAGGGCAAGTAGGTTCGTCTGTTCGGCTATGCCTTTGATAACGCCAAGTATCGAGGACACTTCTTCCGTTTGCTGATTCAAGGTTGCTATCTTCTCACGGACCTTGTCGATATCTATTACTAGGCTCTTGATGTCTTCACTTACATGATGCGCTTGGCCTGCGCTGGTGGTGGCGACATCAACGGTATGATTAACCAAGGTAGTGGCATCGATAGTCGCTTGCTCTACGACATCTTGTTGCTCCAGCATGCCGCTAATATTAGTTTGCACCTCATTGGTTTCGACCTGCTGATTGTCTGCCGCTTCATCGGTAGATTGGGCAACATCAGTGAGCCTCCCTGCAGAACCAGCCAGAGAATGGGAGGTATCTCGCACACGCTCTAAGCTCTCTGATACGGTATCCATAAAGGAATTAATAGAATCAGAAAGTTGGCCCACTTCATCACGCTGTTTGCATTCAAGTCGTTTGGATAAGTCTTTACTTGCACTGACGTTAGACATAAAACGCGATGTATTTTGAATCGGGCGAACGATGATTTTACGAATTAACCCCATCGTAATGAGGAAGCCAACAAACGCAATCACGGACATGATCCCCATAGCGAACATCGCTTGCTTGTTAATTAGGGAGTTCACATGGTTCATGTTGTACTCAAGTCGAATCGCACCTAGCACTTCACCTTCAGGAGCAATATGGCAGGCAACGCAATTGGTGCCGCGATAGTTTTCACTCGATTTCATTGGTAGTGCTACGACCAAACCTTTACCCCAGTCAGCACTGATAGGCTCAATCACTAACTCTCCATTGAGCGCACGTTGGTCAATATCATCCACTGGCTTTTGATTGGCATCGCCAGGCCCATAAAATTTGGAAACCGCGTCGGCGCGCAAGACGCGTACTTGCTCGATGCCTTCTTGGGCTAAGGCTTTTTGTCGCAATGTTTCTTTCTGTGCCATGGTGCCTGTCAGCATCATCATGTTGAGGCTGTCGAAGTAGTTGCTGGCTTTATCATGCAGTTGTTCACTCAGTACGTTATTGATCAACGTTTTTTGTTGATAGTACTGATAGCCCGTCGACACCGCGAGTACACACGTGAACACCGCGATAAGAGCAAGTAGGAGTTTGAAAGTAATGGTTGAGCGCATATTTTTATAAGTGTTATTGGAACGAACGCCACAATATTAAGGGGTTAGCGATGCATCAGCGATAAGTTGCCTGAATGAATGTGACCCCAAACAGAGTGGGGTTATGTAAATGTGATGTAAGTGGCGTGTAATCAATAGTTTGGCGTTGTGCCAAAAAGGCGACGATCAGAGAAATTTAGTGAGAGTTCGCATTTGTTTTTATCGTTAACCGTCCGTTAACCATGCATTGGATATTCTTAGCGCCGTACTCTCCGAGTCTTACATCTCAGGGTGAGGGAGAGTGCTTTACTAGCCAATCACCCTGTTTCATTTTCCTAAACCATTTTCTGGAACCTCCGGATTTGGCAATCTTCGTTACCCTCGAGGATTGCCCTTTTTTTCATTCACTTTTAATCTCGTTATGGTTAAACGTTTTCCCTCTCTTTAGCCTATTGATAAAGGTTGTCATTAAAGGGTGAATTCCTTAGTATTGCGTGTCTTTTTAAAGCCTGAGAATCAAGATGAAAACAGAATTGTACAAAGAGTTTATGTTCGAAGCGGCACACCACTTGCCACACGTACCAGAAGGTCACAAGTGTGGACGCTTACACGGGCACTCTTTCCTTGTTCGTCTTTATGTAGAAGGTGAAGTAGACCCACATACGGGTTGGGTTGTTGATTTCGCAGAGATCAAAGCGGCATTCAAACCAATCTACAACCGTTTAGACCACTACTACTTGAATGATATTGAAGGTCTAGAAAACCCGACTAGTGAAGTATTAGCAAAATGGATTTGGCAACAACTTAAGCCAAGTCTTCCTCTATTGAGCAAAGTAGAGATCAAAGAAACTTGTACAGCGGGTTGTATCTACAAGGGCGAGTAAGCTCCCTTAGCATTCCTATTAGAAAGGCAAGCCAGACGGCTTGCCTTTTCTTTATCTGTTGATCTAGAACCAGTCTCTGTTTAGTAAGGCCATATGGTTTAATAAAAGTAAATCGTTTAACCAGACCAAATGGTTTTAATGAGACTTAACGCCGAGAGTGTAAAGAGCGCTAATAACCTATGCCATTGCGAAGCGCAAACTGCACCAAATCTGCATGGCTGTCGAGTTCTAACATATCTAACAGTCGATATTTGTGCGACTCGATGGTTCGGGGGCTGAGGTTTAACTCGGTCGCTATCTCTTTTGCCGATAAGCCTTTTGCCAATAACCCCAACACATCGCATTGACGATGACTTAAACGCAGCATGCGATGGTTTTCTTTATCGGTTTTCATGTCCGGGCGATGTAGGCTGCGATGCAACTTTGAGTGTTGCCAAAAGGAGAGCCACATATGGGAGATGAACGTAACCTGTTCAATCTGGCTTTGTGTTAAGCCGCATCCTTTACTACCGAATAAAGTGAAGGATAGGCCTCCCCAGCGCTGTCCAAACTGGACCAGTGGGATGGTGTAATGGCAGCAAGCCCCTTGTGCGGAAAGCATGCGTAAGACGATAACGTCACTGTTGGCGAGTTTGTCTTTATCGAAGATTTGAATCTCTTCAGAATTACCAATCAGGCGTAGGTAACGCTCGCCATCTTCCACACCCACTTGCTCAGCGGTCAGTACTTTGTGCGGGGCTCGCGCAACGGAAAGGGTTTTACCTTGATTGAAGAAAAGCATGGAGTTTGGGAACATTGTCATGCGGTCGATCTCAAACCAATTCATGGCTTCAAGCATGAATTGTTCAAGTTGGCTTTGGCATTCATCTGCATGAGAGGATGTCAGGCTCTTCGCTTGACGAATCATGAGTGCTTCAAAACTGGTTTCGGTCGTTTTACCTATATCGCTGCCCATAAAATCTGGCTCATCTTATCATTTTTTATAAATGCAGTATTTTTACTCTACATCCTGTTCATATCATTCTGCAAAATGGCGCCTGCATTATTTCGAGGTTTGTGGAATAACATACACTATATCCATTTAATCTCAAGGAGAGAGTTCAAGCACGTATGCGCAAAGGGCTCCACTGCGTGGATATCAGTTTTTTATTATAGTTTAGGTGAATGGTGAGTAAGCCTCAGTCTATTGGGCATTATTCGGAGAGGTTTGAATGAAAATGATGAAACTGCGTTACCGCGCAGGCTCATACAGTATGTGGGTTGAAGTTGTCGTTTCGACTTTTGTGGCTAACGAACTAGCGAAAGAGTATTTAAGCTACGGTTGGCAAGCAGAAGTGATGGCAGTGTGACCGGGTTAATGAGTTAATTAGTGAATAGGCAGGCTTACAAAGAACCTGCCTATTTTCGTTTAAGGGGTAAATCAGCCTAATGCATGGCGCAAGATCAGCGCTTTTCCACTCTCTTCATAAATGCTTTTCAGGGTGTTCTCAAAGCCCGCCGATTCAAATAGCTTGATGCCGACTCTATTGTGGCTCGCGACAGTCGCGCAAATAGAACTGCTTTCTGCATCAATTGCATAGCCATACATCATCAACTTTTTCAGCGTTGCGGTACCCACGCCTTGTTCTTGAAAACGCTTGTCGATCATGATGTAGCTTAATCCAAGCTCATGCCGTTTTGCGAACGGCGCATGCTGAGAAAAACCTTTATCAATAACAAGGTAGCCTACCGTTAAGTAATCGTGGAATATGGTGTAAAACACTTCCGACTTGGTGCGTTTTTGGTAAGCCTGTTCAAATGGTTTAAAAAATCCTTTTTGGTCTTCTTGCACGTCCAGTTGCATCAAGCTGGCAAAATCTTTCAACTTGGCAGGTTTAATGGCGATCATGACCTAAATCGATTCAGGGCGGTAAAACAATACCGCCATTATAGTTGTGGACATTAAGAGTACGCAATCTGGTTATGTACAGATTATTGTCAATAAATAGAAGAGGCTAGCGGCAGAGAGGGTAATAGAAGCCCTGGTGAATGTGTGCCCCCAATGTCGTCAATAAATGTGCGCATTCTGCGGTTTCAACACCTTCCACAATCACGGTGCAATGATAAGTATGCCCCATGGCGATAAGTTGGCGCAGCGTCTCAACCTTTTTGTCATCTTGCTTTAGGTTCATCACAAACAAACGGTCAATCTTAAGGTAGTTGGGTGTGATATGGCTAATAAGCTCAACGTTGTTATTGCCGGTACCAAAGTCATCGATGCTGATCTTACACCCAATCTCTTTGAGCTTATTGATGTTGTCAAAGATCTCTCGTGTGTAATACATCGAGGCATTTTCGGTGATCTCAATGGTCAATAGCGAGCAGTCGAGTTGGCTAAGCTGTCGATATAGACGAGCGAAGTTACGGCCCTCAAGTAGGGAAGGGCAGACATTGATGCTCAATGGCGCAAGTAAGGATTTTGAATCTGCGTAGATGGTTTTGATGACCAGTAGAGTGTGGTTCAGCAATAAGCCGTTGGCTATCAGGCTCTCAATAAAGCGCTGGGTATTTTTAACCTTAAAGCGAGACAGCACTTCGTAGTGGATGTTTTGTCGGTTTGAAGTATTGTGAATCGGTTCAAGTTTGAGGTTGAACTGGCGGATGGTCCACATATAAGCCATGAGCGCTCGCAGCTCTTTATGCCTCACCATAAGCATTAATATAAAGCTCAAAATCAAGATACTCGAAATGGGGCCAGAGACATAATAGATCTCTTTGTAACCATTGTCGTTGACGTTGTAGAGAAACGAATCGCCTTTCGTATCGCCTATCTCTAGCGCGGTGCCAGTGTTAGTACACACTTTCATCCCAGACAAAAACATCTGCGACATATGGCTTTCAATATTGTTTGATAGGTTGATGTTTTTGACACGAACCAACACCTCAGCACCATTAAATGAAAATGAGTGAGTGGTGTAACTCTCATTGTTTAACCAGTTTTTACTATCCTTCTGATTAACCGGAACCACGGCCTCAGGGGTGACCAAGCAGCGGATATTGTGCTTATCGGTCATTAATGCCGATTCAACCAACTGTATATTGTCGAACAAGCCTCGCAATTGTGCTTCGTGCTGAAAACAGCTGCGTTCAGCCAAATCTTGCGCAAAGTTCATCGCATCATCGAAATAATTCTGCCTTACGATGGTGCTTATCGTGTAAAAGCAAATCGCGATGTACAGCGCGATGGCAATCAGGAGAAAGAACAACACATTGAGATATAAGAGTCGGCTTCGCAAACAGATACCCGTCGCCATTCTTAGGCTATGTATCGCTTGTTGGTGAATTCTTGCTTGCTGAAGAAGTCCGTCTTTTTGGGCATGTTGGCTATCGTAAGGCACAAAATATCCCTTTCGGTGTATGTTTTCGATAAGAGACTTTTGGGTCTCGATATGGTTCTTTGTCAGTTGCCTGAACTTTTTTCTGATCGATGCAACAGCGTTTTTAAACCCATTTTCCGGCAACATCAGGTGATGTTGCGCTGACAACTTCTTTTCGATTTTCCTCTGGCTTATAGGTGCATTTAAGCTTCCAAAAGCGGCAATGGTACTAAGGATTAAATATTCGATTCTGTTGACGGGAATAGAAGAGTGAATGGAGTTATTGAGCTGTAGTGAAAGTTCTTTTTCGGTCAGGCAAACGCAGATTTGGTTTCCAAGTTCAAACCTAATCATGTGTTAGAGCGCTCCAGGATTAATTTTTGAATACGTTATCAATATTGCGATGGCAGGTATGTGACCTTCTACGGGCATATCCTAAACTTCTGGATATAGTGACTATTTTAGATTTTTTTATAAAGCTCAATCTAGAGAGAAATTTTCCTAGAACATTTCCTAGAGCAATGTAGAGATGAAAAAAAGCCCGAGCATCAGCTCGGGCTTTAGAATCAGAGAGAGGAGAGGGGATTAGCAGATAACTTTTACTGCTAGGCCGCCCTGAGATGTCTCACGGTATTTTGCGTTCATGTCTTTACCAGTCTCTAGCATGGTCTCGATAACCTTATCTAGAGAAACAGTTGGAGCAGAAGAACGACGTAGAGCCATACGAGTTGAGTTGATCGCTTTTACTGCTGCGATACCGTTACGCTCAATACATGGAACCTGCACCTGACCTGCAACTGGGTCACACGTTAGACCTAGGTTGTGCTCCATTGCGATTTCAGCCGCCATACACACTTGCTCTGGGCTACCACCCATCAGCTCAGCAAGGCCCGCTGCCGCCATAGAACACGCTACGCCAACTTCACCCTGACAACCAACTTCAGCACCAGAGATAGACGCGTTACGCTTGTAAAGACCACCGATTGCGCCAGAAGCCGCAAAGTAACGGATGTAATCTTTTTCAGTCACAGTTTGGATGAACTTATCGTAGTAAGCCAGTACCGCAGGGATGATGCCACACGCACCGTTTGTTGGTGCTGTCACAACGCGACCACCTGCTGCGTTCTCTTCGTTTACTGCGAAAGCAAACATGTTTACCCAGTCAACAACCGACATTGGATCGTTTGTTGTCTTTTCAGAAGTAAGCAGTTGCTGACGAAGTGCTGCTGCACGACGAGGAACACGTAGTGGACCTGGCAGAATACCTTCTTCGTTCATACCGCGATCCATACACTCACGCATTGTGCGCCAGATGTTTGCGAAGTATGTACGAGTCTCTTCATCAGAGTGCAGAGAGTGTTCGTTTTTCATCACTAGTGCGCTGATAGAAAGACCGCTTTCTTTACACTGGTGAACAAGCTCTTCTGCTGTTGTGTATTCGTAAGGAACCTTGATTGGGTTCTCTACTTCTTTACCGAAGTTCTCTTCATCAACGATGAAGCCGCCGCCGATAGAGTAGTAAGTCTTTGAGTACACTTTTTCGTCTTCGATCCACGCGTGGATCTGCATGCCGTTTTCGTGAAGCTCAAGGTTAGTAGTATGGAAGTTCATACCACCATCTTTCGGGAACGATACTGTGTGACAGTGCATGCCAACAGGTAGGCGCTCAGTTTCTTCTACGCGAGCGATAAAGCCCGGAATAGAGTCGATATCTACTTTCTCAGGGGAGTTGCCTGCAAGACCCATGATGATTGCGATATCCGTGTGGTGACCTTTCCCTGTCAGTGATAGTGAACCATAAACGTCAACGGTGATCTTAGTGATCTCGCGCAATTTTCCCATTGAGCGTAAATCATCAATAAATTCTTTACCCGCTTTCATTGGACCTACAGTGTGTGAGCTTGAAGGACCAACGCCGATCTTATAGATGTCAAAAACACTAATCATATCGATTACCTCAGAACAAAGCCTCCCAAGGGGAGTTGGGAGGCTTTTTATTATCGTTATATTCTTGAATTAATCACGCTTTATAGAGAGCGGTGATTAAAGAGCGCCGTAGATTACAGAACTAATTGCCGCAAGACCACAGATTGCTGTGAAAATCTGTACAGGTGCTGAAGTTTTGTACTTCGCCATCGCAGGAACTTTGTTCATCGCGAATACAGGCATCAAGAATAGGATTGCAGCGATCATCGGTGCACCCATTGTTTCAATCATGCCTAGGATGCTTGGGTTAACGATAGCAACGATCCAAGTAGTCACTACGATGAAGATTAGTGATGCTTTTTCAATCTTGCTCTTAGGAGTCTCAGAGCGAGATTTGATTAGACCAACTAGACCTTCGTGTGCGCCTAGGAAGTGGCCGAAGTAGCTAGAAGTGATTGCTGCGAACGCTACTAGAGGACCCATGTAAGAGATAAGTGGAGACTCGTGAACGTTAGCTAGGTAAGACAATACTGAGATGTTTTGCTCTTGCGCAGTTGCTAGTTGCTCTGGAGATAGAGAAAGCACTACAGAGAATACGAAGAACATAACAAAGCCCATTAGCATCATCGCTGCACCGCCAGTGATCGCGTCAGTTTTCTTAACTGCGTCATCACCGTATACACGACGTTGTTCTTTAGAGAACTGAGAGATGATTGGGCTGTGGTTGAATGAGAATACGATGATTGGAATTGCTAGCCAAACGATTGAAGGCATTTCGCCCCAGTTTGGAGACACTTCCATCATTGACGTATTCCAGTCAGGAATTAGGTAGAAAGAAAGCGCTAGTAGGATGAATACTAGAGGGTAAACCATTGCTGATGTTGCTTTCAGCATTAGCTCTTTACCGAATACTACACCCGCAGTCATAGCAGCGATTAACGCGCCAGAAAGTAGCCAGCGAGGGATAGATTCCATACCCATTTGGTTAACTAGGAAAGAGTCAACCGTGTTTGTGATACCAACACCGTAGATTAGTACGATTGGGTAGATAGCGAAGAAGTAGGCAAAAGTAATAAGGTTTGCGCCAGTTTTACCGAAGTGCTCTTCTACTGTGTCAGTGATATCCGCTTCAGGGTTTTTCGCAGAAAGTACGAAACGAGCTAGAGATTTGTGTGCGAACCAAGTCATTGGTGCCGCGATTAGAGCTAGGATAACTAATGGCCAGAAACCGCCAGCACCTGCTTTAATTGGAAGGAAAAGTACACCTGCACCTACTGCTGTACCAAATAGGGACAAACACCAGGTGAAGTCTTTGTAAGAAAACTTACTAGACGATTGTGCGGTTGAAGCCGCAGAAGTAGTTGTATTCATTTTTGAGTTACTCATTTTGGGAACAGGAAATAAGTCGGGAGCAATTTTGCAGGATTTTGCATTCTCGAAATTAGATCTAAATCATGTATTGCTCGAGCTTATCGAATGATATGTCAAAAACCTGCTTTTTATCACGAAAATGGCGTGCTACACGTGATTATTGTTAATGCTTGAGATTAGAAAAAGTTATCCGATGCATTAGTTGTATGAATTTATCTCTCCGCAAGCGTTTGCCTTATGAAAATCAAATTAAACTAATGTGAATGAATGTTTGAAAAATAACCTTTTATTAATATTGATGCACATGATGATTGGTTTGTGGCACCAAAACTAATTAATAAAGTCATCACTTTAAAGTGATGTGTTTTTGCATCGATTCGATGATTTGTGCGGTCATTCCCCAGATGAAATGTTGCTGATATGGAATAGCAAACACACGATGGCTGGCTTTTCTTAGCTTAAATTTTTCACTAAAGAGTTTATCTGGATTCAAAATGTGGCTGGCGGGTACTTCGAAAACTTCTGCGACTTCGTTTGGGTCGATACGAGTCATGTAGTCTGGTGAAACAAAAGCCAAAAACGGCGTGACATTAAATTGGCTAATGGTTGGTAGCTTGGGTAGCTGTCCGAACACGCTAATGTGTGATGTAGGTATGCCGATCTCTTCTTCCGTTTCTCGAATCGCAGTGTTCACTAGATGGGTATCTTGAGGCTCATACTTGCCACCAGGAAAGCTGATTTGCCCCGGATGGTGTTTTAAATGCGCTGCTCGTTTAGTCAAAATGACGCTGAGGCCTTCTTTGCGTTCGACAAAACCGATCAACACGGCGGCGTCTCGCAAAGTCTCTTCTTTCAAGTGTGCGAGGCGCCCCAGAGATTCTTTATGGTATCCGGTTGGAAGCTGCAGCTGAAAGCTTTGTAGCAGGGTAGATTTATCAATAACCAAAGTTGCTCCCTCTCTTTAATGACGCATGCGTTTCGTATGATGCGAAGAACATATTAATTTGAAACTTATAGCGTTATACACCATTCTTTATTTTAAGACGTCACTATAAGGTTAGCTGAAGACGATGAAAGGGATAATATTCACTGAGTTCATGGAGTTAGTCGAGGACAAGTTTGGCTTGGCAGTTCTAGACCAAGTCTTGGACCTTTCTAACGATGAAGGCATCTACACCTCAGTTGGCAGTTATGATCACCGAGACCTCGTCAAGTTGATCGTTAACCTCAGTAAAGTCTCTGACATTCCGCCAGAAAAGCTTCAAGAAGTGTTTGGTGAGTGCGTATTTCAAAATCTACTTAAGTCCATTCCAAATCATGCCAGTCTTCAACAGTGCACCACCACGTTCCAATTTGTGCGCCATGTAGAAGACTTTATTCATGTCGAAGTGAAAAAGCTTTACCCAGACGCCAACCCACCGCAATTTGATTTTATTAATGAAACAGAATCAGAAATGGTGTTTGATTATCGAAGTGCACGCTGTATGGCGCATGTTTGTGTCGGCCTGATACAAGGTTGTGCGAACCACTTCAATGAGAGTGTCGTTGTCAAACATCAAAACCAATCGGATGACGGAAGCCAAGTACGTTTTTGGCTGGAGGTTCAATAAGGCAATATGACGGGAAGTTCCTCACTAGAAAGGAAACTCAAACGAGAAGTCGCGTCAAGAAAAGCGGCAGAAACACTGTTAGAGCAAAAGAGCTTAGAGCTGTATGAGTCCAATCAGCAACTGAGTGTCGCATTGAAAAAACTCGAGATGAAGTCTGAGAACGACTTACGTAAATTCGAGTTTGAAGAACAAATCGATGCAACGCTGATCAAGTTTGGACGAACGTTCCTTTCTAGCACCTTTGATGAGACCATGATTGCCAGTTTCTTGGAGCAACTGACATCAAACTCGGTGGTTTCCGGTGCCTACTTATCTTTGAGCCAAGAGCATCTCTCATCTTTGCGTCGCCATCAATTTGGCCATCTCGTGCTCGCTCATGAAAATGCGATACAAACCAAGCCTCATTGGATCGAGAATCGCCTCTATTTACCGATCATTATTGACTCAGCGATCTTGGGTGAGCTGATCTTTTCTGTCGCTCTTGATCAAGTCGATCAAGAGTTCACTTCCAAACAAATGGTTTTGGTTTCCGATCTGGTGCATGGCGTCATCAGCCGACATTTGAGCTTAGAGCGAGAGGTCGAGCTGCGTAAGCGGGCAGAAGCGTCTGAAAAAGCAACCAAAGAATTTGTCGCGATGATCAACCACGAGCTCCGTACTCCGTTAAATGGTGTGTTGGGCAGTGCAGAGTTGCTGAGCAAAACCGAGCTGGGGGAGGAACAGCAACAATACCTTGGTAACTTGATTCAATCCGGTGATTTACTTCGTGTCATCATCAATGACTTGCTCGATTTCAGTAAAATGAACGCAGGTATGATGGAAATCATCGATAAAGTTTTTGCTTGGAAAGATTTAGAAAATGCATTGACCGGTGTGTTTGCAGCGAAAGCCGCGGAAAAGCGGATACATTTTTCCATCGACAAGAAGTTCGGCATACCAGAGTTCCTCATCGGCGACTTTGAACGGATCACGCAGATATTGGTGAATTTGATTGGTAATGCGATTAAGTTTACCAACTTGGGTGGGGTTGTGCTGCGTGTGGAATGGCAAAATGGCTATGCAAACTTTGAAGTAGAGGATACGGGTATCGGTATCCCACTGGAGGCACAAAAAGCCTTGTTTGACCCTTTTGTTCAAGCCGACCGTTCGACCAAGCGCAGCTTTGAAGGTTCTGGTTTGGGTTTGGCTATTTGTAAGAACTTGGTGGATTTGATGGGCGGTGACATCAGTTTCGCCAGTGTGCCCCGTCAAGGCACCATTTTTAAACTTAAGATTCCTCTCAAACAAGGGGAGGCTCAGGGGAGGGGTTCTGGTGATGTGTCTGATGGTAAGCATATTGAGCTTGCAGGACGTTCTGTGCTGGTGGTGGATGACATTCGTATGAACCAAGTGATCGTCACCCAAATGCTCAAGAAGCTCGATATCAAGCCAGATCTGAAAAACAACGGCCTAGAAGCGGTCGACGCAGTTAAAGCAAATCAGTACGAACTGATATTTATGGACTGCCGGATGCCAGAGATGGACGGTTATGAAGCGACGGTGCATTTACGAGAAAATGGGTTTACCAAGCCGATCATTGCGCTTACCGCCGGGACAACTTTGGAAGAGAGACAAAAGTGCATTGAATCTGGAATGAATGACATACTCACCAAGCCTTATACCGCTGCGGATATTGAACAGATCATGTGTAAATGGCTCGACGAATAATGCACAAGGCCCCTTGATCAGCAACAAACAATGATCAGCAAAAAGCAATGATCAGTAAAAAACAATGATTAACAAAAACTAGCGATAAACAAAAACGGCTCTGTCATTAATGCAGAGCCGTTTCTCTATATACTTAAAAGCGCTGTAAGTTACTTCAGCGCAGGTAAGATCTTAGATAGCTTATCTAGCGTCTCTTGATATTCTGCTGCACAATCACTGTCTGCAACAACGCCGCCGCCAGCCCAAGCGTAGAGCTTGCTATCTTCCGCAACCAGAGTACGAATCGTGATGCTGGTATCCATACGACCATGGCGTGAGATATATCCAATGCTGCCACAATAAGCGCTACGACGATGCGGCTCGAGCTCTTCAATAATTTGCATCGCACGAACTTTTGGAGCACCAGTAATGGACCCCCCAGGGAAGCAAGCTCGTAGCAAGTCTGCGGCGCTGTACTGGGTATCCAGATCTGCGCGAATGGTGCTAACTAAGTGATGGACCGCTGGGAAGCTCTCGATATCAAACAGCTTTGGTACATGAACGCTACCCGGTGAAGCAACACGACCAATATCGTTACGCAATAAGTCGACAATCATCAGATTTTCGGCCTGATCTTTTTCTGCCGTTTGCAAGTCATGGGCGTTGGCTTGGTCGAGCTCAGTATTTTGACTACGTGGACGTGTGCCTTTGATTGGCTTGGTTTCAATGATGTTGTCTTTCAGTTCCAAAAAGCGCTCTGGTGACACGCTTATGATTGCTGAATTAGGCATGCGAATAAACGCAGAAAAAGGGGCTTGGTTAGCTGCTTCTAACTTGGTGTAAGCTTGCCACTCACTTCCTTGGTACGAAGCGTTAAAACGTTGAGCCAAGTTGATTTGGTAACAGTCGCCACTCAACAAATATTCTTGAACGCGATCAAAACGCGAGGCGTAAGAGTCTTGCGTCATGTTCGATTGCCAATCGCCAATCAGCTTGAAGTCTTCAACATCATCTGGAGATTGTGAATTAAGCCACTGCCATGCTTGTTCAATGTTTTGGCCTACAACACACGCTTTTTCTAGTTTGTGGTCTACTACCAGTGCCCATTCATACAACCCTACAGCCATGTCTGGCGTTTGAAGGTCTTTGCTTGCAAGTTCTGGCATAGATTCAACACGGCGTCCTAGATCGTAACTGAAATAACCCAGCGCACCGCCGACAAACGGCAGATCCCACTCTGTGCCTAACTCAAGGTTTGGCAAAAGCTGCTGTTGAAGCTCGTCCAATAATAAGAACGGATCTTGTTGGGAAAGGTATTGTTGCGATTCTGTTTTAATGCGCGTATCGCCAGCGACGGTCTCCAGCGTTGCGATTGGATTGGCAACCAATACATCAAATCGGCTGTCGATGTGCGTCTCAGAAGCCGAACGCAAAAGCATTGCCCAAGGTTGGCTTTCGATACGAGAAAATAGAGTAATAGCGAGGTCGTTGGCGTATTCCAATGCCTTAAAATCAAGCAATTGCGTATCCATGTTGT
Organism: Vibrio sp. B181a; assembly: GCF_030248375.1. Classification (NCBI taxonomy): domain Bacteria; kingdom Pseudomonadati; phylum Pseudomonadota; class Gammaproteobacteria; order Vibrionales; family Vibrionaceae; genus Vibrio; species Vibrio sp. B181a. Next base: position 9,422 of record NZ_JAHGAD010000007.1, on the reverse strand, counting down.
TCATTTGTTTAAATTGTGACAAAGAGTTCGTTCACTGCATGGCATGTCATGGGCAGCAAGAGTATCATATTCGCCTGTATAGCCAAACTACCTCTATACAAAGGCTTGGAGGTGGTTTTACTATAAAGAAGGCGACTTCAGTTACTCGTGTGTCGATATCAGCCGTTCGACAATTTGTTCACATAAAACGAAGCTCATTTATGAGCAATAAGCTCAACAAACACGATAGAAGCCAAGCCGATAATGGAAGCAAAGCATAACAATAATGAGGCATGCAATGACGGTAATACGCACGCAGGATGTCATCAGCAGCGTTGCTGATGCGCTACAGTATATTTCTTACTACCACCCGCTAGACTTTGTTCAAGCCCTTGAAAAAGCCTACCACCGTGAAGAGAGCCAAGCAGCGAAAGACGCTATTGCTCAGATCCTAATTAACTCCCGTATGTCCGCAGAAGGCCACCGACCGATCTGCCAAGACACCGGCATCGTCACCTGTTTTGTGAACATTGGTATGGGCGTCCAATGGGACTCAACCGACATGACAGTACAGCAAATGGTGGATGAGGGCGTTCGACAGGGGTACACAAATCCGGATAACCCATTGCGTGCCTCGGTTCTGATGGACCCAGCAGGTAAGCGAATCAATACCAAAGACAACACGCCAGCGGTTGTACATATCAACATGGTGCCAGGCGATAAAGTTGAAATTCAAATCGCAGCCAAAGGCGGTGGTTCTGAAAACAAAACCAAGATGGTGATGCTAAACCCGTCTGATGACATTGCAGAATGGGTAGAGAAAACACTACCAGCAATGGGTGCAGGTTGGTGTCCACCGGGCATGCTTGGTATTGGTATCGGCGGTACCGCTGAAAAAGCTGCGGTATTAGCAAAAGAATCTCTGATGGAACACATCGACATTCAAGAACTGATCGATCGTGGTCCTCAAAATGCGGAAGAAGAGCTTCGTCTTGATATCTTCAACCGTGTAAACAAGCTGGGTATTGGTGCTCAAGGCCTAGGCGGTTTAACAACGGTTGTTGACGTAAAAATCAAAACCGCGCCAACGCATGCCGCATCTAAGCCTGTGTGCTTGATTCCGAACTGTGCAGCGACTCGTCACGTGCATTTCACTCTTGATGGTAATGGTCCAGCAGAGCTAACGCCACCGAAGCTAGAAGATTGGCCAGATATCACTTGGGAAGCGGGCGAGAACACACGTCGCGTGAACCTAGATACCGTGACCAAAGAAGAGGTTCAAGAGTGGAAAACCGGTGAAACGGTTCTGCTGTCGGGCAAAATTCTAACTGGTCGTGATGCTGCGCATAAACGCATTCAAGGCATGCTAGAAGCGGGTGAAGGTTTACCTGCTGGCGTTGATTTCAAGGGTAAGTTCATCTATTACGTTGGCCCGGTTGATGCCGTCGGTGATGAGGCCGTAGGTCCTGCTGGCCCAACAACCTCAACACGTATGGATAAGTTCACAGACATGATGTTAGAAGAAACAGGCATTATGGGCATGATCGGTAAAGCAGAGCGCGGTCCTGCAACAGTTGAATCTATCAAGAACCACAAAGCGGTTTACTTAATGGCAGTTGGCGGCGCGGCGTACCTCGTTGCAAAAGCGATTAAGAAAGCACGCGTGGTGGCGTTCGAAGATTTGGGTATGGAAGCAATCTACGAGTTTGAAGTTGAAGATATGCCAGTAACGGTGGCTGTGGATTCAAATGGCGCGAACGCTCACCAAATTGGCCCAGATACTTGGAAAGTAAAAATCCAAGAAATGGAAGCGTAAGCTGCTGCCCTGTCAGGTTACAGTGTTTCGTCACTAGGCTTACTATGAGCTTTGCATTATTGAACATTAGGCGAACGTCTCAATTGAGAGAATGTGACAAAGTGCTGATTTACCTAGCAAACATTTGACAAAAGTGCAGCGAAAGCTGCACTTTTTGTCTATATACTCAGATATAAACTAATAGGCATAGCAAATCTCGTTGTTATGCTGACCATAATTAGGAGACGGCATGCCTCGTTTTATTCAAATTCTACAAATAGTTCTTGCTGTTGTGATTGGTAGCTTTGTTGGCTACGACTTGATTCTTCACGGCATCAGTATCTTCGACGAAAAATACGTCACCATCACTTGTGTATTATGGCTGATCCTAGAAATTGCCTTGTTCGTGATCTACAAGTTGATTGAAGACGATTAGACTGGACCGAAAGTCGTTAAGATCTCTAAGCCTCTGAAATTCTCAGGGGCTTTTTCGTTTTTGGAAAAAGGTTTTGCAGTGAATACTTTGTTCATCTTTGATTAAGGTTGGTAAAATTACACTGCGTAGCAAGAATTGATGAGATAAATAAAAAGTATGAAAAGAATAACGCAAGAAGTGAATGACTTTATCAGCCGTGGCATGGACTCCAACGTTCGTATTGCCGTAACGGGGTTATCGCGCGCAGGTAAGACTGCTTTCATTACTTCTCTGGTTAATCAATTACTGCATACCGCCACTCATGACAACTTGCCGCTACTCAATGCTGCTCGTGACAAACGCTTAATTGGCGCCAAACGTGAGCCGCAAACCAACATGATGGTACCGCGTTTTGCCTATGATGATGCGATGAGCCAAATTCATGCTATGCCACCACAATGGCCAGTGCCGACGCGCGACGTAAGTGAAATTCGACTTGCGCTGAAATACAAGCCGAACAAAACCACCAAAAAGCTATTGAGCAAAACCGCGGTACTGAATGTCGACATCATCGACTATCCGGGTGAGTGGCTATTGGATCTGCCTTTGCTCGATATGGATTTCGCGACGTGGTCACAGACGCAATTTGAGGCGTTGAAAGGACAACGTAGTGAGCTTGCAGCCGATTGGCTGGCTGAATTGGATACGCTAGATTTAAATTCAGAGCTGAATGAAAAACAGCTCGAGAAAATTGCCAAGGCTTACACAGACTACTTACACGCATGTAAAGACAGTGGCTTACATTGGGTTCAGCCAGGTCGATTCGTCTTGCCGGGTGAGCTTGAAGGGGCGCCAGTATTGCAGTTCTTCCCATGTCGATTTGACGCAGATACGAAGCCAGTTAAAGGCAGTAACTTAGCAATGCTTGAAGCGCGTTATCACGAATATCAGCAGAAGGTGGTGAAGGCGTTCTATAAGCATCACTTTGCGACCTTTGATCGCCAGATTGTGCTGGTGGATTGCTTACAACCCCTGAATGCGGGTGATGAGGCGTTTTACGATATGCGCCAAGCGCTTGAACAAATCATGCACAGCTTCCGATATGGTAGAAGCAGCTTTTTGCGTCGCTTGTTCTCACCAAAAATCGACAGAGTATTGTTTGCTGCGACAAAAGCTGACCACGTGACACCGGATCAACATCCGCATTTGGTCTCCTTACTTCAACAAATGGTGCATCCAGCATGGCAGACCGCAGCGTATGAGAATATTGAAATGAGCTGCATGAGCATTGCTTCGATTCAAGCGACGACATCGGGTTTTATTGCATCGGGAGATAAAACCGTGCCTGCCCTCAAAGGGACGACGCTCGATGGCGAGTCGATGACAATGTTCCCCGGTGAAGTGCCGAAGAAGTTACCTAATGCGGCTTATTGGCAAAATAGTGGCTTTGATTTTACTTCTTTCCGTCCGATGCCTTCAGAAACGGATGAGCCGATGAAACACATTCGCCTCGACAAAGCATTGGAATACCTATTGGGAGACAAATTGAAATGAGCGAACTAAAACAAAAACAAGTCTTCAAAGAAAAAGTGATGCACAGTGAGGAAGAGGACGTATCCCCAGAGTTGAATGCGCAGAAGACGTTCTCTGAAAAAGAGACCTTCATACCCGTTGAGATTGAAGAGCAACAGGAAGAGACAGAGCAAGAGTTGCAGCTCGAACAAGTCATTCGCCCTAAATCTGGCCGCAAATGGCTGACAACGGGTCTCTTTGCCACCTTTGCCGGTTTAGTTGGCTGGCAAGCGGTTGATTCTGTGATTACCGCTATACAAACTGCTGATTGGCTAGCGCTTGGTTGGGCTGGCTTTATCACTACCATCGCGTCTTTTGGTTTAGGCGCGTTAGGCAAAGAGTTATGGAAGCTACGCAAACTGCGTAATCACTTTAGTGTGCAAGAAGAGAGTGAAGCGCTTATCGATAGCGAAAGCGTCGGCAAGGGCAAAGCATTTTGTGAAAAAGTCGCGGAGCAAAGTGGTGTACTGGCAGAAAACCCAGGTTTTGACCGTTGGAAAAACAGCGTAAACCCAGCTCACAGTGACGCTGAAATTCTAGAGATGTACGATGCCATGGTCGTTAGCCAGCAAGATAAGCTCGCAACTAAAATTGTTTCGCAGCACGCAACCGAATCCGCAGCTTTGGTGGCCGTTAGCCCGTTGGCAGCTGCTGACATGTTGCTGGTGGCATGGCGTAACTTCAAAATGATCGACAATCTTTCTAAAGTGTATGGCGTGGAGCTTGGCTACGCTTCTCGAATCAAACTGCTCCGCTCTGTGTTCGTGAATATGGCGGCAGCGGGTGCGAGTGAGCTCGCTATTGATGCCAGCATGGATTTGATGTCGATGGATCTCGCCGGAAAAATCTCCGCACGAGCAGGGCAGGGACTCGGTGTAGGGATCTTAACCGCTCGTCTTGGTCTAAAATCTATGGCGCTGCTTCGTCCTTTACCTTGGTACCCAGAGCGTCAGGTGAAACTCGGTGCGATTCGCAAAGAGGTTGTGGCGAAAGTTGCATCAATCACGATGAAACCGTAACCAATATCACCTTTGACAGTGAGGATTGCTTGACGCCATTCCAAGCTTGGGAGAAACTACTGTCAACTTTTCCTGACAGTTGTGAATTGGGATATTTTCAGTGCGTCTTGAAGTCTTTTGTGAAGATAGACTCGGTCTTACCCGAGAACTGCTCGATATTTTAGCGTCTAAAAGCATCGACTTACGTGGTATCGAAATTGATATCAGTGGCATCATTTACCTAAACTGCCCAGATATCGACTTTGATACCTTCAGTGAGTTGATGGCTGAGATCCGCCGTATTCCGGGGGTCAAGGACGTACGTAAAATCCAATTTATGCCAATGGAGCGCCATAATACAGAGCTGCTTTCTTTGGTGGATAATCTTCCTGATCCTGTGTTTGCTATCGACCTCAAAGGTGCGGTCGATATGGCGAACATGGCGGCACTGTCTCTGCTTGGTCAGCACAAACAAGATGTGATCGGTACGCAAATTGGTATGTTGTTGCCGAGCGTGCGCTTCTCTCGTTGGTCTGAAGGCGTTAATGCACGCACTCGCGAAAGCCTAGTGATTGATGGCTTGGACTACATCCTAGAGTTGATGCCGGTATACATCAAAGACGAAGCACAAAACTCAACTTTAGCCAGCACGCTGATGACGATTCGTTCTAGCCAACATGGTGTGCAAATCGAAGAGATTTTGCCGCTCAACAACCAGTTAGGCTTTGAGCACTTTGTTGGATTATCCAACCGCCACAAAGCGTTAATGAATCAAGCGAAGAAATTGTCCGTTCTCGATCAACCATTATTGATTGAAGGTGAAACGGGTACTGGTAAAGAAATGTTGGCCAAAGCTTGTCACAGTCGTTCTGGCCGTGCGAGCAAGCCGTTCCTTGTATTGAGCTGTGCTTCCATGCCGGATGATGTGGCTGAAACTGAATTGTTTGGTCATGCGCCGGGTTCATTTAATCATGAACAAGGTCACAAAGGCATTTTTGAACAAGCCAACGGCGGTACGGTTTTCCTTGATGAAATCGGTGAGATGAGTTCGCACCTGCAAATCAAACTGCTGCGCTTCTTACAGGACGGTAATTTTCGTCGCGTGGGCGCGGAAGATGAAATGCACGTTGATGTTCGTATTATCGCTTCGACTAAACATAACTTGGCAGAGCTTGCTGAAGCCGGCAAGTTCCGTGAAGACTTATATTATCGCCTAAATGTCCTCACTTTGAACATTCCACCTTTACGCAAGCGTTCGAACGATGTCGCACCGCTACTAGACTTATTTGTCATGAAGCACGCACAGCAGCTTGGTATCGATAAGCCAGAGTTAGATGGAGAGCTGGTGGATGCGTTAGCGAACTACCAATGGCCGGGCAACATGCGTCAATTGGACAACATGGTTCTGCGTGCGTTGACCGAGATGGATGGACATATCCTCAAGGCCGATAACTTCAACTTACCTCAGCCACAAGCTATGGGCGGCGGTAGCGCAACATTGAACCTTGATGGCTCGCTTGATGAGATCATGCGTGATTACGAATCGCAGATTTTAGAGCGTTTGTATCAATCATTCCCATCGAGCCGTAAGCTCGCTAAGCGTTTAAATGTGTCTCATACGTCTATTGCAAACAAATTGCGTGATTATGGTATTCGTAAAAGTTAGGACATTCGTCGTAAAGTTAAGGTATCCGCACAAACGGGCTATCCGTAAATGAATCCAAAATTAAATGGACGTTGTTATTTATAATGGAAGATAAGAGTTCCTCAATCGCCGTTCACAAGTTGGACGGCGACTTGCTTCTACGTACTGCAGAAATTGGCGATGCCGATATGATCGCAGAGTATTTTCAGGCTAATCGAGCGTATTTGGCACCATTCGAGCCAAAACGAGAAGAGGCGTTCTACACCGTCAATGGTTGGTTGCAAAAACTGATTAAGTTAAATGAGCTTCACCGCCTAGGGCTTGGTTACTATTGCCTACTTGTTCATGCCGAATCTGGTAAAATGCTCGGCACGCTCTCTTTCAGCAACCTGACTCGATTTCCATTTCATGCCTGCAACGTGGGTTACTCCCTTGCAGAAGACGCGCAGGGAAATGGCTATATGCGTCGCGCGTTAAAAATGGCCTGTGATTACATGTTTGATGTGCAAAAGATACACCGAATTCAGGCGGGCTATATGCCACATAACAAGCGCAGTGAGGCGGTACTACAGCATGTCGGGTTTGAAAGAGAGGGGTACGCAAAGGATTATTTGTTGATCGACGGTGAATGGCGAGACCATGTGCTGACATCGTTGACCAACCCAAACTGGACAGCAGAGGCTCGATAAATGGAAAGATTGGAAAAGCAGTTAGCGCTTATTATTGAACTGGACCAACTGAAAAGCGTACTTCGTCGTACTCGTGTAAAGAGTGCAGATCGACGCTTAGAGAATAGTGGCGAGCACAGTTGGCACGTTGCATTGATGGCGGTATTAATGCAAGAGCACGCAAATGCACCCATCGATATTGCTCGAGTTATGAAAATGCTGCTTATCCATGATGTCGTAGAGATCGACGCAGGCGATACCTTTGTTTATGATGTCGCAGCTTCAAAAGAGCAAGAAGAAAAAGAATTAAAAGCCGCAGAGCGTTTGTTTGGTATGTTGCCGAGCGATCAAGGTGATGAACTGTTTGCTCTGTGGAAAGAGTTTGAGGCGGCACAAAGTGATGATGCGAAATACGCTAAAGCGTTAGATCGCCTTATCCCGATGCTACTCAACTACCATAACGATGGTCAAAGTTGGAAAGAACATGGTGTCACGCGAGAGCAAGCGTTAACCATCAATAAAAGAATTGAATTTGGTTCTGTCACGCTATGGGACAAAGCTAAAGAACTGATTGAAGAAGCCACCGAGAAAGGTTGGCTGAAGTCGTAAGAAAGGAGACTGAATGTCTTATTTGCCTTTGGACGAATACCAAAGAAAATGGATTTTTACTCACCAGTCAATGCCAATGCCAGAGGAAGAGCTCGAGTTTATCAAGCCGATGAGCCAAGCCCGCGCAGCGCAGTTCTGGAAAGAGAATATTAGTGCCCAAAGTCCGGATATGGACCGTTTGAGCTCGTCAGACTGGCCGATGAAAGAGTCGAACTGGTCCGAAGAAGTCGATTGGATGGCGGCTTGGGAAGCCGATGAACCTGAGCTACCGGAAGAGGTCGCAGCGTTTATTGATTGGCAAGACGATGTGACGGTGTACTTTTGTTATGAGAAGTACAACGTAATTGAGACAAAGTGGTCTACCTTCAAGAAACACTGGAAGAACTTCCTGTTCTATGACGATGGGCCAATTCTAATCGGTCGACGTCGCGCTCAAGCACTTTGGTTTGATTCTAAAGGTAACGTCAAACTGGGCGAGCGTCACTAAGACGTTATATTGTTAAAGCCACCGAGTTACGTCTAATAACTCGGTGGCTTTTGTGTCTCTATAGGTTTGATAAGGGACTTAATACACCTCCTGCGCCGCGTTCGATCACGTGGGTGTAGATCTGAGTCGTTTTCACATCGGTATGCCCAAGTTGCTCTTGGACGGTTCGTATGTCGGCTCCTGACTCAAGAAGGTGGGTAGCAAAGCTGTGCCTAAGCGTATGGCAAGTGACAGACTTTTCTATTCCCGCGTCTTTTGCCGCTCGTTTGACAGCCCTTTGTATCGCACTCTCATTGACATGATGCCGCCTAAACTCACCAGTATCTGCATCTATACTTAATTTGGTTGATGGGAAGAGAAAGTGCCAGTTGAAATCCAATTCTGCGCCAGGGTACTTCCTTCGAAGTCCATCAGAGATATAAACACCAGCATAACCGCCCATATGACGGTCTTTCTGATAATAATCTCTCGTTATATTGACCTGTGCTTTTAGTGGTTCATGTAGCTCTTTCGCTAATGTGACCGTTCTATTCTTACCACCTTTTCCTTGCCACACTCTAAGCGCACCGTAGTCGTAATCAATATCTTGAATTCTTAGTCGTAAGCATTCCATGATTCGCAGGCCAGAACCATACAATAGTTGAATATGGAGTTTGTATTTGGGGTCAATATGCTGAACAAAGCGTCTCACTTCGTCTCTTGTTAACACAACGGGCAGTTTTTTCTCAGTGAGTGATTTTTGAAATCTCATATTCAATGAAAGTGGCATCTGGAAGTACTCTCGATATAAAAATGAGATGGCGTTTAATGCAAGTGCCTGCGTTTTCACTGCTACCTTTTCATCAATGGCAAGATGACTTAGAAAGCGTTCAACATCGTCTTCACAAAGTTTGGAAGGGTGAGCTAGCTGGTGGAAGACAATGTAGCGTTTGATCCAAAACAGGTAGGTTTCAATGGTTTTCTTCGCATAGTGACGCGAGATCATATGCTCTTTGACGCTAAGTAAAAACTGACTTTTCATTTTCTAATTTGACTGGTTGTTTATACAGTTTTATAAACTTAGCCTCTCATTAAGAATTAGGCGTCACTTCGCCATCTAATTGCGTGTGTGAGCACACAGATTCATACTGATTTTCTATTTGTTTCATAAAGATAAGTGCTAGCATGCATACTTTCTTTTGGAATGAAAGAAGGTGGTAGGCTGCCTGAAAGGTGGCAAAAGGCCGTATAGAAAGCGTTATTTCCGCAACGGAT